>NZ_JBIAXC010000013.1:0-181913 GCF_042896295.1 Kitasatospora sp. NPDC001309 | reverse complement strand
CGCCTACGCGTGGCTGGAGGGCCGCGTCGACAACGGCGACCGCCGGGCGCACGGCGAGGGCCGGGGTGGGCACCCGCCGACAGGCGGGTGGGGGGGTGGACGGTGGGGAACGGCGGTAGAACTGCCCAACGAAGCAGATGATGCGCGGGTGTTCACCCGGTGGTGGCGGAGACGCCACTGCCCGGGACTCCACGAAGGAGTCCCGGGCAGCGGTTGACGATCGACGATCGACGGACGACCTCAGACGTTGAAGCCCAGGGCCCGCAGCTGGTCGCGGCCGTCGTCGGTGATCTTGTCCGGGCCCCACGGCGGCATCCAGACCCAGTTGATCCGCAGGTCCTGGACCAGGCCGTCGGTGGCGGTCTTGGCCTGGTCCTCGATGACGTCGGTCAGCGGGCAGGCCGCCGAGGTGAGCGTCATGTCGATGGTGGCCACGTCGGACTCGTCGATGTGGATGCCGTAGATGAGGCCCAGGTTGACGACGTCGATGCCCAGTTCGGGGTCGACGACGTCCATCAGGGCCTCGGTCAGGTCCTCGACCGAGACGGTCCCGGCGGTGGTGCCGACGATGACGACACCGTTCGGCTGCTCCTCCGCACTGGAAGCCGCGCCGGATGCCGTACCGGAAGCCGCAGCGGGGGCCGTGGCGTCGGCGGCGGGCGCCTCGGTGGTGCTCTCGTCACTCATGGTCTTGTCCTCCCTCTGCAGGTTCAGTCGTTCACAACGGGGTGCTTGGCGAGCGCCTGGGCGGTGGCGTCCTTCCAGGCCATCCAGCTGAGCAGCGCGCACTTGACCCGGGCCGGGTACTTGGAGACGCCGGCGAACGCGACCGCGTCCTCCAGCACCTCCTCGTCGCCCTCGCCCTGGCCCTTGCTCTGCATCAGCTCCAGGAAGGCCTCCTGGACGGCCTGGGCCTCGCCGACGGTCTTGCCGACGACCAGCTCGTTCAGCACCGAGGCGCTGGCCTGGCTGATCGAGCAGCCCTGGGACTCGTACGAGACGTCGGCGACGGTCGCGCCGTCGAGCTTCACCCGCAGGGTGATCTCGTCGCCGCACGTCGGGTTGACGTGGTGCACCTCGGCGTCGCCGTCCCGCAGCCCCTTGCCCTTCGGGTTGCGGTAGTGGTCCAGGATGATGTCCTGGTACATCGAGTCGAGCTTCATGATCGTCCTGCCCTGTCCCGTCAGCCGAAGAAGTTCCGGACGTGGTGCAGGCCGTCGATCAGTGCGTCGACCTCGCCCGGCGTCGAGTACAGGTAGAACGACGCCCGCGTGGTCGCCGGAATTCCGTACCGGAGGCAGACCGGACGCGCGCAGTGGTGTCCGACGCGCACGGCGATGCCCTGCTCGTCCAGCACCTGGCCCACGTCGTGCGGGTGGATGTCGCCGAGGGTGAAGGAGATCGCGGCACCGCGGTCCACGGCCGTGCGCGGACCGATGATCCGCAGGTCGGGGACCTCCAGCAGGCGCTCCACCGCGTACTCGGTGATCGCGTGCTCGTGCGCGGCGATCTTGTCCATGCCGATGGCCGACAGGTAGTCGATGGCCGCGCCGAGCCCGACCGCCTGGGCGATCGGCGGGGTGCCGGCCTCGAACTTGTGCGGCGCCGGGGCGTAGGTGGACGAGCCCATGGTGACGGTCTCGATCATCTCGCCGCCGCCGAGGAACGGCGGGAGGTCCTCCAGCAGCTCCTGGCGGCCCCAGAGCACGCCGATGCCGGTCGGGCCGAGCATCTTGTGGCCGGTGAAGGCGACGAAGTCGGCCTCCAGCGCCTGGACGTCGAGCACCATGTGCGGCGCGGCCTGCGAGGCGTCGATGACGACCAGCGCGCCGACCGACTGGGCCTTGCGGACGATCGTCTCGACCGGGTTGACGGTGCCGAGCAGGTTGGAGACCAGGGTGAAGGAGACCACCTTGGTCTTCTCGGTGATCAGCTCGTCGATGTCGGACAGGTCGAGCCGGCCCTCGTCGGTGAGCCCGAACCACTTGAGCTTCGCACCGGTGCGCTGCGAGAGCAGCTGCCACGGGACGATGTTGGAGTGGTGCTCCATCTCCGTGATCACGATCTCGGAGTCGGCGTCGACCTTGTACGGCTCGTCGGCCCAACCGAGCATGTTGGCAACGAGGTTGAGCGACTCGGAGGCGTTCTTGGTGAAGATCACCTCGTTGCGGCTCGGCGCGTTGACGAAGGCCGCGACCTTGTCGCGGGCGCCCTCGTACAGCGCCGTGGCCTCCTCGGCGAGCACGTGCACGCCGCGGTGGACGTTGGCGTTGTGCCGCTCGTAGTAGCCGTTCAGCGCCTCCAGCACCTGGCGCGGCTTCTGCGAGGTCGCCGCGTTGTCCAGGTAGACCAGCGGCTTGTCCTCGTGGAGCAGACGCTGCAGGACCGGGAAGTCCTTGCGGATCGCGTCGGTGTCCAGCAGTCCCGTAAAAGCGTGGGTCACTCGGAAGCGCCCCCCTTCACATACGCCTCGTAGCCCTCGTTCTCCAGCTTGTCGGCCAGCTCGGCGCCGCCGGACTCGACGATGCGGCCGCCCGCGAAGACGTGGACGTGGTCGGGCTTGATGTACCGCAGGATGCGGGTGTAGTGGGTCACCAGCAGGGTGCCGACCTCGCCGGTGGAGCGGACCCGGTTGATGCCCTCGGAGACGATGCGCAGCGCGTCGACGTCCAGGCCGGAGTCGGTCTCGTCGAGGATCGCGATCTTCGGCTTGAGGAGCTCCAGCTGGAGGATCTCGTGGCGCTTCTTCTCACCGCCGGAGAAGCCCTCGTTGACGTTGCGCTCGGCGAACGCCGGGTCCATCTGCAGGGCGGCCATCGCCTCCTTGACCTCCTTGACCCACAGCCGCAGCTTGGGGGCCTCGCCGCGGACGGCGGTGGCGGCGGTGCGCAGGAAGTTGGAGACCGAGACGCCGGGGACCTCGACCGGGTACTGCATGGCCAGGAAGACGCCGGCCTTGGCGCGCTCGTCGACGGACATCTCCAGGACGTCCTCGCCGTCCAGCAGCACGGTGCCGCCGGTGACGGTGTACTTCGGGTGGCCGGCCAGCGAGTAGGCCAGGGTGGACTTGCCGGAGCCGTTCGGACCCATGATGGCGTGGGTCTCGCCCTGCTTCACGGTCAGGTCGACGCCCTTCAGGATCTCGCGCGGGCCGTTCTCGGCGTCGACGGAGACGTGCAGGTCGCGGATTTCAAGGGTTGCCATGTGTACTCAGGACTCCTGGTTGACGGAGACGAGCACATCGTCCCCTTCGATCTTTACGGGGTAGACAGCGACCGGCTTGGTGGCGGGCAGGCCGGAGGGCTTGCCGGTGCGCAGGTCGAAGCTGGAGCCGTGCAGCCAGCACTCGATCATGCAGTTCTCGACCTCGCCCTCCGAGAGCGAGACGTTCGCGTGCGAGCAGGTGTCGTTGATCGCGAACACCCCCTCGTCGGTGCGGACGACCGAGACCGGCACGCCGTTGAGGTCCACGCGCTTGGGCACGTCCTCCTGGAGGTCGCTCAGCGCGCAGGCACGCAGGAAGCTCATCGGGATCAGACCGCCGCTTCCAGCTCTGCGTCGATCTTCACCAGGAGCTGCTCCTGGACCTCGGCGACCCCGATCTGCTGGAGCAGCTCGGCGAAGAAGCCGCGGACCACCAGACGGCGGGCCTCGTCGGCCGGGATGCCGCGGGCCATCAGGTAGAACAGCTGCTCGTCGTCGAAGCGGCCGGTCGCCGAGGCGTGGCCGGCGCCGACGATCTCGCCGGTCTCGATCTCCAGGTTCGGGATCGAGTCGACCCGGGCGCCGTCGGTGAGCACCAGGTTCCGGTTGAGCTCGTAGGTGTCGGTGCCGAGCGCGGCGGCGCGGATCAGCACGTCGCCGACCCAGACCGCGTGGGCGTCCTGGCCCTGCAGCGCGCCCTTGTACGCCACGTTCGACCGGCAGTGCGGCGTGTCGTGGTCGATGACCAGGCGGTGCTCCAGGTGCTGGCCGGCGTCGGCGAAGTACAGGCCGAACAGCTCGGCCTCGCCGCCGGGGGCCGCGTAGTTGACCCGCGGGTGGAGGCGCACCAGGTCGCCGCCGAAGGTGACGACCACGGACTTGAACGAGGCGTCCCGGCCGACCAGCGCGCTCTGCTGGGCGACGTGGACGGCGTCCCGGTCCCAGTCCTGGACGGAGACGAAGGTGAGCTTGGCACCGTCGCCGACCAGCAGCTCGACGTTGGCGGCCCGGGTGCCGGTGCCCTCGTGGTTGAGCACCACGACGGCCTCGGCGAACGGCTTGACGTCGATCACCACGTGGGCGAAGCGGACCCCGCCCTCGGCGCGCACGTCGATCCTGACCGGCTCGGTCAGCACCGCGTCCTTGGGGACGGTGACCACCAGGGCCTGCTCGAACGCGCTGAACGCCTGCGCGGCGACCCGGTCGACCGGCGTGCCGGCCTTGCCCAGCCGGGCGTCGTCGCGGCCGACGGTCTCGGCGGTGACGCCGTCCGGCAGCGCGAACTCGACCTTGTCCGCGCCCCGCTCACCGGCGGCGGCGGTGCCGTCGTGCAGGCCGGCGAGGCGGTGCAGCGGGGTGAACCGCCAGTCCTCCTCGCGGCCGGTGGGCACCGGGAAGTCGTTCACGTCGAAGGACGGCTTGACCGCGACGCGCGCGTCGATCGGCTGGTGGACGCTGGTCCGGCCGGTGCCGGGGCCGGCGAGCTGCTCGCCCGCGCCGGCGGTACCGACCTCGATCGAACCGGCGGTGGTGGAGCCGGTGGTGTTCTGAACGTCAGCCATGGCTGTTCGTAGTGCTCTCTTCCTCAGGAAATCCGGATGGATGGCGGCGGTTCGGCCGGTCGTCAGCCGACCGCGCCCTCCATCTGCAGCTCGATCAGCCGGTTGAGCTCCAGCGCGTACTCCATCGGCAGCTCGCGCGCGATCGGCTCGACGAAGCCGCGGACGATCATCGCCATCGCCTCGAACTCGGTCATGCCCCGGCTCATCAGGTAGAACAGCTGGTCCTCGCTGACCTTGGAGACGGTCGCCTCGTGGCCCATGGACACGTCGTCCTCGCGGACGTCCACGTACGGGTAGGTGTCCGAGCGGGAGATGGTGTCGACCAGCAGCGCGTCGCACAGCACGTTGGACTTGGCGCCCTTGGAGCCCTCACCGATCTCGATCAGACCGCGGTAGGAGGTCCGGCCGCCGCCGCGCGCCACCGACTTGGAGACGATGTTGGAGGAGGTGTTCGGCGCCATGTGCACCATCTTGGCGCCGGCGTCCTGGTGCTGGCCCTCGCCCGCGAAGGCGATCGACAGGGTCTCGCCCTTGGCGTGCTCGCCCATCAGGTAGACGGCCGGGTACTTCATGGTGACCTTGGAGCCGATGTTGCCGTCGACCCACTCCATGGTCGCGCCCTCGTACGCCACGGCGCGCTTGGTGACCAGGTTGTAGACGTTGTTCGACCAGTTCTGGATGGTCGTGTAGCGGCAGCGGCCGCCCTTCTTGACGATGATCTCGACGACCGCCGAGTGCAGCGAGTCGGAGGAGTAGATCGGCGCGGTGCAGCCCTCGACGTAGTGGACGTAGGCGTCCTCGTCGACGATGATCAGCGTCCGCTCGAACTGGCCCATGTTCTCGGTGTTGATCCGGAAGTAGGCCTGGAGCGGGATGTCCACGTGCACGCCCTTCGGCACGTAGATGAACGAGCCGCCGGACCACACCGCCGTGTTCAGCGCGGCGAACTTGTTGTCGCCGGCCGGGATGACGGTGCCGAAGTACTCCTTGAAGATCTCCGGGTGCTCGCGCAGCGCGGTGTCGGTGTCCAGGAAGAGGACGCCCTGCTCCTCCAGGTCCTCGCGGATCTGGTGGTAGACGACCTCGGACTCGTACTGGGCGGCGACACCGGCGACCAGGCGCTGCTTCTCCGCCTCCGGGATGCCCAGCCGGTCGTAGGTGGCCTTGATGTCCGCGGGCAGGTCCTCCCAGGACTCGGCCTGCTTCTCGGTGGAGCGCACGAAGTACTTGATGTTGTCGAAGTCGATGCCGGTGAGGTCGGAGCCCCAGGTCGGCATGGGCTTCTTGCCGAACAGCTTGAGGCCCTTGAGCCGCAGGTTCAGCATCCACTCGGACTCGTTCTTCTTCGCCGAGATGTCGCGGACGACCTCCTCGCTGAGCCCGCGCTTGGCCGCGGCGCCGGCGGCGTCCGGGTCGGCCCAGCCGTACTCGTAATTGCCGAGGCCTTCGAGCTCGGGGTGCGAAACGGTGTCAGTCATGCGAGCTTCCTAACGCGCGGACGCTGAATCTTCGGTGGACGCGGAGTTTTCATGTGCTGGCAGTCGGCACTGCATCGGAACCGCGGCCCGCCGGGGGCTGGGCAGGCGACGATGCGGCACCGGGTGCCGGCACATAGGTGGTGCAGACCCCGTCGCCGTGGGCGATGGTGGCCAGCCGTTGCACATGGGTGCCCAGGAGCTGGGAGAAGACCTCGGTCTCCGCCTCGCAGAGCTGCGGGAACTGCTCGGCGATGTGCGCGACCGGGCAGTGGTGCTGGCAGAGCTGGGCGCCCGCCGGGGCCTTGGCCACGGCCGACGGGACACGCCGCACCGTGGCAGCGTACCCGTCCGCGCTCAGCGCCTGGGCGAGGGCCTCCGGACGCTCCTGCGCCTCGGCCCCCAGCAGTGTCTCCCGGTACTTCTCGCCCTGCTTGCCGAACCGGGCGCGGGCGAAGGCGGCGACCGCCTCCTCGCCCGCCTTGCCGCCGCCCACCGCGTCGGAGATCCAGCGCAGCGCGTCGGCGGCGAGCTGGTCGTACGCCTGGTAGAAGGCGTCCCGGCCGGCGTCGGTGAGGGCGAAGACCTTGGCGGGGCGGCCCCGGCCCCGGCTGCCGTAGACCCGCTGTTCGCGGGACTCGACCAGACGGGCGGCGGCCAGGCCGTCCAGGTGGCGGCGGACGGCGGCGGCGGTGAGGCCGAGCCGGGTCGCCAGGTCGGCGGCGGAGGAGGGGCCGTGGTCCAGGATCGACCGGGCGACCCGGTCCCTGGTGGCCCGGTGGCCCTCCAGCAGCACCTCGGCGGCCGTCACGGGCACGTCGCAGCCGGGGGCCGACTCGGCCTCCTGCTGCGGGGTGTGCTCGCGCATGTTTTTCACAACACCAGTGTTGCGTAATTACTTCCGGCAGGACAAGCCGTGATGCAGGCCTCACTCGTGTCATCTGTCACGCAGGTAAGCCTTACCTGACCTGCATCGATGATCACCAAGGCCGGTCTCCGGACCGGGCGTTCGGCCCGGGTGTTCGGTCCTCTTAGACTCGCCGGTATGCATTCCGAACCCGCGGTCCAGGTCTCCGGGCTGGTCAAACGCTACGGCGACAAGGTCGCGGTGGACGGCCTCGACCTGACCATCGCGACCGGCGCGATCACCGCCGTCCTCGGCCCCAACGGCGCCGGGAAGACCACCACCATCGAGACCTGCGAGGGCTACCGCCGCCCCGACGCCGGCACCGTCCGCGTCCTCGGCCTCGACCCGGTCGCCCAGAGCGCCGCCCTGCGGCCCCGGATCGGCGTCATGCTCCAGTCCGGGGGCGTGTACGCGGGCGCGCGCGCCGTCGAAATGCTCCGGCACACCGCCAAGCTGCACGCCCACCCGCTGGACGTGGACGCCCTGGTCGAGCGCCTCGGCCTCGGCTCCTGCGGCCGCACCACCTACCGCCGGCTCTCCGGCGGCCAGCAGCAGCGGCTCGCCCTCGCGATGGCCGTGGTCGGCCGCCCCGAACTGGTCTTCCTGGACGAGCCCACCGCCGGCCTCGACCCCCAGGCCCGCCGCGCCACCTGGGACCTGGTCCGCGACCTGCGCCGGGACGGCGTCACCGTGGTCGTCACCACCCACCACATGGACGAGGCCGAACAGCTCGCCGACCGCGTCGCCGTCGTCGACCGCGGCAAGGTCATCGCCGACGGCACCGTGACCGAGCTGTGCCGCGGCGGCGCCGAGGACGCCCTGCGCTTCGACGGCCCGCCCGGCCTCGACCTCGGCCCGCTGCTCAAGGAGCTGCCCGCCGGCGCCACCGCCACCGAGACCGCCCCCGGCAGCTACCGCGTCGAGGCACCCCTCGACCCCAGCCGGCTGCTGGCCACCGTCACCGGCTGGTGCGCGGCCTCCGGCATCCTGCCCGAGCGGCTGGCCGTACAGCGCCGCAGCCTCGAAGACGTCTTCCTCGACCTGACCGGACGGGAGCTCCGCTCGTGACCACCACGACCGACTACGCGCCGAAGCCCGGTGCCGCACCCGTCGGCCGGATGCTGCTCGCCCAGACCGCCTTCGAGACGAAGATGCTGCTGCGCAACGGTGAGCAGCTGCTGCTCACCGTGGTCATCCCGACCGTGCTGCTGGTGCTGTTCTCCGCCGTGGACGTCGTCACCGTGGAGGGCCCCGGCAAGCGGGTCGACTTCCTGGCGCCCGGCCTGCTCGCCCTGGCCGTGATGTCGACCGCCTTCACCGGGCAGGCCATCGCCACCGGCTTCGAGCGCCGCTACGGCGTGCTCAAGCGGCTCGGCGCCAGCCCGCTGCCGCGCTGGACGCTGCTGACCGCCAAGACCGGCTGCGTCCTGGTGACGGAGGTCCTCCAGGTCGCCCTGCTGTCGGTGATCGCCCTGGCCCTCGGCTGGTCCCCGCACGGCAACCCGTTGGCCGTCGCCGCCCTGCTGGTCCTCGGCACCGCCGCCTTCTCCGGGCTCGGCCTGCTGATGGCCGGCACCCTCAAGGCCGAGGCCACCCTGGCCGCCGCCAACCTGGTGTTCATCCTGCTGCTGCTGGCCGGCGGGGTGATCGTGCCGCTGAGCAGGTTCCCGGACGCCGTGCGGTCGGCGCTGGAGCTGCTGCCGATCTCGGCGCTCTCGGACGGGCTGCGCTCGGTGCTCCAGCACGGCGCCGGGGTGCCCTGGTCGGACCTCGGGATCCTGGCCGGCTGGGCCGTCCTGGGGCTGGCCGCGGCCGCCCGGTTCTTCCGCTGGGAGTAGCCGCCCGGAGCAGCAGCCAGGAGTGGCCACCGGGAGTGGCCGCCTCCCCGTCAACGCCTGACGCCCCCGACCTGTCGAGGTCGGGGGCGTCAGGTGTTCTAGCCGGTCACCGGGGGTCAGCCCTGGGTGCCGCCGCGACGCTTGCGGGCGAGCAGCACGAGCGCGCCGCCGACCAGCAGCACGCCGCCGCCGGCCGCCGCGATCATCGGGGTGGCGTCATTGCCACCGGTCTGGGCCAGCGCCGGGGCGCTGGTGCTGGGCGCCGGGGCCGGGGCGGCCGGGGTCGTCCGGCTGGGGGTGGGGGTCGGGGTGGCCGACGGGGTCCCGCTCGGGGTGGGCGTCGTCGACGGGGTGCCGGTCGGCGTCTGCGTCGGGGTCGGCGTGGGGGTGGGCGTCTTGGTGGGGGTCGGGGTGGGCGTCGGGGTCGGGGTGTGGCACGGCGCGATGGTCTTGGTCTCGTCGATGTTCCACCCCTTCTCCGCCGGGGTCTCGGTGGTCTTGACCACCAGGTGGGCGACGATCGGGGCGTCGTGGTCCTTCACCGGGTACTTGCCGTGGAACTCCGCCGGGAACCCCTGGGCGTCCACGACCTTCTCGTCACCGATGGTGAGGCTGACGGTGTTCTTCACGTCGGCCTTGGGGCTGTAGTTGATCAGGTCGACCACGACCTTGTCGCAGGTCACCGACCAGGTCGGCACGTGCGCCGAGGCGTTGGTGGCCAGTGCCAGCGGCAGGAGAATTCCGGCCGCCGCCGTACCGGCGAGTGCCGCCGCGCCCATCCGAATGTGCCGCTGCTGTCGCGCCATTACCCTGTTCCCCTCCGAACGGTCGTACGCAGCAGGCGGGTTGAAGTGGTTCGCAGTGGCCCACTACGACATGTCCGGGGGACTCTACCGGCACTTCCGCACCTCGCCACACCCCGCCGTACGACCGGATTTCGTCTGTCCGTGCGTTCTTGGATGTGCTCGACCAGCCCATCACAGCCGCCACCTCGCAGAACGCGAATTCGGCACACTTGAATGAACTTGGTCACTTTCAGAACAACGGCGCCCCCGGTGATCAGGTTCAATCACCGGGGGCGCCCTGTCGACACGTCGACGAACGGTCGGAGCACTCAGGCCTGTCAGGCCCCTCAAGGCCCCTCGGACCCCTCAGGTCCCTCAGGCCCGCTTCGCGGCCTTGCGCCGGGCCGCGACCACGATCCCGCCACCGGCCGCCAGGACGACGGCGCCGCCGATGGCCAGCGGCAGAACCGGGCCGGAGCCGGTGTGCGCCAGGTTGCCGCCCTCGTTCGCGGACGCGGACGGGCTGGCCGAAGCACCGCCCGGCACGGCCGCCGAGGAGGAGGCGGACGGACTGGCCGAGCCGCTCGGGCTCGGCCTGCCGGTCACCGGGGTGCTCGGGGAGCCGGACGGGCCGGTCGAGGCGCTCGGCGTCACCGGAGTGGTCGGCGTGCCGGACGGCGTCACCGGCGGGGTGACCGGCGGCGTGGCCGGGGTGGTCGGCACGGTGGTGCCGGGCAGGCAGCCGGTGAAGGGGAAGTGGTGGGTCTCCGCGCCGGAGGTACCGGTCAGCGAGGCCGCGATCACCGAGCCGTTGATCGGCGCACCGCCGGACGGCGGCTGGCCGTTGACACCCGGGGTGTTCAGCGAGACGGCCGCGTTCGGCGCCAGCACGGAGCCGGCCCAGGCGGCGTCGCCCTTCTTGGTCACCTTGGTCGCGGTCGGGAAGTTCCAGAGCAGCTTGGAGCGGACGGCCCCGTTCGACGCGCTCTGCAGCTTGTCGTCCAGCACGAAGTCCGACTTCCCGGCGTCCCAGAGGAAGAAGCCACTGGTCCCGGCCGCGGCCATGTCGTACGAGCCGCCGGTCACGTTGATGACGGCCACCGCGCCGACCGGGACCTTCACGTAGACGCCCTTGGCGCCCTGGAGCTTCCCGGCGTCGACGGTGAAGCTGTTGTACGTGGCGTCGCCGCCGGTGAAGGTCAGCTTGCCGCCGTCGGCCTGGACGGTCGCCCCGGCGGTCTGCGGCACGGCGGCCAGCGCGGTGGAGGCGGCGCGCAGCTTGGCGAACTCGGCCTTGAAGTCGATCGGCGAGGCGCCCTGGGTGATCTTGCCCTGGTGGGCCTCGACCACGGCGCCGTCGGCCTTGGAGCCGTAGACGCCGTTGCCCTTCATCACCTGGGTGTTGTGGCCGGTGATCCTGCCCGCGACGACCAGTGCGTTCTTGCCGGGCAGGGCGTCGACCTCGGCGGCGGTGAGCTCCTGGCCGACGGAGAAGCCGCCGGTGAAGTTCGCGTTGCCGCCGACGGCGACGGCGCCCTCGGCGTCGGGGGTGTGGGTGTCGTCGCCCTCGATGAACTCACCGTAGAGGTTGGCGACCCCGAGGCTGCGGCACTGCTCATCGGTGCCGGTGGTGCCGACGGCCTGGGCAGCTGGGGCGATCAGGCTCGCGAGTGCGAGCGAGCCGCCGACCGCGAGCGCGGCGGCGGAGGTGGATATGCGCATGTGCGGGTCTCCGCTTGTGCGGGAGGAGTGGGAGAGGCCCGAAAAAGGTATGGACCAATCCGCACTCTTTCGGCCAAACGGTTGAATGGTCAAGACCACTGACCGCCTTGTCCGAACAGTCCGGTTTGATCACCGGCGGCCGCACCCCGCGCCCCGCCCCAAGATCGCCCGTAAGGCCGCCTACGATGGAGCGCGTGCTGAACCCCTTCTCCCTGCTCGCCGAGCGCTGGCAGCCCTCCGCCGCGATGGTCCGGCGCGCCACGTTCGCCGCGCTGGTGATGAGCGTGGTGATCGTCGTCACCGGCGGCGCCGTCCGGCTCACCGCCTCCGGCCTCGGCTGTACGACGTGGCCCCGCTGCACCGCCGAGAGCCTGACGCCCACCGCGGAGATGGGCTTCCACGGCATCGTCGAGTTCACCAACCGGATGCTGACGTACGTGCTGAGCGCGGCCGTCGGCTGGGCGATCCTCGCCGCGCGCTGCCACCGCCCCTGGCGGCGCAGCATGACCAAGCTCGGCTGGGCCCAGTTCTGGATCGTGATGAGCAACGCGGTCCTCGGCGGCATCACGGTGCTGACGGGCCTCAACCCGTACACCGTGGCGCTCCACATGATCGCCGCGATGGCGCTCGTCTGGGTCGCCCTCCTGATGTGGGAGCGGTCGAAGGAAGGCGACGGCCCGGCCCGACTGTCGGTCGCCCGCCCCATCCACCAGCTCTCCTACGTGCTGGTCACCGTGGTCGGCCTCCTGGTCGCGGCAGGCACCCTGGTCACCGGAGCCGGCCACCACCCGGGCACCCCGCAGGACAACAAGATCGTCCCCCGCATCCCGATCGACTACGACAGGTTGGCCCAGTTCCACGCCGACTTCGCGTTCGTCTCGGTCGGCCTCACCATCGCGATGATCTTCGTCTTCGCAGCCGTGAAGGCCCCGCCCGCAGCCAAGGCCCGCACCAGGGAACTGCTGATCGTCCTGCTCCTTCAGGGCGTCCTCGGCTTCATCCAGTACTTCACCGACGCGCCGGAACTCATGGTCGGCCTGCACATGTTGGGCGCAAGCCTGACGTGGATCGCCGCCCTCCGCATCCCCCTCGCCCTCCGCACCCGCGAGGTAGAGGAGAAGCTCACCGAACTCCCCACCCAGGCCCCCCAGGCCGCCGCAGTCTGAGCACCGTCGCGACGGCCCCCATCCGAGTTCGGATGGGGGCCGTCGCTGTGTCACAACAGCCGCCGTCCATCGTGCGTACGGATGCTCGGTGCCGAATCCTCTCGAAGCGCGTCCAGGACACGCACGGCATAGGCCTCTGCCACGCGCTCGGATACCTCGTCCGCCGTGAGCCAGCCGACTTCAATCGATTCATCCGAGAGCTGCACTTCTCCGCCCTCAGGCCGACAGCGAAAGACGAGCGCGACAACCCCTCGCCGCAGGTTCTTGTAGACCCCGGTCAGCCGCTCCACACCAGCATGGATCCCGGTCTCCTCGTAGACCTCCCGGCACACTCCGTCCTCGATGCCCTCATCCAACTCCAGCACGCCACCCGGCGGCTCCCACGCCCCGTTGTCAGCCCGCCGGATCGCCAACACCCGCCCGTCCTCCCGCACCACCACCCCCGCAACGGAAACAGAGTGGAGCGGCGTCACCTTCGCGCCGCCGGGCGGGTCAGTTCGAGGACCATCACGTCATGCCGGGCCGCGCCCTCCCAAGGGATCGCCGCCCCGACGCGCCTGTAGCCCCACGCTCGGTAGGACGCCTGGGCCGCAGTCGCCTCTGCTCGGGAGTTCAGCATCACCCGGGCATTGTCGATGCCCTCGATGAGGACGCGATGCATGCGGGTGGCGACGCCCTGGCGGCGCCACCCGGGTCGGACCGCCAGCTCGAAGAGGCCGAACGTGCGGTTGCCGTCTTCACACCGGAGATCCTCGGACACGGGATCGATCAGGGCGTCCCACCATCCGCTGTCCGCCGACAGCGGGTAGCCGTACGCCATGCCCACGACGGTGTCACCGTCGAAGGCGATCGCCGCCCGGAACCCCCGCCGACGCGCCTGCGAGCGGAACCGGCGAAACGCCCGCTCCACGTCAACCGGCCCATCGCCGTAGGGGGCCTCCGCGAACGCCTCCGCGAACACCGCCTTCAACCGGCCCTCCAGCTCGGCCGCTTGCTCACCATCCAACAGCCGAACCGCCACCATCACGCCTCCCCTGCCCATGAACGTCACGTAGTCCGTTCGGAAACGCTTCCGAGAGCAGGCCTGAGCAGGTCGAGCACATGGGCCCAGCTGTACTCGTCGCGCGCCCCGCCGGACTTGGGTTTGTGCGGCACGGCGTCGCCGATCAGGACACCCATCGACCGCAGCCGGGACAGGCTCTCCGAGTAGGCCGGGTGAGCGGCCAAGGCCGAGTTGACGTAGGGCTGGACGGCGACGGGAATGCCGAGCCCGTACGCCTCGCAGAGGATGCCCAGCGCGAGTGTGTCGGTGATTCCGAGGGCCCACTTGTTGATCGTGTTGAAGGTGGCGGAGACGACCGCGATGGCATCGGCCCCTGGCAGCGGCCGGGAACTGCCGGGTGTGCGCCAGGCCGAGCGGATCGGATAGCCGGTCTGGGCCTCGATGGCTTCCTGGTCCAGGAAGGGAAGCGTGTTCGGAGTGGCGATCACCCCGACGCTCCACCCCTCCGCGTGGGCAGCGGTGATCAGTTCGCCCACGCCATCAGCGATTCCCGAGGCGCAGACGACGACATAGAGGAAAGGCTCAGCGTGCTCGGTCAAAACCTGAACTCCTGTTCGTAGGAACACAACCCGCCACCTTCGGCGAGTATCGTCCGAGTGGCTGCTACGAACGGAGTACCAGTATGCCCAGGCACATCTCCGAGCACACGGGCGAGCGCATCGCCCAGTACCGCAAGCTCCGCCACCTGACCCAGCGGGAACTCGCCGCTCGTGCCCATATCTCCTACAGCATGCTGACCAAGGTCGAACAGGGGGCCAAGCCGGCCACACCCGCGGTAATCGCTGCCGTCGCCCGGGCGCTGTTCGTCCAAACCGTCGATCTCACCGGTCAGCCGTACGTGACCGAGTTGCAACAGGACGAACTCGACGTCCTGATCCAGCCGATCCGCGAAGCACTCGATCTGTACGACCTCGGCGCCGATCCCGAGGTTGCCCCGCGCTCGATGGGCGAACTGCACTCCGCCTCGGAGCAATTGTGCGCCCAGATCCGCGAGACCCGTATCAAGGACGCCGCCCGAACCCTTCCAGCTCTGATGATCGAGGCCACCACGGCCGCACACACGGCACCTTCCGAGAAGGCATGGCAGGTGCTGGCAAGCACCTACCGCACGGCTTACGACATCACCACGAAGTTGGGCTACAGCGATCTTTGCGTCGTGGCCTTGGACCGCATGGCCTGGGCGGCCGAGCGCGCATCCGACCCGGTGGTTGCCGGAGTCCGCCAGTACCTGCGGTCGCTGGTCTACCTTCGAGCAGGCCAGTACGACATCGGGAAGCGACTCGTAGGAGTCGGCATGGGCACCCTCGAACAAGCCGACCACAGTCGGCCCCGGGATGTGGCGGTCGGGCAACTACACCTCGGCGCAGCCATGTTGGCCGCGCGATCCGGGGACGGCGACACGGCAGCCGAACACATCGCGGACGCCGGGCGAATCGCCGAGGTGACCGGCGAGGCCATGCGAGTGCACTGGCTCTCGTTCGGACCGACGAACGTCGCCGTCCACCAAGTTGCGACCCTGGCCGAGCAGTACCGGTACGCAGAAGCCGTCCGAGCCGCCGAGCAGGTCCAGATCCCTGCGGAGTGGCCCGCCTCGCGGGCTGCCGCACACATCGCAGAGGTGGCACGGGCACAGTTGTGGATCGGCCGCTCGGAGGCCTCGCTGAAGTCGCTGCAGCGCGCAAGGGAGCTGGCGCCACAGCAGATGCGCTACCACCCAATGGTGCGGGAGACGGTTACCGGGCTCGTCTCAGCCCGCCGCTCGACACCGGACACTCTCGCGCACCTGGCGCACTGGGCCGGAATCTGATCATCACTCTCTGAGGCTGGACTATCACCAGGGAGTGATAGTCCAGCCCTTCCCTTGCGGCGATGCTCTCCGTAACGAGATCGCCACGCCAAGGAGAAGCGCCGATGAACCTCCTCTCGAACGTTGTGAGAGGCGACGCCCTGCTCCAACGGGGACCGGATGCGAGCGTCCACTCGTCCGCCGGACTGGCGACCATCTGCCTGCCGTACCGGCCCGAATCAGTGGGCGCCGCCCGGCGCTTCGTGCGCACGAAGCTGCGGGAATGGGGGCTGGACGACCTGGTGGACGACGCCGTCGTCATCGTCAGCGAACTGGCCACCAATGCGGTCGAGACCTGCTGCCGGACCCGCATGTTCGTCGGCGTCCGCCGCCCCACCGACCGGACCGTCCGCATCCTCGTCGGTGACGGGTCCCGCTCGATGCCCGTGATGGTCCAGGCCGGCCCCGACGCCACCTCCGGCCGGGGTCTGGCGATGGTCCACCGACTCACCCACGGCCGCTGGGGCGTCACGCCCCTCCCGTTCGGCAAGGTCGTCCACGCCGACCTCGCGACGCCCACCCCGAGCCCCCGGTGAACTCGCCACCTCCCGAGCCGAGTTCCGATTCCACCGATGCTCCCCCGACGCCCGACCCCACCCGGGTCTGGGCTGCCTACGGGGTGTCCGCGGCAGCCGGGCTGCACGTCATCGCCGCGGCCCTGATCCTGATCAACCGCGCCCACTGAACTCCCGTCCGCGCCGCCGACCCGGCGGCGCGGCCGGGGGGGGGCCCCCCCCCCCCCGGGCGGGCCGGCGGCGGGGGGGGGGCCCCCCAACCCCAACACACCCAAGTGCAATAAAAAAAAGAACACCCACCCCCCGGGGGTGGGGTGTCGTGGGGGGGTTGCGGGGGACGGGGGGCTCCCTTCCTGGCGCGGGCAATGCTTCCTCGGCGCCCGCCCCCCCCCCCCGCCCGCCCGCCCCCCCCCCCGGCGGCCGCGGCCGGGCTCGCCCAGCAACTCGGCAGGCCTGCCGAGTTGCTGTTCTCGCCCTCAATCACCAATGCCCAAGGAGGAACTGTCCAGATGACCACCGCACCGTGGGGCACCACCCGCATGGGGCCGTACCCCGGGTCCAGCTCGATCCCGGCCCTCACGCCCGTGATCGATCCCGAGACGCAGATCGCCGTGTTCATGGACGAGCACGGCCACACGGTCGAGATGGGTGCGCACGGCACCAGCACCGAGACCAGCACGCCCACGAGCACGGGCGGCGGCGACGGCCAGAGCGGGCAGCAGAACGCGCCAACCGACATGGACAGCATGCCCGCGAACGACCAGGACCAGGGAACGGGCTGACATGACACCGGATCGGCACCGGGCCGCCGTCCTGGTCCTGACCAACGCCTACGACGTGACAGCCGACGTAGTGCTCCGCATCCTGGCCGAACGCAGGGTCCCGGTCGTCCGGGTCGACCCCGGTGCCGATCTGCTCGAAGGTGCCCTGCTGACCGCCCAGTACCGCACGGGCGAGCAGCGGGGCGTTCTCCGCACGCCGAGCCGGGAGCTCGACCTCACCCGGGTGCGGTCGGTCTGGGTCCGCCGCCCCTCGCCCTACGAGGCACCCCCGGGGCTGGACGAGCACACGGCGAAGTTCGCCGGCTCACAGGCGTTCTGGGGCGTCGGCGGCATCCTCGCATCGCTCCCCGGAGCCCATTACGTCAATCACCCGTGGCGCATCCGCGATGCGGAGTACAAGCCCGCCCAGCTCGCCGTGGCGAGCCGGGCGGGGTTCCTGGTCCCGGACACGGTCATCACCATCGACCCCGCCGAAGCACTCCGGTTCTGCACCGACCATCCCGGTGGAGCCGTCTACAAACCGCTGTGGGACAGCCGCTTCCGCGCCGGGGACGGCACCGCACGGACCGTGTGGGTACGGGAAGTCGACCCCACCGACATCACCGACGCCGTGTCCGTCTGCCCGCACCTGTTCCAGGCCAAGGTGGACAAGGCCTTCGACGCACGGGTCACCGCCGTTGGCGACAGACTGTTCGCGGTCCGGATCGACAGCCCGGATCTCGACTGGCGCCACCAACAGGACCTGATGACGTGCGCACCGATCGAGGTACCCGAGCCGGTCGCTCGCGCGATCACCGGCTACCTCGCCGAACTCCGCCTGGCCTTCGGTGCGTTCGACTTCGCCGTGACCGCCCACGGCGACTGGAGTTTCCTGGAGTGCAACCCCAACGGCCAGTGGGCGTGGCAGCCCGCCGAGACCACTGCCGCGATCGCCCAGGCCATTGCCGACCAGCTGGAGAGAGGTCCCGACTCATGAGCACATCGGCGCAGCTCCGCGCAGCCCTCGTGGACAGCCTGACCGGGGAGGACAAGATCACCGACCCGGCCTGGGAGGACGCCGCCCGAATCGTCCCCCGGGAGCTGTTCGTCGGGTCGTTCTTCGTGCCGGTCCCGGGAAGCAACCCGACCGCCTACCGCCCCGTCCACCAGCACAAACCCGGATGGCTGGAGCACGTCTACCGCAACGAAACGCTGGTCACCCAGCTCGACGGGCGGACCCGTCCCGAGGACGTGCCCGACGGGACCGCGACCGGCACCCCGTCCTCCTCGTCCACCCTGCCGTCCCTCGTCCTGCGCATGTGGCACCAACTCGGCGTCGAGCCCGGCCACCGGGTGCTGGAGATCGGCACCGGTACCGGCTACTCGACCGCCCTCGGCGCGCACCGCCTCGGGGACACCGCCATCACCAGCGTCGAGTACGACCCGACGGTGGGCGCGGCCGCGGCTACGGCCATCGCCGCAGCGGGCTACGCGCCCCGGCTGGTCATCGGCGACGGACTGCTCGGCGACCCGGAAGACGGTGACTACGACCGACTGATCGCCACCTGCGCGGTCCGCTACGTCCCACCCCCGTGGCTGCACCAGGTGAAGCCCGGTGGCCGGATCCTGGTCACGCTGTCGGGCTGGTCCTTCGGGTTCGGCCTCGCCCTCCTCACCGTGACCGCCCCCGGTGAGGCCACCGGCCGCTTCCTGCCCGGCTACACCAGCTTCATGATGGCCCGCCCCCACGACCGGCCGCCCCGCCAGAGCCTGTCCCTGCTCCCCGGAGACGAACGCCCGACCAGGATCGACCCCGAGATCATCGGCACCTGGACGGGCAGCTGGGTCGCACAGCTCGCAGCGCCCTCGGCCGAGCGGATGGGAGCCGGCGGACACCAGATCCTCTCCGACGTGGCCACCGGCTCCCAGGCCCGGACCGCGCCCGACCCGGTCGGCGGGTGGAGCGTGATCCAGCGCGGCCCGCTCCGGCTCTGGGACCAGGTGGAAAGCGCGGTCGAAGCCTGGCAGCGGGCCGGCGAGCCACACCAGGAGGGCTTCGGGATCACCGTCTCGGGCTCAGGCCAGCGCGTCTGGATCGGCCAGGAGGACGGCCCGGGCTGGAACCTCCCCATCTGAACACGCTGAACACGACGGCCCGGCTCCCCACGTGGGGAGCCGGGCCGTCACCACACTCGAAGACTCAGCCGCCGAGCTGGATGCCCGCCATGCGCTTCCACTCGTACGGGCCGGTCTTGACCTTGAGGCCCAGCTCGCCCTCGAAGTTCTCGTGCAGGGTGAGCCCGGCCAGTTCGGCGGCGCGGCGGCCGACGGCGTAGGTGGGGGCGACCTGGTCGCCCCAGGCGCCGTCCGCGCCGACCACGACGATGCGGGTGGCCACGCCGCCGACGTACTCGACGACCGCGTCGGCGCTGCCGCCGTGCTGCTGGGCGAAGCTGGTGAGGTGCTTGGCGATGCGCTTGGCGCGGCGCTCGGTGCGGGCGTCCGGCGTGGCGGCGGTGGCGGTCTCTGCGCTGCTCATGCCCGCATGCTACCCACCGGTAGAGGCGCTGGCGACGGGAGCGCCCTGTGCACCGGGCCACATACTCGGAACATGACGTTCACAGGCTGGCCGGCCGAGGCGCTGGACTTCTACGAGCACCTCGAGGCCGACAACTCCAAGACCTTCTGGCAGGCCCACAAGGCGCAGTACGACGAAGCCGTACGGGCCCCGATGGAGCTGCTGCTCGCCGAGCTGGAGCCGGAGTTCGGGCCGGGGAAGATCTTCCGCCCCAACCGGGACGTCCGCTTCAGCGCCGACAAGTCCCCGTACAAGACGCACATCGGCGCGCACCTGGAGGCCGGCGGCTACGTCCAGCTCTCCGCGGACGGCCTGGCCTGCGGCAACGGGATGTACCAGCTCGCCCCGGACCAGCTGGACCGCTACCGCGCCGCCGTCGCGGAGGACGTCAGCGGCGCCGAGCTGGAGCGGGTGATCGCCCGGGTGGAGAAGGACGGCCCGCAGGTCCACGGCCGGGACTCCCTCAAGTCCGCCCCGCGCGGCTACCCGAAGGACCACCCGCGGATCGGGCTGCTGCGCCACAAGGGCCTGGTGGCCTGGCAGGAGTGGGAGCCCGCGAAGTGGCTCGGCACCCGCACCGCCCACACCCGGATCGCCGCCTTCCTGCGCGCCTCCCAGCCCCTCAAGGACTGGCTGGACGACCACGTCGGCCCCTCCGAGCTACCGGCCCGGTGACGACACGAAGACAACGCGAAGAGCCCCGGTCCACCAGGACCGGGGCTCTTCGCGCAACCAGAAACGGGGGCCTTACTTCACGAACGGGTCGATCGCGCACACCACGAACAGCAGCGACAGGTAGGTGATCGACCAGTGGAACAGCCGCATCTCCTTGAGCTTGGCGCCCACGATCCCGGCCTTGGCCCGCCCGTACAGCGCGTGCGCCTCGCGCAGCCAGAACCCGCCGAGCAGCACCGCGGCGACGGGGTACAGCCAGCTCATGTGCCCGAGCGGCCAGACGGCCAGCGAGACCGCGACCATCACCCAGGAGTAGGCGACGACCTGCTTGCCGACGGCCACGTTGCCCTTGACGACCGGGAGCATCGGCACGCCGGCCCGCTCGTAGTCGTCGCGCACCTTCATCGACAGCACCCAGGTGTGCGGCGGGGTCCAGAAGAAGACCACCAGGAACAGCGCGACCGCCGCCCAGGACACCGAGTCGGTCACCGAGGACCAGCCGATCAGCACCGGCATGCAGCCGGCGATGCCGCCCCAGACGATGTTCTGCGAGGTGCGCCGCTTGAGCCCCAGCGTGTAGACGAACACGTAGAACAGCAGCGCGCCGAGCGCGAGTCCGGCGGAGAGCCAGTTGACCCCGAAGCCGAGCAGCAGGGTGGAGAGGACGCCGAGCACGATGCCGAAGACCAGCGCCTCGCGCGGGGACACCATCCCGGTGACGATCGGCCGCCGCTCGGTGCGGGTCATCAGCGCGTCGATGTCGCGGTCGATGTACATGTTGAGGGCGTTGGCGCCGCCCGCCGACAGGTAGCCGCCGACCACGACCTTGAGCACCAGCAGCATGTTCGGCACGCCCTGTTGGGCGAGGAACATCACCGGCACGGTGCTCATCAGCAGCAGCTCGATGATCCGCGGCTTGGTCAGTGCGACGAAGGCGCCGACACGGGCCCCGATGGGCCGGTGCGCAGGAGTCGCCCCGGTGACCCCGGCGGGACGGGTTTCGACGGCGGTCACTAACACCCCAACTGAAGATGAAACTTCGCAGGCGTCCACAGGAACGAAGGGTCCCGAATCGTCCGCTCTGCGCGTACCACGACACCATAGACGCTCCATACATCCCAACCGGCTCCGGGGTCCCCCGGCGGGGCGGACGGCCCTCCCCCGGGTCAACCGACTGGGTGAAGCCACGAAGCGCCTCCGCCGCGTCCCCGCAACCCGCCTTGACCACCCGGGCGGCGCGCCCAGCCGAATCGGGAGAGCCTGGGACGAAAGGGATCAGAACGCCCTAGTGGGAATCACCATGCGGAAATCCCGGTTGTCCCGGCACGGAGGGTGAGCCCCGGCCCGGACGGTAGGCTCGCACGCAGAAGCGGGATCTACCCTCCGTGACCGGCACCATCCACAGTCGGGACCACAGCGCCGTGGCCGACCCGGTCCCCATTCACGGGGTCACTCTTCACAATGGAAGGAGCCCTGAGACAGGGTGAGCACTGCGCCGAAGAACGCATTCGAGTGGAGCGACCTGGACGAGCGCACGGTTGACACGGCGCGGGTCCTGGCGATGGACGCTGTCCAGAAGGTCGGTAACGGGCACCCCGGGACGGCCATGTCGCTGGCCCCCGCGGCCTACCTGATCTTCCAGCGCTTCCTGCGCCACGACCCGACCGACCCGGCCTGGGTCGGCCGCGACCGCTTCGTCCTCTCCCCCGGGCACACCAGCCTGACGCTCTACACCCAGCTGTACTTCTCGGGCTACGGCCTGGAGCTGGACGACCTCAAGGCCTTCCGCGTGGCCGGCAGCCGCACCCCGGGCCACCCGGAGCACGGCCACACCGCGGGCGTGGAGACCACCACCGGACCGCTCGGCCAGGGCATCGCCAACGCGGTCGGCATGGCGATGGCCGCCCGTTACGAGCGCGGCCTGTTCGACCCGGAGGCGGCGGCCGGCGAGTCCCCCTTCGACCACACCGTCTGGGCCATCGTCTCCGACGGCGACCTGGAGGAGGGCATCTCGGCCGAGGCCTCCTCGCTGGCCGGCCACCAGAAGCTGGGCAACCTGGTCGCCCTGTACGACGACAACCACATCTCGATCGAGGGCGACACCGAGACCGCCTTCTCCGAGGACGTCCTCAAGCGTTACGAGGCGTACGGCTGGGACGTCCAGCGGGTCACCCCGAAGGCCAACGGCGACATCGACGTCGAGGCCCTCGCCGGTGCGCTGGCCGCCGCCAAGGCCGAGACCTCCCGCCCGTCGCTGATCGCGATGCGCACGATCATCGCCTGGCCGGCCCCGGACGCCCAGAACACCGCCAAGGCGCACGGCTCCGCGCTCGGTGCCGCCGAGATCGCCGCCACCAAGAAGGTCCTGGGCTTCGACCCGGAGAAGACCTTCGAGGTCAGCGACCAGGTCATCGAGCACGCCCGTCAGGTCATCAAGCGGGGCAAGGCCGCCCGCGACCAGTGGCAGCAGGGCTTCGACGCCTGGCGCGCCGCGAACGCCCACCGGGCCGCCGAGTTCGACCGCATCCAGGCCGGCGAGCTGCCCGAGGGCTGGAAGAAGGCCGTCCCCTCCTTCCCGGCCGGCAAGGACGTCGCCACCCGCAAGGCCTCCGGCGAGACCCTCAAGGCGCTCGGCGCGGTGATCCCGGAGCTGTGGGGCGGCTCGGCCGACCTCGCGGAGTCCAACCTCACCACCATCGACGAGGACAGCTCCTTCCTCCCCGAGGGCAACCCGCTGAAGTCGGCGAGCCCGTACGGCCGGACGATCCACTTCGGCATCCGCGAGCACGCCATGGGCTCGACCATGAACGGCATCGCCCTGCACGGCAGGACCCGCGTGTACGGCGGCACCTTCCTGGTCTTCGCCGACTACATGCGCCCGGCCGTGCGCCTGGCCGCGCTGATGAAGCTGCCGGTCACCTACGTCTGGACGCACGACTCGATCGGCCTCGGCGAGGACGGCCCGACCCACCAGCCGGTGGAGCACATGGCCTCGCTGCGCGCCATCCCGGGCCTGGCCATGGTCCGCCCGGCCGACGCCAACGAGACGGCCGTCGCCTGGCGCACCGTGATCGAGCGCCAGACCAGCCACCCCGGCCCGGTCGGCCTCGCGCTCACCCGCCAGAACGTCCCGACCTTCGACCGCGAGGTCTTCGCCTCCGCCGAGGGCACCGCCAAGGGCGCCTACGTGCTGGCCGAGGCCGGCAACGGCGACCCGCAGGTGATTCTGCTGGGCACCGGCTCCGAGGTCCAGCTGGCCGTCAAGGCCCGCGAGGTCCTGGAGGCCGAGGGCATCGCGACCCGCGTGGTCTCGGTCCCGTCCTTCGAGTGGTTCCAGGAGCAGGACCAGGCCTACCGCGACAGCGTGCTGCCGCCGTCGGTCAAGGCCCGCGTCTCGGTCGAGGCCGGCATCGCCCAGGGCTGGCGCGAGCTGGTCGGCGACCACGGCCGGATCGTCTCGCTGGAGCACTTCGGTGCCTCCGCCGACTACCAGGTGCTGTTCGAGGAGTTCGGCCTGACCTCCGAGCGCGTCGTCGCCGAGGCGCACAACGCCCTGCGCTCCCTCGAAGCCGTCAACCGCTAGCAGTTCCCGCGGCCGGGCCCGAGACCCGCACGTCGACGGCCCGGCCCCTCTGACTACCCCACGAAGCAGAAGAAGACGAAGGACTGAAGCACCATGACTGACGCACTGAAGCGCCTCAGCGACGAAGGCGTTGCGATCTGGCTGGACGACCTCAGCCGCGCGCGGCTGAACTCCGGCAACCTGGCCGAGCTGGTGCAGAACAAGCACGTGGTGGGTGTCACCACCAACCCGACCATCTTCCAGAAGGCCATCGCCGGCAGCGGCGACAGCTCCTACGACGGCCAGCTGCGCGACCTCGCCGTCCGCGGGGTCACCACCGACGAGGCGATCCGCATGATCACCACCTCGGACGTGCGCGACGCCGCGGACGTGCTGCGCCCGGTCTACGACGCCTCCAACGGCCGTGACGGCCGGGTCTCCATCGAGGTCGACCCGCGTCTGGCGCACGAGACCGCCCCGACCGTGGCCGAGGCCAAGCAGCTGTGGTGGCTGGTCGACCGCCCGAACGTCCTGATCAAGATCCCCGCCACCCAGGCCGGCCTGCCGGCCATCGCCGCGGTCATCGGCCTGGGCATCAGCGTCAACGTCACGCTGATCTTCTCGCTGGAGCGCTACAAGGCCGTCATCGACGCCTACCTGACCGGCCTGGAGGCCGCCAAGGCCAAGGGCCTGGACCTCTCCCAGATCGAGTCGGTGGCCTCCTTCTTCGTGTCCCGCGTGGACACCGAGATCGACAAGCGCCTGGACAAGATCGGCGGCGACGCCAAGGACCTGCGCTCCAAGGCCGCGCTGGCCAACGCCCGCCTCGCCTACCAGGCGTACGAGGAGGTCTTCGGCTCGGTCGACGGCAGGACCGCCGGCAGCGCCCGCTGGAAGGCCCTGGAGGACGCCGGCGCCAAGCCGCAGCGCCCGCTGTGGGCCTCGACCGGCGTCAAGGACCCGGCCCTGCCGGACACCCTGTACGTCACCGAGCTGGTCGCCCCGGGCACCGTCAACACCATGCCCGAGGCCACCCTGGACGCCACCGGCGACCACGGCGTGGTCACCGGCAACACCATCGTCCCCAACTACGCCGACGCCAAGGCCGTCCTGGACGCCATCGCGGCCGCCGGCGTGGACTACGACGACGTCGTCCAGGTGCTGGAGGACGAGGGCGTGCAGAAGTTCGAGCAGTCCTGGCAGGAGCTGCTCGACACCGTCACCGCCTCGCTGGCCGCATTCGCCAACGAGAAGTGAACCCCCGCTCACACAGCCAGCGCACGAAAGCGGAGCACACCAAGTGAGCACTGATTTCCCCGAGTTGACGTCGGAATCGGACGCGGACGACCTCCCGGCCACCCCCGTCAACCCGCTTCGTGACCCCTCCGACCGGCGGCTCCCGCGCATCGCGGGGCCGTCCGGCCTGGTCATCTTCGGGGTCACCGGCGACCTGTCCCGCAAGAAGCTGATGCCGGCCATCTACGACCTGGCCAACCGGGGTCTGCTGCCGCCGGGCTTCTCCCTGGTGGGCTTCGCCCGCCGCGAGTGGGAGGACGAGGACTTCGCCAAGGAGGTCCACGACGCGGTCAAGGAGCACGCCCGGACCCAGTTCCGGGAGGAGGTCTGGCAGCAGCTCGCCAAGGGCATGCGCTTCGTCCAGGGCACCTTCGACGACGACGAGGCCTTCGACAAGCTCCGCGAGACCATCGAGGAGCTGGACAAGGCCCAGGGCACCGGCGGCAACTTCGCCTTCTACCTGTCCGTCCCGCCGAAGTTCTTCCCCACGGTCGTCCAGCAGCTCAAGAAGCACGGCCTGGCCGACCCGCCGCAGGGCTCCTGGCGCCGCGCCGTCATCGAGAAGCCCTTCGGCCACGACCTGGAGAGCGCCCAGGAGCTCAACAAGGTCGTCCACGAGGTCTTCCCGCGCGACGAGGTCTTCCGGATCGACCACTACCTGGGCAAGGAGACGGTCCAGAACATCCTGGCGCTGCGCTTCGCCAACCAGATGTTCGAGCCGATCTGGAACCGGTCGTACGTCGACCACGTGCAGATCACCATGGCCGAGGACATCGGCATCGGCGGCCGGGCCGGCTACTACGACGGCATCGGCTCCGCCCGTGACGTCATCCAGAACCACCTGCTCCAGCTGATGGCGCTCACCGCCATCGAGGAGCCGGCGTCCTTCCACCCGAAGGCGCTGGTGGCCGAGAAGCTCAAGGTGCTCAGCGCCGTCAAGCTCCCGGCCGACCTCGGCCGGCACACCGTGCGCGGCCAGTACGCGGCCGGCTGGCAGGGCGGCGAGGAGGTGGTCGGCTACCTGGACGAGGACGGCATCAACCCGGACTCCAAGACCGACACCTACGCGGCCATCAAGCTGGAGATCAACAACCGCCGCTGGGCGGGCGTCCCGTTCTACCTGCGCACCGGCAAGCGGCTGGGCCGCCGGGTCACCGAGATCGCGGTGGTCTTCCAGCGCGCCCCGTACCTGCCGTTCGACTCCTACGCGACCGAGGAGCTGGGGCAGAACGCCCTGGTCATCCGGGTCCAGCCGGACGAGGGCGTGACGGTGCGGTTCGGCTCCAAGGTGCCGGGCACCTCCTTCGAGGTCCGGGACGTCACGATGGACTTCGCCTACGGCGAGTCCTTCACCGAGTCCAGCCCGGAGGCGTACGAGCGGCTCATCCTCGACGTGCTGCTCGGCGACGCCAACCTGTTCCCGCGCCACCAGGAGGTCGAGCTCTCCTGGCAGATCCTCGACCCGATCGAGAAGTACTGGGACGCCCACGGCAAGCCCGCCCAGTACGCGGCGGGCACCTGGGGCCCCACCGAGGCGGACGAGATGCTCGCACGAGACGGCAGGAGCTGGCGGCGGCCATGAAGATCGACCTCACCAACACGACGTCCAGCAAGATCAACGCCGCGCTGATGGAGGCGCGCCGGACCAGCGGCTCCACCGCCGCCGGCATGGTGCTCACCCTGGTCATCGTGACCGACGAGGGCAGCGCCTACGACGCCCTCAAGGCCGCCAACGAGGCCTCCCGCGAGCACCCGATGCGCACCCTCGCGGTGATCAAGCGCGCCGGCCGCTCGCCCCGGGCCCGCGCCGAGACCCGGCTGGACGCCGAGATCCTGGTCGGCTCGGACGCCGGCTCCGGAGAAACGGTCATCCTGCGCATGCACGGCGAACTCGCCTCGCACGCCCAGTCGGTGGTCCTGCCGCTGCTGCTGCCGGACGCCCCGACCGTGGTCTGGTGGCCGGACAACGCGCCGCAGCACCCGGCGCAGGACCCGCTGGGCGCGCTCGCCCAGCGCCGGATCACCGACGCCGTCACCGCCGAGTCCCCGGTCGGCCAGCTCGCCCATCGGGCCCAGAGCTACACCCCGGGCGACACCGACCTGGCCTGGACCCGGATCACCGGCTGGCGCTCGATGCTGGCCGCCGCGCTGGACCAGCGGCCGGCCGCCGTCAGCTCGGTGGTGGTCGAGGGCGAGTCCTACAACCCCAGCGTCGAGCTGCTCGGCCTGTGGCTGCTCAACCGGCTGAACGTGCCGGTCGAGCGGGTCGTCACCGGCGGCCCCGGCATCACCGCGGTGCACCTGCGCACCAAGGACGGGGACATCACCCTGGACCGTCCGGACGGCCTGATGGGCACGCTCTCCATGCCCGGTTCGCCGGACCGCCAGGTGGCGCTCAAGCGGCGCGAGACCTCGGAGCTGATCGCCGAGGAGCTGCGCCGGCTGGACCCGGACGACATCTACTCGTCGGCCGTGCGCACGTCCGTCGAGCGGCTGCGCGAGCCCTCGGAGCAGACCGCCCCGGTGGCCGCGGCCGAGCCCGTCGCCGACGCGGCGGCCGCGGCCGCCGACGCCGCGGTGGCCGACCCGGCCCGGGTGACCGCCGACGCGGACAAGCCCGCCGCGAAGAAGGCCGCGGGCAAGCGCGCCGCCAAGGGCAGCGCATGACGGCCGCGACCCCGCAGCTGGTCGTCCACCGGGACAAGGAGCTGATGGCCCAGGCAGCCGCGGCCCGACTGATCACCCGGATCGTGGACGCCCAGGCCGCCCGCGGCACCGCCTCGGTGGTGCTCACCGGCGGCCGCAACGGCAACGCCCTGCTGGCCGCGATCGCCGCCTCCCCGGCGCGCGACGCGGTCGACTGGGGCCGGCTGGACCTGTGGTGGGGCGACGAGCGCTTCGTCCCCGCCGCCGACCCGGACCGCAACGCCGTCCAGGCCCGCGCCGAGCTGCTGGACGCCGTCCCGCTCGACCCGGCGCGGGTGCACGAGATGCCCGCCTCGGACGGGGTGGACGGCTCGGACGTGGAGGCGGCCGCCGCCCGCTACGCGGAGGAGCTGGCCAAGGCCGCCGGACCGGGCGACCGGCTCGGCGTCCCGGCCTTCGACGTGCTGCTGCTCGGCGTCGGCCCGGACACCCACGTCGCCTCGCTCTTCCCGGAGCACCCGGGCGTGCGGGAGACCGAGCTGACCGTGATCGGCGTACGCGGGGCCCCCAAGCCCCCGCCGACCCGGGTCTCGCTCACCCTCCCGGCGATCCGGGCAGCCCGCGAGGTCTGGCTGCTGGCCGCCGGCGAGGACAAGGCGGGCGCGGTCGCGCTGGCCCTGTCCGGCCCCGGCGAGCTCCAGGCGCCCGCCTCCGGCGCGTACGGCCGCAGCCGCACCCTGTGGCTGCTGGACCGCGCCGCCGCCGAGCGGATCCCGCCGCAGCTGTACCCGCCGGCCTCCGCGTAACAGCCGTCCCGGCCGCCGCGGCCGGGACGGCGGGGAACGCCGGAAACAGCAGGAACGCCGAAGGGCGCCCCCGTCACTCGACGGGTGGCGCCCTTTGTCGTCAGCTCCTCAGATCTCGCCGCGCAGCTTGGCCAGCGCCTCGGCGAGGATCGCCTCGCCGTCGGCGTCGGTGCGCCGCTCCCGGACGTAGGCGAGGTGGGTCTTGTACGGCTCGTTGCGCGAGGGCGCCGGCGGGTTGTGCTCGTCCTGCCCGGCCGGGAAGCCGCAGCGCGGGCAGTCCCAGGTGTCCGGGATGACGGCCTCGGCGGCGAAGCTGGGGCGCGTCTCGTGCTTGTTGGCGCACCAGAAGGAGATCCTGTTGCGCGGAGCGGACTCGCCGCGCTCCGCCTCCCCCATCGGGCCTGCCCCGACCCTGCTCCCACGGATGGCGTTGCCACTTGCCACGGTCTGACTCCCTGCGTGCTGGTGCGCCGACCCGCCGCGGTGCGCGTCGGTGGCGAAAGTCGTCCTAGTGTAAGCAGGACTTAAGCCTCCGCCACCATCGCCTCCGCCCCCGACCGTCCCAGGATAGGCGCTCGGGCGACGGGGCGTCAGGGCTGCGTCAGCTCTTGTACTTCAGGACCAGGCCCAGCGCCATGATGGAGGCGAACCAGCCGATGCCGACCACGATGGTGATGCGGTCCAGGTTGCGCTCGGCCACCGCCGAACCGCCACCGGTGGACATGGCACCGCCACCGAACATGTCCGACAGGCCGCCGCCCTTCCCCTTGTGCAGGAGCACCAGCAGGATCATCAGCAGGCTGAAGATGATCAGGGCAATCGAGAACCCGAGAACCACGACCGGACCAACTCTCTCGTATCTTCGGCGACGGGGCCGGACCGCTGTCGGCGGTCCGGCCCCAAAGCCTACGTTGCTGCGGCGGCGTTAGCCTACTGCCTGCTCACGGTAGCGCACGATCTTGACGAACTCGTCGGCGTCCAGCGAGGCACCGCCGATCAGGCCGCCGTCGATGTCGGGCTTGGCCATCAGGCCGGCCGCGCTCGACGACTTGACCGAACCGCCGTACAGCACACGGACCTTGTCGGCCAGCTCGGCGCTGTACAGCTCGGCCAGGCGGACCCGGATCGCGGCGCAGACCTCCTGCGCGTCCTCCGGGGTGGCCACCTCGCCGGTGCCGATCGCCCAGACCGGCTCGTAGGCGACCACGATCGACTCGGCCTGGTCCGCCGGGACGCCCTCCAGGGCGCCGTCCAGCTGGGCCAGGGTGTGCTCGACGTGGGTGCCGGCCTTGCGGATCTCCAGCGGCTCGCCGATGCACAGGATCGGGGTGACCCCGGCCCGGTAGGCGGCCTTGACCTTGGCGTTGACGATCTCCTCGTTCTCGCCGTGGTACTGGCGGCGCTCCGAGTGGCCGATCACCGCGTAGGTGCACTGGAGCTTGGCCAGCATCGGTCCGGAGACCTCGCCGGTGTAGGCGCCGCCGTCGTGCCGCGAGATGTCCTGCGAGCCGTACTTGATCTTCAGCTTGTCGCCGAAGACCAGGGTCTGCACCGACCGCAGGTCGGTGAACGGCACCAGGACGGCGACCTCGACGGCCTCGTAGTCCTTGTCGGCCAGCGCGAAGGCCAGCTTCTGGGTGTGCTGGATGGCCTCGAGGTGGTTGAGGTTCATCTTCCAGTTGCCCGCCATCAGCGGGAGACGCTCAGTCATGTGTTTCTCAGTCCTCCAGGGCGGCGAGACCGGGAAGGGTCTTGCCCTCCAGGTACTCGAGGCTCGCGCCACCGCCGGTCGAGATGTGTCCGAAGGCGTTCTCGTCGAAGCCCAGGATGCGGACGGCCGCGGCGGAGTCGCCGCCACCGACCACGGTGAACGCGTCGCTGTCCAGCAGGCCCTGCGCGACGGCCTTGGTGCCGTTCGCGTAGTCGGGGTGCTCGAAGACGCCCATCGGACCGTTCCAGAACACGGTGCCCGCGTCGGCCAGCTTCGCCGCGTACAGCTCGCGGGTCTTCGGGCCGATGTCCAGGCCCTCCTGGTCGGCCGGGATGGCGTCCGAGGAGACGATGTCGTAGGTCGCCGGGGTCTTGCCCTTGAGGTCCGGGAACTCGGCCGAGACCAGGACGTCCACCGGCAGCACGAACTCGACGCCGCGCGCCTCGGCCCGGGCCAGGTACTCCAGGCAGACCGGGATCTGGTCCGCCTGCAGCAGCGAGATGCCGACCTCGTGGCCCTGGGCCTTGAGGAAGGTGTACGCCATGCCGCCGCCGATCAGGATCCGGTCGGCCTTCTCCAGCAGGTTGTCGATCACGCCGAGCTTGTCGGACACCTTGGCGCCGCCGAGCACCACCACGTACGGGCGCTTGACGTCCTCGGTCAGCTTCTTGAGCACGCCGACCTCGGTGGCGATCAGGTCGCCGGCGGCGTGCGGCAGCAGGGCCGGCAGGTCGTACACCGAGGCGTGCTTGCGGTGCACGGCGCCGAAGCCGTCGCCGACGTACAGGTCGGCCAGGGCGGCCAGCCGCTCGGCGAAGGCCTTGCGCTCGGCGTCGTCCTTGCTGGTCTCACCGGCGTTGAAGCGCAGGTTCTCCAGCAGCGCGACCTCGCCGCCGGACAGCGCGGCGACGGTGGCCGTGGCGGACTCGCCCACGGTGTCGGTGGCGAAGGCGACCGGCTTGCCGAGGATCTCGCCGAGCCGCTCGGCGACCGGGGCGAGCGAGAACTGCGGGTCCGGCTCACCCTTGGGGCGGCCGAGGTGGGAGGCGACGACGACCCTGGCGCCGCGCTCGACGAGCTTGGCGATGGTCGGCGCCACGGCGCGGATCCGGCCGTCGTCGGTGATCCGGCCGTCCGACAGCGGGACGTTCAGGTCGGCGCGCACGAAGACGCGCTTGCCGGCGACGTCCAGGTCTTCGATGGTCTTCACGGGTTCTTCTGTCTCCTGGGGAGATGGTTGATGCGCAGAGGCGGCACGGCGCAGGGGCCGCCTGAGAAGTCCTTGTACGCAGAACGAGGGCCCGGTCGGCACGTTGTCGCCGTCCGGGCCCTCGCCCCTACATCACGTCAGCTCCCACTGCGTCAGAGCTGGCCACCGACGAGGGTGACCAGGTCCACGACGCGGTTCGAGTAGCCCCACTCGTTGTCGTACCAGCCGAGCACCTTGACCTGGTTGCCCTGGACCATGGTGAGCTGCGAGTCGAAGATGCAGGAGGCCGGGTCGTTGACGATGTCCGACGACACGATCGGGTCCTCGGTGTAGGCCAGGATGCCCTTGAGGGAACCCTCCGCCGCCTTCTGGAAGGCCGCGTTGACCTCCTCCTTGGTGACCTCGCGCTCCAGGGTGACGACCAGGTCGGTGATCGAACCGGTCGGGACCGGGACGCGCAGCGAGGTGCCGTCCAGCTTGCCCTTCAGCTCCGGCAGGACCAGGGCGGTCGCCTTGGCGGCACCGGTCGAGGTCGGGATGATGTTCTGCGAGGCCGCACGAGCACGGCGCAGGTCCTTGTGCGGGAAGTCCAGGGTCACCTGGTCGTTGGTGAACGCGTGGACGGTGGTCATCAGACCCTTGACGATGCCGAAGCTCTCGTTCAGCACCTTCGCCATCGGCGCCACGCAGTTCGTGGTGCAGGAGGCGTTGGAGATGATGTGGTGGTTGGCGGCGTCGTACTTCTCGTCGTTGACACCCAGGACGATGGTGACGTCCTCGTCGGTGGCGGGCGCCGAGATGATGACCTTCTTCGCGCCGGCGGCGAGGTGCTTCTTCGCGGCCTCGGCCTTGGTGAAGATGCCGGTGGACTCGACGACGATGTCGACGCCCAGCGCGGCCCACGGCAGGTTGGCGGGGTCACGCTCGGCGGTCACCTTGAAGGTGTGGCCGTCGACGGTGATGCTGTCCTCGGTGTGCGAGACCTCGGCCTGGAGGGTGCCCAGGGTGGTGTCGTACTTGAGCAGGTGAGCCAGGGTCTTCGTGTCGGTGAGGTCGTTGACACCGACGATCTCGATGTCCGCGCCCTGGGCCTTGACGGCGCGGAAGAAGTTGCGGCCGATGCGGCCGAAGCCGTTGATGCCTACCCGGATCGTCACGAACCGATCTCCTCGTTAGGTACGCCGGCGCTGAGCCGACGGGGATGAGATTTGGGAAGTCCCCGACCGCCTACGACCCTACCTCTCCCGACCCTGGGAGGGCACATCGCGCCACCTGGCAAGACGTGGCGTGGCGCGTTCCGGGGCCCTCCGTCCTTGCCCCTCCGGGCCGTTGGTCCTGGTCAAGTGGTCTTGACCAATTTCGGATCCCCGTCCGACCCCCGTCCGACCCCGGACACGACGACGGCCGGTGCCCGGAATCCGGACACCGGCCGCTGCTACTCGCCCGCTCGCCTCCGGGGCGCTCTGACCCGGCGCCGACGGTCGGCTCTCCCTCGCTCGCTTCTCCCTTTCGGCACCGGCGCGCCCCTTCGACTCGGGGCGGTCCGGTCATCGACCGCGAACGATCAGTTGAGCGCCATCTCGTCGGTCAGGTTGGCCTCGGTGCTCGGCAGGCCCAGCTCGGCCGCCCGCTTGTCGGCCATCGCCAGCAGGCGGCGGATCCGGCCGGCCACCGCGTCCTTGGTCAGCGGCGGGTCGGCGAGCGCGCCCAGCTCCTCCAGCGAGGCCTGCTTGTGCTGCATCCGCAGCTGGCCGGCCGCCGCCAGGTGCTCGGGCACCTCCTCGCCGAGGATCTCCAGCGCGCGCTGCACCCGGGCGCCGGCCGCCACCGCGGCGCGGGCCGAGCGGCGCAGGTTGGCGTCGTCGAAGTTGGCGAGCCGGTTCGCGGTGGCCCGGACCTCGCGCCGCATCCGGCGCTCCTCCCAGGCGAGCACCGACTCGTGCGCCCCCAGCCGGGTCAGCAGCGCGCCGATCGCGTCACCGTCGCGGATGACCACCCGGTCCACCCCGCGCACCTCGCGGGCCTTGGCCGGGATGCCGAGCCGGCGGGCCGCGCCGACCAGGGCCAGCGCCGCCTCGGAGCCGGGGCAGGTGATCTCCAGCGAGGAGGAGCGGCCCGGCTCGGTGAGCGAGCCGTGCGCCAGGAAGGCCCCGCGCCAGGCGGCCTCGGCGTCGCAGGTGGCCCCGGAGACGACTGCCGGGGGCAGGCCCCGGATCGGCCGGCCGCGGCCGTCCACCAGCCCGGTCTGGCGCGCGAGCAGCTCGCCGTCCTTGACCACCCGGACGACGAAGCGGCTGCCGCGCCGCAGGCCGCCGGGCGCCATCACCACGAGGTCGGAGGAGTGCCCGAAGATCTCCAGCAGGTCCTTGCGCAGCCGCCGCGCCGCCGCGCCGGTGTCCAGCTCCGCCTCGATCACGATGCGGCCGCTCACGATGTGCAGCCCGCCCGCGAACCGCAGGATCGCCGACACCTCAGCCTTGCGACAGCAGGCCCGGGTGACCGGGAGCCGGCTGATCTCGTCCTTCACCGCTGGAGTCATCGCCATGGCCCGATCCTTCCATGTGTCCGGAAAATCCGGTCGTACGCGGCTGCCAACAGCTCCGGGTCGTGTCGCGGGGTGCCGTCGGTGCGGGCCACCGTGCCGAGCACCAGTGCGGCACCCATCCGCTCGGCGGCCTTCTCCAGTCCGGCCAGGTCCGCCTGGCCGAAGGCGCCGCCCGTGACGGCGCGCTCGTCCACCAGGATCGCATCCACCGCGAGGTCGGGAGCGTGGTCGGCGATGACCTCCAGGTGGCGCTGCGGGGTGAAGCCCTCGGTCTCCCCGGGCTGCGGGGCCAGGTTCAGGGTGAGCAGGCGGCGGGCGCGGGTCTCCACCAGCGCCTTGGCCAGCTCGGGCACCAGCAGGTGCGGCAGCACGCTGGTGAACCAGGAGCCGGGGCCGAGCACCACCCAGTCCGCCTCCCGGACCGCCGTGACGGCCTCCGGGACGGCCGGCGGCCCGTCCGGCAGCAGCCGGATCGACTGCACGGTGCCGGGGGTGACGGCCACGTCGGCCTGGCCGCGGACGGCGGTGAGCTCGGCCGGGCGGGCCGGGTCGTGGCCGCGCACGGTGGCCTCGATGTCCAGCGGCACCGCCGACATCGGCAGCACCCGGCCCTGGACGTTCAGCAGCCGGCCAACCCAGTCCAGCGCCGCGACCGGGTCGCCGAGCTTCTCCCACAGCGCCACGATCAGCAGGTTGCCGACGGCGTGGCCGCCCAGCTCGCCGTTGCCGGTGAAGCGCTGCTGGATCACCTCGGACCAGGTGCGGCCCCAGTCGTCGTCCCCGCACAGCGCGGCCAGCGCCTTGCGCAGGTCGCCGGGCGGCAGCACCCCCAGCTCCTCGCGCAGCCGCCCGCTGGAGCCGCCGTCGTCGGCGACGGTGACCACCGCCGTGAGGTCGCTGGTGAGCCGGCGCAGCGCGGACAGCGACGCGGACAGGCCCTGCCCGCCGCCGAGCGCCGTGATCCGGGGGGCCGGATTGGCCCGGGCGGGACTGCTCCGCGGCCGACCCGGCGACGGGCCGGCCGCCCGCTCCGCGGTCCTGCTCTGCAGCTGTCGCCCGGGCACGTATCCCGCCACAATCACCTCGCGTTCCTCGGCCCCGCCACCGGCTCCGCCGGCGGCCCGGCAGGGAAGGCGGCGGTTACTCCCGACCCATGTCACGGTGGACGAGCACCGTCTCGACTCCGTCGGCGATGAGACGCTTGGTCAGACGCTCGGACATGGCGACGCTACGGTGCTTGCCACCGGTGCAGCCTACGGCAAGCGTCATGTAGCGCTTCCCCTCCCTGCGGTAACCCTCGGTGACGATGCGCAGCAGCTCGGCGTAGCCGTTCAGGAACTCGTTGGCGCCGGGCTGCTGGAACACGTAGTCGGCGACGTCCGAGTCGGTGCCGGTACGGGCCCGCAGCTCGGGCACCCAGTGCGGGTTCGGCAGGAAGCGGCAGTCCACCACCAGGTCGGCGTCGACCGGCAGGCCGTACTTGAAGCCGAAGGACATCACGGTGGCGCGCAGCTCGGGCTCGTCGTGGTCGGCGAACTGGGCGTCCAGCTTGGCGCGCAGCTGGTGCACGTTGAGGTTGGAGGTGTCGATCACCAGGTCGGCCTCGCCGCGCAGGTCGCGCAGCAGGTCTCGCTCCTGGGCGATGCCGTCCACGATCCGGCCGTCGGCCTGCAGCGGGTGCGGGCGGCGCACGCTCTCGAAGCGGCGGACCAGTGCGTCGTCGGAGGAGTCCAGGAAGACCACCCGGAGCCGGACGCCGCGCTTCTCCAGCTCGTCCAGCGAGGTCAGCAGGTCGTCGAAGAACTGGCGGCCGCGGACGTCCACGACGACGCCGATCCGGGCGACGTTGCCCTGGGAACGGGCGCCCAGGTCGACCATGGTCGGGATCAGGGCCGGCGGCAGGTTGTCCACCACGAACCAGCCCAGGTCCTCCAGGCACTTCGCGGCGGTGGAGCGGCCGGCTCCGGACATGCCGGAGATGATCACCAGCTCCGGTGCGTTCTCGGCCACGTCTGACACGGTCACTTCGGTTCCCCGCTCTCGGTCTTTCTGCTGGGGAGAACGCGCACGGCACGGCCGCCCTTCCCCGTCCCGGACAGTCCGGCGGGGTCGGGGCGCGCCGACAGACGGGCGGCGTCGGCCGTCATGGCGTCTCCTGGGATGGTGCGGTCTGGGGTGCTGCGGCCACCGGCTCGGCGGCCTCGTCGGCCCCGTCCTCGATGATCTCGCCGGTCGCGGTGTTGACCGCGGGTGCGGCGGGTGTACGGGACGACAACGCCGCCGCAACAGTTTCCGCGGTGCGGCGCCCGATGCCGGGTACCGCGCAGAGTTCGTCGACGGTGGCGGCCCGGAGCCTCTTCAGCGAGCCGAAGTGCTTGAGCAGCGCCTGGCGGCGAGTCTCGCCGAGGCCCGGGACGGAGTCCAGTTCCCCGGCGGTGAGTCGCTTGGAACGCTTGGCGCGCTGGTAGCCGATCGCGAAGCGGTGGGCCTCGTCGCGGACCCGCTGGAGCAGGTAGAGGCCCTCGCTGGAGCGGGGCAGCACGACCGGGTCGTCCTCGCCGGGCAGCCAGACCTCCTCCAGGCGCTTGGCGAGGCCGCACAGCGCGACGTCGTCGATGCCGAGTTCCTCCAGCGCCCGCTGGGCGGCGGCGACCTGGGGCTGCCCGCCGTCGACCACCAGCAGCTGCGGCGGGTAGGCGAAGCGCTTGGGGCGGCCGTCCTCGGTGCGCGGTCCGTCGCCCGGCTGGTCCTCGTCGGGCTCCTCCGGGACGGCCCACTCGCCGGTCTGCTCGCGCTCCTGGAGGTAGCGGCGGAAGCGGCGGCTGATCACCTCGTGCATCGAGCGGACGTCGTCCTGGCCCTCGAAGCCCTTGATCTGGAAGCGCCGGTACTCGCTCTTGCGGGCCAGGCCGTCCTCGAAGACGACCATGGAGGCGACCACGTCCTCGCCCTGGAGGTGGGAGATGTCGTAGCACTCGATCCGCAGCGGGACGGAGTCCAGTTCCAGCGCGTCGGCGATCTCCTGGAGGGCGCGGCTGCGGGTGGTGAGGTCGGAGGCGCGCTTGGTCTTGTGCAGGGCCAGCGCGTGCTGGGCGTTGCGCTGCACGGTGGCCATCAGGTCCTTCTTGTCGCCGCGCTGCGGGATCCGCAGGTCGACCTGGCTGCCGCGCAGTCCGCTGAGCCATTCCCGGACGGGGGCGGCCGGTTCGGGCAGGGCGGGGACGAGCACCTCGCGCGGGACGGACTCGTTGCGCTCGTCCGGGCCGGCGCCGCCGTAGAGCTGCTGGAGGGCGTGCTCCACCAGGCCGGCGGTGTCCACGTCCTCGACCTTGTCGGTGACCCAGCCGCGCTGGCCGCGCACCCGGCCGCCGCGGACGTGGAAGATCTGGACGGCGGCCTCCAGTTCGTCCTCGGCCACGGCCAGCAGGTCGGCGTCGGTGGCGTCGGCGAGCACGATGGCGTTCTTCTCCATCGCGCGCTTGAGGGCGCCGATGTCGTCCCGCAGCCGGGCCGCCTTCTCGTACTCCATCTCGACCGCGGCCTCCTGCATCTGCTCTTCCAGCCGGCGCAGGTAGTTGCCGGTGCGCCCGGCCATGAAGTCGCAGAAGTCCTCGGCCAGCGCCCGGTGTTCGTCCGCGGAGACCTTGCCGACGCAGGGCGCGGCGCACTTGCCGATGTAGCCGAGCAGGCAGGGGCGGCCGACCTGCCGGGCGCGCTTGAACACGCCGTTGGAGCAGGTGCGGACGGGGAAGACGCGCAGCAGCAGGTCGACGGTCTCGCGGATGGCCCAGGCGTGCCCGTAGGGGCCGAAGTAGCGCACGCCCTTCTTGTGCGCCCCGCGCATCACCTGGACCCGCGGGTACTCCTCGTTGAGGGTGACGGCGAGCTCCGGATAGCTCTTGTCGTCGCGGTACTTGACGTTGAACCGGGGGTCGAACTCCTTGATCCAGGAGTACTCCAGCTGGAGCGCCTCGACCTCGGTGGCGACCACGGTCCACTCCACCGAGGCGGCGGTGGTGACCATGGTCGCGGTGCGCGGGTGCAGGCCGGCGAGGTCCTGGAAGTAGGACGACAGCCGCGGCCGCAGGCTCTTGGCCTTGCCGACGTAGATGACCCGGCCGTGGGCGTCACGGAACTTGTAGACGCCCGGGGAGGTCGGGATCGCGCCCGGCGCCGGGCGGTAGGTGCTCGGGTCAGCCATGGGTCCACCGTACCGAGTTCGGCTGCACGTCGATCAACTGCTTCAGCTCGGAGTGACCTTGAGGTTCCCGCCCTCGACCGTGACGGCGTAGGAGGGCAGCGGGCTGGGGGCCGGGCCGTCCTGCACCGCGCCGTCGGCGATGGCGAACCGGCTGCCGTGGCAGGGGCACTGGATCTGCTGGTTCTTGACCTGGTCCACGACGCAGCCGGCGTGGGTGCACTTGGCGCTGAACGCCTTGTACTGGCCGGCGGTCGGCTGGGTGACGACGATCTTCTGCTCGCGGAAGACCTTGCCGCCGCCCTCCGGGACGGCCGAGGCGGGGCCGAGGTCCACCGGGCCCTTGGCGGCGCCGCCGGTGTCCGAGGAGCCGGCGGACGAGCCGCAGCCGGTGACCGCCACGGTGCCGCCGGCCGCCAGCACGGCCGCGGCTCCGCAGAGCAGGGTGCGCCGGGAGGTGGCGGGGCTGGTCTCGGGGGCCTCGGACATCGGTGCGCTCCTACGGTGTGCTGCTGCTGCGAGGGACCACGGAAGTCTATGCCGCACCCGCCCCGCCGCTCCCGGGATGTCCGGGGGCGGCGGGACGTCCGGGAGCGGCAGGGCGGGCAGGAGCTACTTCTTGGCCGCGGCGGCCCGCTTGCCCGGGGCCTTCTTGACGGCCGCCTTGGCCGCCGGGGCCTTGGCGGCCGTCGCGGCGGCCGCCTTCTTGGCGGCTGCCTTCTTCGCGGGCGCCTTCCTGGCGGGCGCCGGGACCGGGGCGTCGGCGAAGTCGCCCGGCAGGATGTCCCGCAGGAACTTGCCGGTGTGGCTCTCCGGGAAGGCCGCGATCTGCTCCGGGGTGCCCTCGGCGACCACCGTGCCGCCGCCGGAACCGCCCTCGGGGCCCATGTCCACGACCCAGTCGGCGGTCTTGATCACATCGAGGTTGTGCTCGATCACGATCACCGTGTTGCCCTTGTCCACCAGCCCGCTGAGCACCTTGATCAGCTTGCTGATGTCCTCGAAGTGCAGGCCGGTGGTGGGCTCGTCCAGCACGTAGACCGTCCGCCCGGTGGAGCGCTTCTGCAGCTCGGAGGCGAGCTTGACGCGCTGCGCCTCGCCACCGGAGAGCGTCGGCGCGGACTGGCCGAGCCGGACGTAGCCGAGGCCGACGTCGTTGAGCGTCCGCAGGTGGCGGGCGATCGCCGGGACGGCCTCGAAGAAGGCCAGCCCCTCCTCGATCGGCATGTCCAGCACCTCGGCGATGGACTTGCCCTTGTAGTGCACCTCCAGCGTCTCCCGGTTGTACCGGGCGCCGTGGCACACCTCGCACGGGACGTAGACGTCCGGCAGGAAGTTCATCTCGATCTTGATGGTGCCGTCGCCGGTGCAGTTCTCGCAGCGGCCGCCCTTGACGTTGAAGGAGAACCGGCCGGGCAGGTAGCCCCGGACCTTGGCCTCCTGGGTCTCCGCGAAGAGCCGGCGGACGTGGTCGAACACCCCGGTGTAGGTGGCCGGGTTGGAGCGCGGGGTGCGGCCGATCGGCGACTGGTCGACGTGCACCACCTTGTCCACCAGGTCGGTGCCGGTGATCCGGGTGTGCCGGCCGGGCACGCTGCGGGCGCCGTTCAGCTCCCGGGCGAGGTGGGTGTAGAGGATGTCGTTGACCAGCGTCGACTTGCCGGAGCCGGAGACGCCGGTGATCGCCGTGAAGGTGCCGAGCGGGAAGCCGACCGTGACGTCCTTGAGGTTGTGCTCGCGGGCGCCGTGCACCGTCAGCTGGCGCTTCTTGTCCCGCTCGCGGCGGGCCGCCGGGATCGGGATGGACCTCTTGCCGGAGAGGTACTGCCCGGTCAGCGACTCCTCGTTGGCCAGCAGCCCCTTCAACGCGCCGGAGTGCACCACCTTGCCGCCGTGCTCACCGGCGCCCGGGCCGATGTCCACCACCCAGTCCGCGGTCTTGATGGTGTCCTCGTCGTGCTCGACCACGATCAGGGTGTTGCCGATGTCGCGCAGCCGCACCAGCGTCTCGATCAGCCGGTGGTTGTCGCGCTGGTGCAGGCCGATGGACGGCTCGTCCAGCACGTACAGCACGCCGACCAGGCCGGAGCCGATCTGGGTGGCCAGCCGGATGCGCTGGGCCTCGCCGCCGGACAGGGTGCCGGCCGCGCGGTCCAGCGAGAGGTAGTCCAGGCCGACGTCGACCAGGAAGCGCAGCCGCTCGTTGACCTCCTTGAGGACCCGCTCGGCGATCTGCTTGTCCCGGTCGTTGAGCCTCATCGCGCCCAGGAACTCGGCGCAGTCGCTGATCGACATCGAGGAGACGTCGGCGATCGACCTGTCCTCGACGGTGACCGCGAGCACCACCGGCTTGAGCCGGGTGCCCTGGCAGGTCGGGCAGGGCACCTCGCGCATGTAGCCCTCGAAGCGCTCGCGGCTGCTGTCGCTCTCCGCCTCGGTGTGCCGGCGCTGGATGAACGGGACGGCGCCCTCGAAGCCGGTGCTGTACGAGCGCTCGCGGCCGAAGCGGTTGCGGTAGCGCACCTCCACCTGGTGCTTGTGCCCGTACATCAGCGCCTTCTTGGCGCGGGCGGGCAGCCCGGCCCAGGGGATGTCGGTGCGGAAGCCGAGCTCCCCGGCCAGCGCGTCGATCAGGCGCTGGAAGTACTCCTTGGCGTGCCCGGCCGACCACGGGTGGATCGCGCCCTCGTCGAGCGAGCGCTCGACGTCCGGCACGACCAGCTCCGGGTCGACCTCCATCCGGTTGCCCAGGCCCGAGCAGTCCGGGCAGGCGCCGAACGGCGAGTTGAAGGAGAACGAGCGCGGCTCCAGCTCCTCGAACGACACGTCGTCGTACGGGCAGTAGAGGTGCTCGGAGTACATCCGCTCGCGCTCCGGGTCGCCCTCGGGGAGGTCGACGAAGTCGAGCACGACCATGCCGCCGGACAGCCGCAGGGCCGTCTCCACCGAGTCGGTGAGCCGCCGCTTGGCGCTCTCCTTGACGGTCAGGCGGTCGACGACCACCTCGACGGTGTGCTTCTCCTGCTTCTTGAGCTTCGGCGGCTCGGCGAGCTGGACCGTCTCGCCGTCGACCCGGGCGCGCGAGTAGCCCTTGGACTGGAGGTCGGCGAAGAGGTCGACGAACTCGCCCTTGCGCTCGCGCACCACCGGGCTGAGCACCTGGAACCGGGTGCCCTCGGCGAGCTCCAGCACCTTGTCGACGATCGCCTGCGGCGACTGCTTGGCGATCGGGCGGCCGCAGTGCGGGCAGTGCGGCTTGCCGATCCGGGCGAACAGCAGGCGCAGGTAGTCGTAGACCTCGGTGATGGTGCCGACGGTCGAACGGGGGTTGCGGTTGGTGGACTTCTGGTCGATCGAGACGGCCGGGGAGAGGCCTTCGATGAAGTCGACGTCGGGCTTGTCCATCTGCCCGAGGAACTGCCGGGCGTAGGAGGACAGCGACTCGACGTAGCGGCGCTGGCCCTCGGCGAAGATCGTGTCGAAGGCGAGCGAGGACTTGCCGGAGCCGGAGAGGCCCGTGAAGACGATGAGGGAGTCGCGGGGCAGGTCGAGCGAGACGTTCTTGAGGTTGTGCTCGCGAGCACCGCGGACGATGAGGCGGTCGGCCACTGCTTCTGGCGCCTTTCTCCGGACGAGAGGGCTTGCGGTGTGTGGGGTGTTCTTCTTCCAGGATGCGGCAGCCAGCCTATAGCTCAGACGTTCGAATCTCGACTTCGTCCAGTGGAGTCCACCCGAACGAGTGACAGCGCCCGCCGGACCGTCCGTACCCGGACCGAAAAACCCCTGCTCAGGACCGGGAACCGGGCGGTAGCGTCGGCTGGTCAACGAGCGAAGCCCCCTCCGGGCAACGCACCGCCCCGTACAGAAGGCAGATCCGATGACCGACCCGCAGTCCGCAGCCGCGATCGCCGCCGAGCACCTGGCCCTGGTGGAGGACGGCACCCGGGCCCTGCTGGAGACCGTCGCCGGGCTGGCGCCCGAGGCCCTCGCCGAGCCCTCTGCACTCCCCGGCTGGACCCGCGGCCACGTACTCGCCCACGTCGCCCGCAACGCCGACTCCCTGGTCAACCTGCTGACCGGTGCCCGCACCGGCACCGACATCCCCCAGTACGCGAACGAGCAGGCCCGCGAGGACGGCATCCAGGAGGGCGCCGCCCGCCCGCTGGAGGCCCAGCTCGCCGACCTGCGCGAGTCCCACGAGCACTTCCTGGCGGCCGTCGCGCTGATGACCCCCGAGGACTGGGCCGCCGAGGTGCGCCACCGCTCGGGCGCGGTCTTCCCGGCCCGCGACCTCGTCTGGAAGCGCCTCGGCGAACTGGAGTACCACCTGGTCGACCTGGACGGCGGTTACACCCCCGCCCACTGGCCGGAGGTCTTCGCCGTCACCGAGTTCCGCAAGCTCGCCACCAGGCTGGCCGGCGCCGACCTGCCCGCCGTCGAGCTGGTCGCCGAGGACACCGGGGACAAGGGCCTGATCGGCACCGGCGGCGCCGCCCTCACCGTCCGCGGTCCCGTCCGCGCCCTGCTCGCCTGGCTCTCCGGCCGCTCCGCCGGCACCGACCTGCCCCGCACCCCCGACACCGCCCTCCCCCCGCTTCCCCCGCTGGGCTGAGGGCGCGAGGATGATCCCGAACCCTGTTTCAGTCGGACCCTGACGAGGAGCGGACGGATGACGTACCACGGAGCGGTCAAGGTCGGCGGGCCGCCGGACGTGCGCGAGCTGGCCCACCTGATCATCAGCAAGGTGGCCGTGGGCCCGTACGACAACAACGCGTACCTGCTGCGCTGCCGGGCCACCGACGAGCAGCTGCTGATCGACGCGGCCGCCGACGCCCCGGTGCTGCTGGAGACGGTCGGGGACGCCCTGGCGACCGTCGTCACCACCCACCGGCACCAGGACCACTGGGGGGCGCTGGCCGAGGTGGTCGCCGCCACCGGCGCCCGCACCGCCGCCGGGGAGCACGACGCCGAGGGCATCGACGTGCCGACCGGGCTGCGGCTCGCGGACGGCGACACCCTGCGGGTCGGCGAGGTCGGGCTGACCGTCCGGCACCTGGTCGGGCACACCCCGGGCGCGATCGTGCTGGTCTACGACGACCCCCAGGGCCACCCGCACGTGTTCACCGGCGACTGCCTCTTCCCGGGCGGCGTCGGCAACACCTGGGGCGACCCGGCGGCCTTCGACAGCCTCTTCCGGGACGTCAACGAGAAGGTCTTCGACGTCCTGCCCGACGAGGCCTGGGTCTACCCCGGCCACGGCAACGACACCACCCTCGGCGCGGAGCGCCCGCACCTCGCCGAGTGGCGCGAGCGCGGCTGGTAGCCCGCCCCCGGACGCGGAGGGACCCCGCGACGCAGTGCGCGTCGCGGGGCCCCTCCGCGTTGCCGCCCGGGCGGGGTCAGGCGTCCAGCTTCTCGGACTCCCGCTCGGCCTGCTCGGCCTTCTTCGAGGCCATCAGGCTGGTCACGGTGGTCACGGCCAGCACCACCACGATGAAGCCCAGCGAGAACGGGATGCCGATCTCCGGGACGTGCGCGCCGGCCTCGTGGGCGGCGTGCAGCACCAGCTTCACGCCGATGAAGCCGAGGATCACCGACAGGCCGTAGCTCAGGTGGACCAGCTTCTTGAGCAGTCCGCCGATCAGGAAGTACAGCTGGCGCAGCCCCATCAGGGCGAAGGCGTTGGCGGTGAAGACCACGTACGGGTCCTGGGTGAGGCCGAAGATGGCCGGGATCGAGTCCAGCGCGAACAGCACGTCCGTGGTGCCGATCGCCAGCATCACGATCAGCATCGGGGTGATCAGCCGGCGGCCGTTCTCCCGGACGAACAGCTTGGTGCCGCGGTAGTCGTCGGTGGACGGGAAGCGCCGGGTGATCGACTTGAGCAGCCGGTTCTCCTCGAACTCCTCGTCCTCCTCGTCGGCCCGGGCCTCCTTGATCAGCTTCCAGGCCGTCCAGATCAGGAAGGCGCCGAAGATGAAGAACACCCAGGAGAACTGGGTCACCAGCGCCGCACCGCCGGCGATGAACACCGCCCGCAGCACCAGCGCGATGATCACGCCGAACATCAGCACGCGCTGCTGGTAGATCCTGGGCACCGCGAACTTGCCCATGATCAGGATGAACACGAAGAGGTTGTCGACACTGAGCGACTTCTCGGTGATGTACCCGGCGAAGAACTCACCGGCCGGCTGCGCCCCGGAGTGCCACCAGAGGAAACCGCCGAAGAGCAGCGCCAGCACGACCCAGACGGCCGTCCAGATCCCGGCCTCCTTGATCGAGACCTCGTGCGGCTTGCGCCCCCCGATGAAGAAGTCCGCCACGATCAGTGCGATCAGCACACCGATCGTGGTGACCCACATGGTTACGGAAACGTCCACTACTGCTCCTCCGGCAGGTAGGCGAGACAGTCATCGTCACTGCCGGAGGTCTCTTCCGCCCGTCGGGCCAGCGCCCCGGGATGCCGCGACGGGCATCCGTGATGACGGGGTCGGCTGTCGAGGAATACTCCCCTCCGCTGCCATCGAGAGTAACAGGACGGGCAAGGAAAGGTAAAGAAGGTAAAGAACCGTCAGAGGAACGGCTCGATCGCCGGCAGCAGGTCCTGGAAGGTCCGCCCCTTCGCCGGGGCGCCGATCGCCTGCATCTCCCAGCCGCCGTTGCCGTCCCGGACCACCTTCGCCATGATCTGCCCGGTGTGCGGCCCGCCGCCCGCCAGCTCGTACCGGGCCAGCTCCACCCCGGTCGCCTCGTCCACCAGCCGGCAGTGCGCCTGGCTCACCTCGGCGAAGGTCTGCCCGGTGTACGAGCTGACCGTGAACACCACCTGGGTGATGTGCGGCGGCACGTGCAGCAGGTCGACCAGGATCGCCTCGTCGTCCTCGTCCCCGGAGCCGCCCTCCAGGTTGTCCCCGGTGTGTCGCACCGAGCCGTCGGTGGACTCCAGGTGCTGGAAGAACACCACGTCGGACGGGGTCCGCTCGGCGTACAGCAGGGCCGAGGCGTCCAGGTCGATCTTCCTGGTCCGGCTGCCGAACAGGCCCCGCTTGGGCGCGGCCTGCCAGCCCAGCCCCATCCGCACCACGGTCAGGGCGGCGCCCGCCCCCTTCTGGAGGCTGACCCGCTGCCCCTTGGCAAGGTTCACCGACACGACGTTGTCCTCTCTGCCGGCCGCACGGTCGCTGCCGCACGGCTCCCCGGTGGAACACCCCGTCGCCGTCCCCCGGCTGAGGCCCCCTCTGCTACCGGCCCGCGACCCCGTCCCGGAGGCGCGATGCCGCAGGCCAGCCTAGGGCCTGCGGCACCCGCGACTCCTCCGGGTTACCCGGTTTGTGGCAAGGATGAGACACCGCGGGGCTTGACCGGTGCCGAACCGGCCAAGCCCCGCACGGCGGGCCTCAGGCCACACCGGCCTCGCGCATCTGCCGCAGCTCCTTCTTCAACTCCTTGACCTCGTCGCGCAGCCGCGCCGCGACCTCGAACTGGAGGTCCGCGGCGGCCGTGTGCATCCGGTCCGTCATCTCCTGGATCAGCTCCGCCAGCTCGGCGGCCGGCAGCGACTTGGCCGGCTTGCGCTCCGCGCCCAGCGCCGGCACCGGGGCCTTGCCCTTGCCCTGGCCCCGGTAGCCGCTGGAGAGCAGCTCGTCGGTGTCCACGTCCTCGCGGGCGAGGGTGTCCAGGATGTCGCCGATCTTCTTCCGCAGCGGCTGCGGGTCGATCCCGTGCTCCTTGTTGTAGGCCTGCTGCACGGCCCGGCGCCGGTTGGTCTCGTCGATCGCCTTCTCCATCGACGGGGTGATCCGGTCCGCGTACATGTGCACCTGGCCGGAGACGTTGCGGGCCGCGCGGCCGATCGTCTGGATGAGCGAGGTGCCCGAGCGCAGGAAGCCCTCCTTGTCCGCGTCCAGGATCGCCACCAGCGACACCTCGGGCAGGTCCAGGCCCTCGCGCAGCAGGTTGATGCCGACCAGCACGTCGTACCGGCCCGCCCGCAGCTCGCGCAGCAGCTCCACCCGGCGCAGGGTGTCCACGTCGCTGTGCAGGTACCGGACCCGGATGTCCAGGCCCAGCATGTAGTCGGTGAGGTCCTCGGCCATCTTCTTGGTCAGCGTGGTGACCAGGACGCGCTCGTTCCTCTCGACCCGCTTGCGGACCTCGTGCACCAGGTCGTCGATCTGGCCCTCGGTCGGCTTGACGATCACCTCGGGGTCGATCAGGCCGGTCGGGCGGATGATCTGCTCGACCTGGCCGTCGCCGCGCGACAGCTCGTACGCGCCGGGCGTCGCCGACAGGTACACCGTCTGGCCGATCCGCCCCAGGAACTCCTCCCACTTGAGCGGCCGGTTGTCCATCGCCGAGGGCAGCCGGAACCCGTGCTCGACCAGCGTGCGCTTGCGCGAGGCGTCGCCCTCGTACATCGCGCCGATCTGCGGGACGGTGACGTGCGACTCGTCGATGACCAGGAGGAAGTCCTCCGGGAAGTAGTCCAGCAGGGTGTTCGGCGGGGAACCGGGCTCGCGGCCGTCGAAGTGCATCGAGTAGTTCTCGACGCCCGAGCAGGTGCCGATCTGACGCAGCATCTCGATGTCGTAGGTGGTGCGCATGCGCAGCCGCTGGGCCTCCAGCAGCTTGCCCTGCTTCTCCAGCCTGCCGAGCGTCTGCTCCAGCTCCTGCTCGATGCCGGTGACCGCCCGCTCCATCCGCTCGGGGCCGGCCACGTAGTGCGAGGCGGGGAAGACGTAGATCTGCTCGTCCTGGCTGATGATCTCGCCGGTGAGCGGGTGCAGGGTGTACAGCGACTCGATCTCGTCGCCGAACATCTCGATCCGGACGGCGAGCTCCTCGTAGACCGGGAAGATCTCGATGGTGTCGCCGCGGACCCGGAAGGTCCCGCGGGTGAAGGCCACGTCGTTGCGGGCGTACTGGATGTCGACGAAGCGGCGCAGCAGCACGTCGCGGTCGATCTCCTGGCCGACCTTGAGCGGGACCATCCGGTCCACGTACTCCTGCGGGGTGCCGAGGCCGTAGATGCAGGAGACCGAGGCGACCACGATCACGTCGCGACGGGTGAGCAGCGAGTTGGTCGCCGAGTGCCGCAGCCGCTCGACCTCCTCGTTGATCGAGGAGTCCTTCTCGATGTAGGTGTCCGTCTGCGGGACGTACGCCTCCGGCTGGTAGTAGTCGTAGTACGAGACGAAGTACTCGACCGCGTTGTTCGGCAGCAGCTCGCGGAACTCGTTCGCCAGCTGCGCGGCCAACGTCTTGTTCGGCGCCATCACCAGGGTGGGGCGCTGCAGCTTCTCGATCATCCAGGCCGTGGTGGCCGACTTGCCGGTGCCGGTGGCGCCGAGCAGGACGACGTCCTTCTCCCCCGCCCTGATCCGCCGTTCCAGGTCGGCGATCGCCGCCGGCTGGTCACCGTTGGGCTGGAAGGGACTGACGACCTCGAAGGGCGCCACGGACCGCTCAATACTCGTGATGGGACGCACGCCTCCACCGTACGGCGCCCCACCGACAACCGACGCCGTTCCGGTCAACCGCCCGGGCGGCGGGCGTTCACCCCAGCTTCTCGCTGTCGCGGGCCAGGGCGACCAGGCGGGAGACGGCGCGGAGGTACTTCTTGCGGTAGCCGCCGCGCAGCATGTCCTCCGGGAAGACCTGGTCGAAGGGCAGGCCGGAGGCGGTGACGGGCAGCTCGCGGTCGTACATCCGGTCGGCGAGGACGACCAGGCGCAGCGCGGTGGACTGGTCGTCGACCTGGTGCACGCCGCGCAGGCAGACCGCGCTGACGTCGTCCAGCAGCGCGCCGTAGCGGCTGGGGTGGACGGCGGAGAGGTGGGCGAGCAGGGCGTCGAAGTCGTCCAGCGAGGCCCCGGGGGTGCGGGCGGCGACGGCCTCGACGGTGTCGTCGGGGTACGGCGGCGGGGCGTCGGGCAGGCCGCGGTGGCGGTAGTCCTGGCCGTCGATCCGCATCGGGCGGAAGTGGGCGGACAGGCCCTGGATCTCGCGCAGGAAGTCGGCGGCGGCGAAGCGGCCCTCGCCGAGCTTCTCCGGCAGGGTGTTCGAGGTGGCGCACAGCTTGACGCCGTTCTCGACCAGCCGGCCGAGCAGCGTGGAGACCAGCACGGTGTCGCCCGGGTCGTCCAGTTCGAACTCGTCGATGCAGAGCAGGGTGTGCCCGGAGAGGGTCCGGACGGCCTGCTGGAAGCCGAGCGCGCCGACCAGGTTGGTCAGCTCGACGAAGGTGCCAAAGGCCTTGGGGCCGGGGGCGGCGTGCCAGAGCGAGGCGAGCAGGTGGGTCTTGCCGACGCCGTAGCCGCCGTCGAGGTAGACCCCCGCCGGGCCGGTGGGCGCGGGGGCGGAGCGGCGGAACCAGCTGCGCTTGGGCGCGGAACCGTTTCCCCCTCCGAGGGTGGCCGCGAACTGCTCCAGGACCTGGACGGCCTCGTACTGGCTGGGCTGGTTCGGGTCCGGGATGTACGTCCCGAAGCTCACCTCGGCGAACCGGGGCGGCGGGACCATCTCGGCGACCAGCCGCTCGGCGGGCACGACGGGGCGGCGTTCGGTGAGTGCGATCGGGGCGCCGGCCGGGCTCTCGGCGGCTATCGACTCGGTCGCGGGGGCGGGGCGGGAGGCTGCGGGCACGTTAGTAGAGGGTACGCCTGGTGCCCGCGCCCTCCGAACCCGCTCCCGGCCCCGGCCGGCCCCGCGGTGGAAGACTGGGGACATGCAACAGTTGATCAGCCCGCTGGGCGCTCCGGTCGCCGATCCGTCCGACCTGGAATCGCTCGCCGCCGTCTACGCGTACCCCGACCAGGTGAATCGGGGGCGCCCGTGGCTGCGGGCCAACATGGTGGCGGGGCTGGACGGCGGTGCGCGGCTCGACGGCCTCTCCGAGGGCCTCTCCGGGGACGCCGACAAGCGGATCTTCGGTGTGCTGCGGGCGCTGTCGGACGTGGTGCTGGTGGGCGCCGAGACGGTCCGGGCGGAGGGCTACCGGCCGGCCCGGGCCCGGGCGGACTTCGCGGCCGCGCGGGCCGCGGCGGGGCAGTCCCCGGCCCCGGCGATCGCGATCGTGAGCCGCTCGCTGGACCTCGACCTCACCGCGCCGCTGTTCACGGAACCGCTGGTCAGGACGGTGGTGATCACCGTCGAGGACGCCCCGCAGGAGCGCCGCCGGGCGGTCGCCGGGGTGGCCGACCTGGTGCTCGCCGGGCAGGGCTCGGTGGACCTGCGGGCGGGCGTGGCGGCCCTGGTGGAGCGGGGCTGGACGCGGCTGCTGACCGAGGGCGGCCCCCGCCTGCTGGGGCAGCTGGCGGCGGCGGGACTGCTGGACGAGCTGTGCCTGTCGCTGGCCCCGCTGGTCACCGGCGGCGACGCGCCGCGCATCGTCCGCGATGCGGAAATGCCGGACGTGCAGCGGATGCGGCTGGTCTCATTGATCGAGCAGAAAGGATTCCTCTTCACCCGCTACCTGCGTCACCTGGGTTCGGATGACCCCGTGACCCCCCGATCGTGATCCCGTTATGCGATGCCGGGGCCCGGGGGCCGGCCACTGGAAGGGACTCACGTGTTCAAGACGGTACTGATGATCGAAAAGGCGCTCTCGGACGCGGACGTGGAGCTCGTCACCACGCTCCACAGCGACGAGAAGGTGTCCTTCGTCGTCCTGATGCAGCCGCGCGGCAAGCAGGACGAGTTGCTGCGGGCGCTCGACGACGTCGCCCTCGGCCACCTCGACAAGGTGGTGCACGAGCACGACGAGTCCGCGGGCGGCCCGACCGTGGCCGGCGAATCGCTGGAGCACAGCCTGCGCCACCTGCGCCGGGCCGGGGCCGAGGCGGTCGGCGAGCTGGTCGAGGAGAAACCGCTGGACCGGCTGCGCGCCGTGGTCCGCGAACAGGAGGCGGACGAGGTGGTGGTGCTCACCTCGCCGCACTTCGTGGAGGAGTTCTTCCACCGCGACTGGGCCTCCCAGGCCCGCCACAAGGTGGGGGTGCCGGTGCTCAGGCTCTTCGCCAGCGACTCCTGACTCCGCCCGCCGGTGGTGCAGAATCGTCCTTGCGGTCCGCCCGCGAGGACGATTCGCACCCCGGCCGCCTGCCCACCAGATCCCGCCCGTACGGAGCCACGCCTTGAACGACGCCGCGCACGACCTGCACGCCCCGCACTTCATCGGCATCGGCGGCGCCGGGATGTCCGGCCTGGCGAAGATCCTCGCGGTGCGCGGTGCCAGCGTCTCCGGCAGTGACTCCAAGGAGTCCGAGACCGTCCTCGCGCTGCGCGCCCTCGGCGCCACCGTGCACGTCGGCCACGCCGCCGAGCACGTGCCGGACGGCGCCAGCAGCATCGTGGTCTCCAGCGCGATCCGCGCCGACAACCCCGAGCTGGTCGCCGCCCGCGAGCGCGGCATCCCGGTGGTGCACCGCTCCGACGCGCTGGCCGCGCTGATGGGCGGCCGCCGGGCGCTGGCGGTGGCCGGCACCCACGGCAAGACCACCACCACCAGCATGCTCGCCGTCGCCCTCGGCGAGCTGGGCCTGGAGCCGTCCTACGCGATCGGCGGCGACCTGGACGCGCCCGGCTCCAACGCCCGGCACGGCGTCGGCGAGATCTTCGTCGCCGAGGCCGACGAGAGCGACCGCAGCTTCCACAAGTACGCGCCCGAGGTGGCGATCGTGCTCAACGTGGAGCTGGACCACCACGCCAACTACGCCTCGATCGACGAGATCTACGAGTCCTTCGAGACCTTCGTCGGCCGGATCACCCCCGGCGGCACCCTGGTCGTCTCCGCCGACCACGACGGCGCCCGCGAACTGACCTCCCGGGTGGCCGCCCGCGAGGGCCTCCACGTGGTCACCGTCGGCGCCGCCGAGGACGCCGACCTGCGCGTCCTGTCGGTGGTCGCCCACGGCATGACCAGCGAGGTCACCGTCCTGCTGGACGGCGAGGAGCTGACCTTCACCGTCTCGGTGCCCGGTCGGCACTACGCCCACAACGCGGTGGCCGCGCTGGCCGCCGGCGTCGCGCTGGGCGTCCCGGCCGCCGACCTCGCCAAGGCGCTCGGCGCCTACACCGGCGTGCGCCGCCGGCTCCAGCTCAAGGGCGAGGCGGCCGGCGTCCAGGTGATCGACTCCTACGCCCACCACCCGACCGAGATGACCGCCGACCTGGAGGCGATCCGGGAGGGCCTGGAGGGCGACGGCCGCGTCCTGGTGGTCTTCCAGCCGCACCTGTTCAGCCGCACCCAGCAGCTCGCCGAGGAGATGGGCCGGGCGCTGGCGCTGGCCGACGCCTCGGTGGTGCTGGACATCTACCCGGCCCGCGAGGACCCGATCCCCGGGGTCACCAGCGAGCTGATCCTCGACGCCGCCCGCCGGGCCGGCGCCGACGTCACCCCCGAGCACGACTTCGCCGCCGCCCCCGCCCTGCTGGCCGGCCTGGCCCGCCCGGGCGACCTGCTGCTCACCATGGGCGCCGGCGACGTCACCAACCTGGGGCCCGAAATTCTCAAGCACCTCGCGAACGTTGCTTCCAACGTCTGACGTACGCCGAGCGGGAGTCGTGATGAGCTACGAGATCCAGAAGTCCGAGGCCGAGTGGCGCGCCCAGCTCAGCCCCGAGGAGTACCACGTGCTCCGCGAGGCGGGCACCGAGCGGCCCTTCGTCGGCGAGTACACCGACACCAGGACGGTCGGCGTGTACGCCTGCCGGGCCTGCGGGACGGAGCTGTTCAGCTCCGAGACCAAGTTCGACAGCCACTGCGGCTGGCCCTCGTACTACGCGCCGCTGGCCGGGGACCGGGTCGAGTACATCGAGGACACCTCGCTCGGCATGCGCCGGGTCGAGGTGCGCTGCGCCAAGTGCGGCGGGCACCTGGGGCACGTCTTCGAGGGCGAGGGCTACGGCACGCCGACGGACCAGCGGTACTGCATCAACAGCATCTCGCTGACCCTGCGGCCGGTCGAGGAGAGCTGACCGCCGGCGCCGAGGGCCCGGACCGCTCCGGCGGCCGGCCCCTCGGCGCTGTCCGGCCGGCTATCCCGCGACCGGGGCGAAGCGGACCGGCAGGTGGACCAGGGCGCGGTGGAACGGGCCCGGGCGCCAGAGCAACTCACCTGCCGGGGTGGCCAGTTCGAGGTCGCTGAGCCGACTGGTCAGCTGCTCGATGGCGGTGATCGCGATCAGCAGGGCCGGGTCCCGGGCCGGGCAGGCGTGCGGGCCGGCCGCCCAGGCCAGGTGGGCGCTCTCCCCGCTGCGCAGCTCGGTGCCGTCGGTGGCCGGCGCCGCCTGGGAGTTGGCGGCCGCGTAGGAGACCAGCACCAGCGAGCCGGCCGCGATCTCGCGGCCGTGGAAGGTGATGTCGTACCGCGGGTAGTGGGCCGAGAGGTTGGCCATCGGCGGCTCGTGCCACAGCACTTCGTCGATCGCCTGGTGGGCGGTCATCGCGCCGCCGAACAGCGAGCCGGCGTAGCGGGCGTCGGTGAGCAGCCGCAGCAGGGCGTTGCCGATCAGGTTGGTGGTCGGCTCGTGCCCGGCGATCATGGTCAGGGTGATCTGCCGGATCACCTCGTCGTCGTCCAGCCCGACCGGGTGGGTGACGAACCAGGAGGCCAGGTCGTGCCGGGGGCGTTCGCGGCGCTCGGCGACCATCGCGGTGACCACCGCGACGAGCTTGCCGTACGCGGCACCGGCCCGGGCGCCCGACTCGATCAGCCCGGTGATCGCCGCCACCACCTCGGCGTGCTCCTCCTCCGGCACGCCGAACCCGGTGGTCAGCACGAAGGCGGGCAGCTGGCGGGCGTACTCGGCGATCAGGTCGGCGCTGCCGACGGCGGCGAAGCGGTCGATCAGCTGGTGGGCCACCTCGGCGACCTGGCGCTGCAGCCGGTGCGGTTCGAGCAGGGCCAGGCCGTCGGTGATCACCGCGCGGTAGCGGGCGTGCGTCGCGCCGTCGCTGAACAGCGCGGTGGGGCGGTAGCCGAGCACCGGCAGCAGCGGGGAGTCCGGCGGGACGGTCGCCTGCCAGGCGCGGGAGTCCTTGGAGAAGGTGTCGGTGTCGCGCAGCAGGTCCAGGGCGGCCTGGTAGTCGGTGACCAGCAGGGCCTCGACGCCGGGGGCGATCTCGACCGGGGCGACGGCGCCGTGGCGGCGCAGCCGCTCGTACACCAGCTGGGGGTCGGCGGCGAAGACCGGGCCGTAGATCGGGGTCGGTCGGGTCTCGACGGTCACGGGCGTTCCTGGGGATCGGTGGCGGTGGCGGTGGCGGGCAGGGTCTCCAGGACGTGCTCGGCCAGGGCGATCAGCGCGTCGAGGCTGCTGCCGCGCTCGCGCGCGTCGCACAGCAGCAGCGGGGTCGCGGCGTGCAGGTCCAGGTGGGCGCGCAGCACCTCGGGCGGGTGCTCCGGGGAGTCCGGGAAGGTGTTGACGGCGACGGCGTACGGCAGGCCCTGCTCCTCGACCATGTCCATGATCTCGAAGGAGTCGGCCAGTCGGCGGGTGTCGGCGAGCACCAGCGCGCCCAGGGCGCCGCGGGCGATGTCCTGCCAGAGCGGGAAGAAGCGGCGCTGGCCGGGGGTCCCGAACATGTAGAGCACCGTGTTGCCGGGCAGGGTGAGCCGGCCGAAGTCCACCGCGACGGTGGTGGTGGTCTTCTCCGGCAGGCCCGCCAGGTCGTCCACCGGCCGCCCGGTCTCGGTCATCGCCTCCTCGGTGTGCAGGGTGGCGATCTCGGAGAGGGTGCGGATGAGCGTGGTCTTGCCGACCCCGAACGGGCCGGCGACCACCAGTTTCATCAGCAGCTGGTCCCGGTCGGGCAGGTAGCCCACCCGGCTCGGCCCTGCGGCCGGGAGGTCCTGGCCGGGGCCGGGGCCGCTGCCGGGGTCACCGGAGCGCACGGAGTCCAACGAGGAGCCTCTCGACGATGGAGCGGTCGGTCTGCTGGGCGCGCGGGATCGGCGCGCGGGCGCGCAGGCAGCCCGCCTCGACCAGGTCGGCCGCCAGGAAGACGGTGGCGCTGACCGGCAGGCGCAGGTGCGCGGCGGCCTCCACCACGGTCAGCGCGCCGGGGCGCAGCAGCTCCCAGAGCCGGCGGTGCTCGGGGTCGAGGTCGCCGGGCGGTTCGGCGCGGTCCGCGAACAGGACGGTCAGCCGCTCGAAGCCGTCGGTGCCGGGGCGGCTGCGGCCGCCGGTGGCCAGGTAGGCGGGCACCATCCGCCTGCGGGGGACGGCGCTCATGACCCGGTCGGGGTGCCCTGCGCGCCGGCCTCCTGCTGCCGGGGCGGGCTGGCCAGGGCCCGGCCGAGGGCGGCGACCTGGAGCTGCATCTGGTAGGCCACGTTGCCGAGTTGGGCGTCCGGGGCGGTGAACACGGCGAGCGAGGTGTTCTCCCCGGCGGGGACCACGATGGCGTAGCCGAGGTCGGACTCCACCACGGTCTGGGCCAGCCGCGGCCGCTCGACGTCGGTGAAGGCGGTGGTGAAGGCGCGGGCCGCGGCGTGCACGGTGGCGGTCATCGCGGCGACCCGCTCGGCGGAGGCCCGGCCGAGGCCGTCGGAGGCGGCCTCGACGAGGCCGTCACCGGTGGCGACCACCGCGTGCAGCACCCCCGGAAGCTCCAGCAGCGGGTTCAGCACCCAGGAGATCTCTTCGGTGGCGGTCGGGCTGGGCGAGCTGCTCACTTTTGTACTCCCAGGGTGCTCCCGGCGTCGGCCGGGGGAAATGGGGGCCGTTCCGCCCTGCCGCACAGCGGCGTGCGGGCTCAAGGCATGTGGGTAGGAGCCGTTGTCGGTGGCTCCGGCTAGGTTGATCGTGTGCATCTGAGGTACTCCTATCGCGCCTATCCGACGGCGAGTCAGCGCGTGGCTCTGGCACGGACGTTCGGGTGCGCGCGGGTGGTGTACAACGACGCCCTCGCGACACGGAGGGACGCCTGGAAGGACGGCCTGCCGTACCCGAAGGCCACGGACTTGCAGAAGCAGGTCATCACAGCGGCGAAGAAGACTCCGGAGCGGGCGTGGCTCGCCTCGGTGGGCGTGGATCCGTTGATCCAGTCCCTCCGGGATCTGGACACGGCCTACCGGAACTTCTTCGACTCGGTGGCCCGCAAGCGGGAGGGCCGACCGGTCGGCCTGCCTCGGTTCAAGTCGAAGCGTGACGCCCGGCAGTCGCTGCGGTTCACCCGCAACGGCTTCCGCGTCCGGTCCAACGGGAAGCTGAACCTGGCGAAGATCGGCGATGTGCGGGTGAAGTGGTCGCGGGCGCTGCCCGCCGACCCGTCGTCGGTGACGATCGTGCTGGACCCGGCTGGGCGCTACCACGCGAGCTTCGTCGTGGACGTGGAGCCGTGCCACCTGCCCGAGGTCGATGCCGAGCTCGGCATCGACCTCGGGCTGACCACCTATGCCGTGCTCTCCGACGGCAGCGTGATCGACAATCCGCGCTTCCTGCGTAAGGCCGAGAAGCGGTTGAAGGCCGCGCAGCGGGAGCTGTCCCGTAAGGCCAAGGGGTCGAAGAACCGGGCCAAGGCCCGCCGCAAGGTCGCCAAGGCACACGCCAAGGTGGCCGACACCCGCAGGGACTGGCTGCACAAACAGACCACCAGGATCATCCGCGAAACCCAAGCGGTGTACCTGGAGGATCTGAACGTACACGGCCTCGCCCGAGGCCGCCTGGCCAAATCCGTCCACGATGCCGGATGGGCCACCTTCCGCCGACTGCTCGAAGAGAAAGCCGCACGGCGCGGGCGCACGGTCGGGATCGTGCACCGCACGTTCCCGTCCTCTCAGCTCTGCTCGGAGTGTGGGCACCGTGACGGTCCCAAGCCCCTCGCGATCCGCGCGTGGTCCTGCCGCGCATGTGGTGTGCTGCATGACCGTGACCTCAACGCCGCTCGCAACATCCTGGCCGCCGGGCAGGCGGACAGGCTAAACGCCCCTGGAGGGCCGGTGAGACCCGACGTGGCGATCCCACGCCGGGCACGGCCCGTTGAACGGGGAACCCGCCGGAACGCCGGCCGTACGGGGCAGGAGCCCCGCGCAGCAGGTGCGGCCGGAATCTCCCGGCCTCAGCCGGGGAGGATGTCAATGCTCGACTCCTTCTATGTCTGTCGGACCGGTGGTGTCGCCACCGGCGACGCCGTTCCGGGTGATCGCGCTGTCTTCGGGTGAGGCGCTGCCCGGGGCGGCCTGTGCCGCCGCGGCCCGGCCGGAGTCGGTGCCGCGCTGCAGGGCCTGCCAGTGGGCGGCGGCCCGCTCGGGGGTGCGGACGTACGGTGCGGGCTGCTCCCCCGGCCCTCCCGCCGTCCCGGCGGTCGGTGCGCCGGGCGCCGCCCCCGGTTCCTCGCCGGTGCGCGGACGCCGCCGCCGTCGGCTGGGCAGGCCGCTGCCGTCCCCGTCGGGGGTGGCGGCGGTGTCCGGGTCGGGGACCACGTGGATGGCCGGCGCCGGATGCGGGCCGGGCTGGTTGTGGCGGTCGGCGAGCACCGGCGGGGCCTGCTCGTCGGCGTCGCGCATCGGCGGGACGGCCGCGACGGTGGGCGCCGGTGCCGGGCCGCTGCCGGCCCGCAGCGGCAGCGGGGTGAGCACGGACAGCGGCTGCTCGTCGTCCACCGTGGTCACCAGCGCGGCCGGGATGCGCAGGAGGGTCCGCATGCCGCCGTACGGCGAGGGCTCGATGTGGCAGGTGAAGCCGTACTGGCGGGCCAGCTTGCCGACCACCGCGAAGCCGGTCTTGGGCGGGTTGCCCAGCTCGGTGAGCAGCACGTCCGACGGGCCGGCCAGCAGTCGGCGGGCCCGGCGCAGCTGGTCCTCGTCCATGCCGATGCCGCTGTCGTCGACGATCACCAGTGCGCCGCGGCCGCCCTGCTGGACGGTGACCGGGACGTCGGTCTCCGGGTGGGAGTAGGCGGTGGCGTTGGCGAGCAGTTCGGCGATGGCGATGGCGATCGGCTCGGCGGCCCGGGCGACCACGGCGAGCCGCTGCTCGCGCAGGTGGTTGGCGACCTTGATCCGGGCGTAGCCGGGCACCCGGGAGAGCGCGCCGACGACGACCTCGGCGAGCGGGGAGTCGGTCCGGGCCAGGCCCGGCCAGGCCTCGCAGAGCACGGCGACGGTCTGGATCCGGCGCAGCGCGACCTCGTTGCGGAAGTCGACCTCCAGCAGCCGGGGGTCGTCGTTGTCGTGCTGGAGCTGCTGGACCAGGCTCTGGATCTGGTAGAGCAGGGTCTGGATCCGGGAGGTGGCGCCGCGCATGGCGGCCCGGGCGGCGGCGTCGACCCGCTCGCGCTCGTCGGCGAGGGCCGCGGTGGTGGCGTCCAGGACGGACTGCAGGGCCCGGACGCCCTCGGGGCCGACGGCCTGCGGGTCAAGCGGGCCGACCGTCGGGGCGTTGGTGTGGGTCAGCCGGACGGCCGTGGCGGCGACCCGCTCCTGGGCGAGGTGGCCGATCTCCGCCAGCAGCGCGGCGCCGCCGCGGTCCGCGGCGGCCAGCCGGGCCTCGGCGGCCGCGGCGCGGGCGTTCGCCTCCCCGATGCCGGCGTTCGCCTCCCTGGCCCGGGCGTTGGCGGCGGCGCCCCGCTGGTCGGCGGCCCGGGTGTGCTCCTCGGCCCGCCGGGTCTGCTCGGCGGCGTTCCGTACGGCCTCCTGGGCCTCGTCCCGCTGGCGTTCCGCGCGGGCGAGTTTGGCCTCGGCGGCGCGGGCCTGCTGCGCGCCCTGGCCGAGCGCGGCCTCGGCGGCCACCGCCCGGCGGACGGCCGCGGCCCGGCCGCGGGCGAGCACGACCGCGGCCGCGGTGGTGGCCAGCGCCAGGACGATCAGCGCGATCAGCGCGATCTGCGTCATCGGGGTCCTCGGGTGTCCTTGCTGCTCGGCCCGGGCCGGCGCCCGGGGTTCGGTTCCGGGCGGAGCTCGGGAGCGGGGTGCGCGCGGGTGCGGTGGTGCGGGTGCCGGGGTGCGGGTGCCGGGTGCGCGCGGGGTCCGGCCGGGGTCGGGGCCCCGGCGGTCGGTGCCCCGGCGGTCGGTTCCGGGCGGTCAGTTCCGGGCGGGGCGCGGGCGCGGGATCCGGGCCGAGTCCTCGGCCAGTTCGCGGGCCACCACGGCGACCTGGGCCATGGCGTCCAGGATGCCGGGCAGTTCGGAGCCGTCCAGGTGCCGGTACTCGGCCGCGACGGTGAGCACCAGCCGCTCGGGCAGGCCGAGTTCGGGGTGGCGCTGCTCGGCGATCACCCGCCGGGCGGCGTCCAGCGCGGGTATCCCGGCGGCGTGCAGGGTGTGGGCGCGCTCGCGGACGTACGCCAGGTAGCCGATGTGCTCCTGGACGCCCTCGCGGTCGAGCACCGGGCCGTGGCCGGGGACGAAGATCTCCGCGCCGGTGTCCAGGGCCCGTTCGCAGGCGCCGATGACGTTCTCCAGCGGGCCGGCCCAGTGCGAGGGGTGGTCGCCCGGTTGCTCGGGGGTCGAGGAGAAGATCACGTCGCCGGTGAACACGGCGCGCTGGTGCGGCAGGTGGACCATCAGGTCGCCGCCGGTGTGGGCGGCGGGCAGGCTGGTGATCTGCACCGGGTAGCGGCCGACCGTGAGCTCCAGCTCGCCGGTGAAGACGGTGTCCGGGTGCACCGGCTCGGTGGTGGACCAGTCGAAGCCCCCGAAGTGCTCGCGGAGGTAGCCGCCGAGCGGGGAGTCCGGGTCGCTGTTGGTGAGCAGGGCGTGCTGCTGCTGGGGGGTGGGCTCCCAGTGGATGTGCTCCAGCGCCTCGCGGGTGGCGATCACCTCGGCGTCGGGGAGCACTCCGGCGCCCCACAGGTGGTCGCCGTTGGCGTGGGTGACGACCACCCGGTCGATGTCGACCCCGGTCGGCAGCAGGCGCCGGCTGGCGGCCAGGAACTCCCCGGCCAGTGAGGGGTCGTAGGGGGTGTCGATCCAGAGCGCGGTGGTCTCCGAGGCCAGCAGGCCGCAGTTGGCCAGGCCCCAGCCCCGCTTCGGGGGGAGCCACACGTACAGGTCCTCGGCAATCGCGCTCACGTTCGCACGGTTGATCGTCATGCGCGCGATTATGCCCATGTTGTGTCAGGGATGGGGCAAAAGCTGTACGAACAGCTGGAGTTAGTGCCCCGTTCCCTCCCGCACTGTCCGGATTCGCACCACGTGGTCGAGACCAATCGTCTCACGGATCGGGACGACTGGTGGACACCTCGCCCCGGAAACCCGACGGGACGTCGGACCGCTGGGTGGGCAGCACCCGGCAGACCTCGACCGTGACGTCCACCGTGTCCAGCCCGATCACCCGCCCCTCCACCGCGACGAATCCTTTCTCCCCCGAGCGGAACAGCGCCGCCAGCGGGGACCCCCGGTTCGCCGAGGTCAGGGCCTCCACCGCCATCGCCGAACCGAAGGCGAACACCCCGCAGAGCACGACGCAGGGCGCCTGCCGGGGCGTGCGGGTGACGAAGATGAAGCCGTGGTCGCGGATCAGCTCCCCGGCCGGGTTGTACAGCGCCTCGAAGGTCATCCCGCCCCAGCGGGCACGGGCCTCGTCCGGGTACTCGACCGCGAAGTCCGGGAACACCGTGTCCAGCACGCCACCGGAGTACGAGTTGACGCCCGGCCCGCCGATCGAGAAGGTCGGCATCCGCGGGTCCTGCGCCCCCGCCACCACCAGCTCGATCGTCGCCTTGCGGTTGACCTTCCGCAGCAGGTCGGTCAGTTCCGCTATCGCCCTGGCCTCGGCCATCGGCACGAACAGCACGTTCTTCGGCCCGCGGCTGGTCAACTGGCAGCCGTCCGAGGTGAAGGCGAACTCCGCCACCTCCAGGCTCGGGATGACGATCTGCACCCGCCCGTACGGCGCCAGCAGCGCCCGCAGGAAGCCGTAGCGCAGGAACAGCCTGGTGCGGGCGAGGGAACGGGCCGCGAGGAAGCCGATCACGGCCGGCACCGATGCGATCAGCACCTGGAGCAGGATCTCCATATGATCCCCCGGAGGAAGACTCGACCACGAACTGTGCGCCCTGGTCATGTCCCCGTCCGTGGCCGGAAATACCCCCTTCGCGGCAAATCGGGGTGGCCGGATCTCCGCGCCCCGGTCACCCCAGGCGCTTGATCCCCTTCCGCTCCCCCGCGCAGCGCTCGTACCCCAGCCAGGCGTTGACCGCCAGCATCGGCGCGTTGGTGGCGTCGTTGCTGGTGTACGCGCGGCGGTGACCGGCCGCCGCCGCGAGCCGCAGCGACTCCAGCTTGGCCAGCTTGGCCAGCCCGCGGCCGCGGAACTCCCGGCGGCAGGCGGTGAACGCGGACCAGTAGCGGCCCATACCGTCGGTCTGCGCCATGGTGAAGGCCGCCGGCTCGCCGTCCACCACGGCGACCACCGTCAGCCCGAGGTCGAGGTCCGGCCGGGCCCAGTCGCCCCGCAGCCACTCCTCGTAGTCCAGGGCGTCCATCACCACCTCGCCGGGCTCGTCCCGGATCGCGTCCGCCTCCACCAGGAACAGCGGGCGCGGATCGTCCGCCCAGTCGGTGGCCGGGCGCAGCTCGACGCCGGCCGGCCGCACCGGTGCCTGTGGCAGCGGGAGGGCCAGGTCCCGCCCGCCGAAGTGGGCTTCGCGCCCCGGCTGGTAGCCCCGAGCGGCACCGAAGGCCAGGGCGGCGGGCTCGTCGTCCAGCCAGGTGTGCAGTTCGGCCACCCCGTGGGCGCTCAGGTGCCGTTCGGCCGCGGCCAGCAGCGCGGTGGCCGCGCCGCGCCGCCGGAACCCGGGCAGCACGCTGCCGTTGGCGTAGCCGACGCCGGTGGTCGTCGTCCCGAGCACCAGTCCGCAGCGCACCGCGCCGACCACCCGGCCGTCCAGTTCGGCGACGAAGGTGCGGAAGCGCTCCTCGGGATTCGTCCGGGAGTTCATCCAGAGCAGCGCCTCGGCGCTCATCACCAGGTGTTCGCGGCCGGCCCGGTGGGCGGCGGTCACCGCCTCGGCGTCGGCGGGGCGGAAGTCTCGGATCGTCAGTTCGGTCTCAGTCATCGATGCGCACGCTATCCGCGCCCGTCCGCCGCCGCCTCCGAATTTCCCCGCCACCGGGCCGTCCGTCCGTGGATCCGCCCCGGACGCCGGGCCGGACCTCGCGCACCTGAACGGCAAGGCTCAAATAATGCTCTGAGAAGACCGGGTGAGGCTTGGCAGCCACCCCGCCCGGGGACATCCTCAGCAACACGGCCGCGCGGTCCTGGCGACGACGCCCGCACCGCCCGACGGCCTCCCCACCCAGCCCTCCGAAGGGGGCGAACCGATGACCTCCCCTGCCCTGGACCTGCCCGGCTCCACCGCCTCCACAGTGGACACCGCCACGACGGAGACCACCGCGACGGCCACCACCGTGCCCCGGCTCGGCGTCGGCCTCGGCTGGCGCAGCGAGATCGACACCGTGGTCGAGCGCCAGCCCGGCCTGGACTGGGTCGAGGTGGTCGCCGAGAACGTCTGCGCCGACCACCTGCCCACCTCGCTCACCGTCCTGCGCGAACGCGGCGTCACCGTCGTCCCGCACGGCGTCGGCCTCGGCCTCGGCGGCGCCGACCGGCCCGACCCCGGCCGGCTCGGCAGGCTCGCCGGAACGGCCCTCGCGCTCGGCTCCCCCCTGGTCACCGAGCACCTGGCCTTCGTCCGGGCCGGCGCCCTGGAGGCCGGCCACCTGCTGCCCGTCCCGCGCACCCGGGACTCCCTGCGGGTGATCGCCGAGAACGTCCGGATCGCCCAGGACCAGCTGCCGGTGCCGCTCGCCCTGGAGAACATCGCCGCCCAACTCGCCTGGCCCGAAGACGAGTTCACCGAGGGCGAGTTCCTCGCCGAACTCGTCGCGCGGACCGGCGTCCGACTGCTGATCGACGTGGCCAACCTGCACACCAACCGGGTCAACCTCGGCACCGACCCGGCCGCCGAGCTCGACCGCCTGCCGCTGGAGGCGCTCGCCTACGTGCACGTCGCCGGCGGCACCCTGGTCGACGGCGTGTGGCACGACACCCATGCCCACCCCGTCACCGAACCGGTGCTGGAGGTCCTGGCCGAACTCTGCGCGCGGGTCGAACCGCCCGGCGTCCTGCTGGAACGGGACGCCGACTTCCCGCCGCCCTCCGAACTGGCCGGTGAACTGGACGCCATCCGTCGGGTGCTGGAGGGGAGCACCCGATGACGCCCGACCTGAACCCCGTGGAGCCGAAGGGGGGCGCCGGCGCCGAGGACGCGACCGGCACCCCCCGGGAGCGCCTGGCCCGGCGCCAGACGGAACTGCTGGCCGCCCTGGTGGCCGGCGGGCCCGTCCCGCCCGGCTTCGACCCGGACCAGGTCCGCGCCCAGTCCACCGGCCTCGCCGCCAAGCGGCGCGACACCACCGCGAAGGTCGCCCCCGACCTGCCCCGCCTGCTCGGGGCACGGTACGGGCCGCTCTTCCTCGCCTACGCCCGCACCCACCCGCAGACCGGCGGCTACCACGCCGACGCCCGGGCCTTCGCCGCGTGGGTGCTCACCGACGGCGGCCCGTCCGCCGCCGACCACCGCCGCGCCCTGGAGCAGTGGCTCCACCCGGCGCCCCAACCGCCGCCCGGCCCGCTCGCCAGGCTGCGCCGGGCCCTGCGCGGCCACTGATCCGACGTCTCAATCGGGGGAACCGCCCATGTGGCACAACAGCTACTTCCTGATCCCGGCCCTCCTGCTGGTCGCGGCCGCGCTGTACGCCTCCCAGGCCAGGCAGCGGGTCCGCCACGTGCCCCACCCGCAGGGCCTTCCCGGCCGCGGCCTGCCGCTGCTGGACACCGCCTTCCTGGCCGGCGGCCCGGGCCGGGTCTTCGACACCGCGCTGGTCCGGATGCACCTCGGCGAACAGGTCGTGATCAACCGCGCCGGACTGGTCACCCTCACCGGCGCCCGCCCGTACGACGCGGTCGACCAGGCCGTGCACGACGCCGTCGGCTCGACCGGCAGCCGGCAACTCGGCACGGTGCGCCGCACGGTGATGCGCTCCGCCGCCGTCCAGGAGATCGGCGACCGGCTCGCCGACCGCGGCCTGATGCGCCGCCCGGAACGGCTGCACCGGGCCCGCGTCGCACGGCGGCTGCTCTGGCTGGCGATGCTCGACGTCGTGGTCTTCGCCGGGCTCGCCCTGCTGCTGGACGACAACGACGCCCTCTACGACCGCCCCAACCTCTGGTACCCGGGCCTCTTGCTGCTCCTCGGCGCCGTCGCCCTGCTCGCCACCCTCCCCGCCGACGGCCGGGTCACCCCGGCCGGGCACCGCCAGCTCGCGCTGATGCAGGGCAGCACCCCGTGGACGCCCGGCTCCGGTGTCTCCCCCCGGCTGACGGGCGGCGCGGTGCTGGGCGCGGTCGCCCTCGGCGGACTGGCCGCGGCCGCGCTGGACGACCAGGAGCTGGAGGCCGCGATGCTGGCCGCGGCGGCCGAGGACGAGGCGGTACGACAGGCCCAGGCGGCCTCGTCCTCCTCCTTCTTCTCCTCGGGCGGATCCTCGTCCGGTACCTCCTCGTCCGGCGGGTCCTCCTGCGGCGCCGCCTCCACCGCCTCCTGCGGCTCCTCCGACTCCGGCTCCACCCACCACCACTCCTCGTGCGGCGGCTCCTCGCACTCCAGCTGCGGCTCCTCGTCGAGCTGCGGTTCGTCCTCCAGCTGCGGCTCCTCGTCCAGTTGCGGGAGCAGCTGCGGCGGCTCCTGACGTCACAGTTCGGTATCGCGCCCCGGGAAGCCGTTCCCCGCGCCGGGGCCCCAGGCATAGAACAAGCCCATGTGGTTGCTGTTCCTGATACCGGCCTGTGTCGCGGCGGTGCTGTCCTGCCTCCGGCTGGTGCGGATGACCGCCACCGCCGATGCCCTCGCCGACCAGGACGGGCGGCGCCCGCCGGAAGCCGTCGGCATCGGACTGTACGAGACGGCCTACCTGGCCGGCGGCCCGGACCGGGTGGTGGAGCTCGCCCTCGTCCTGATGGCCGGCCGCGGCCGCCTGCACCTCGCCCACACCGGCTGGACCACCGTGGTCGACCCCAGGGGCCGCAGCCGGCTGGAACGGGCGGTCGTCGCCACCGTCGGCCCCGAGGGCCAGTGCCGCACCGACGAGCTGCGCCGGGCGATGGGCGAGCACCCCACCGTGCTGGAGATCGGCGCCCGGCTGGCGCTGGCCGGCCTGGCCACCCCGGCCCTGGTCCAGCGCAACACCGTGGTGGTGGTGCGCCAGGTCCGGCACGCGATGCTGCTGACGGTGGTGCTGCTCGCCGCCGCGGTCTCGCTCAGCGGCTTCACCGGCGGTGACACCCTCGCCCCGATCGCCTGGTTCTCGCTGCCGCTGGTGCTCACCGCGGGCACCCTGCTGATGGCCCGGGTCGACGTCTACCCGTACACCCGCTGGGCCTCCCCGATCGGCCAGGAGGTGCTGCGCGAGGTCCGCCCGGCCCGCCAGCACGGCCTCGCCGACGACGAGGAGCGCGAACTGCTCACCGCCGTCGCCATGAACGGCCCCGCCGTGCTCCCCGACGCCCGGCTGCGCGCCGCCCTGCGCCCGCACCGCGGCTGAAAACCGGCTGCGCCGACGGCCCTGACCGGGGCAGACTCCGCCCCATGGACGACCACCACCGCGCCGCGCTCGACCGCGCCCACCGCGAAGGCCGGCCGGTCCGGCTGCGCCGCTCGATCCCCGGAGCGGACGAGCTGGAGGGCTTCGTCCTCGGCACCGGCCCGGTCTGGACGCTGCTCGCCGCGTGCACCGACCACCACCTCGACGGCTGGACGGCCGTGCGCACCACCGACCTGCGCAAGGTCCGCGACCTCGGCGGCCCCGACACCCTGACCGTGCGGGTGCTGCGCCGCCGGGGCCGGTGGCCCGTCCGGCCGCCGGGCGCCGAACTGCCGCTGGACGACCTGCCGGGGCTGCTCGCCACCGCCTGTGCGGAGTACGGCCTGATCGCGCTGCACACCGAGCGGAACGCCCCGGACTCCTGCTGGGTCGGCGCCGTCACCGCCGTGCGCCCCGCCTCGCTGCGGCTGCACGAGGTCGACCCCGAGGCGCGCTGGCGCCCGGAGCCGATGAAGTTCCGCTTCTCCGACGTCACCCGGGTCGACCTCGGCACCCGCTACAACGCCGTCCTGCGGGAGTTCGCGGGGCCGCGCCCCTGACGAACGGCCGGAGGCCGGCTCCCACCCCAGCGGGGGGAGCCGGCCTCCGGTGCGACGCGGGTCAGGCCAGGCCGTTCAGCAGCTCGCTCACCGGCTTGCGGCGGCCGGTGAAGAACGGCACCTCCTCGCGGACGTGCAGCCGGGCCCGGGAGGGACGCAGGTCGCGCATCAGGTCGACGATCCGGTGCAGCTCGTCCGCCTCGAAGGCGAGCAGCCACTCGTAGTCGCCGAGCGCGAACGAGGCCACCGTGTTGGCCCGCACGTCCGGGTAGCCGCGGGCCATCTGGCCGTGCTCGGCGAGCATCGCGCGCCGCTCGGCGTCCGGCAGCAGGTACCACTCGTAGGAGCGGACGAACGGGTAGACGCAGACGTAGTCGCGCGGGCGCTCGTCGGCCAGGAAGGCCGGGATGTGCGACTTGTTGAACTCGGCCGGGCGGTGCAGGGCCATGTTCGACCAGACCGGCTCCAGCTGGCGGCCCAGGCCGGTGCGGCGGAAGCGGTTGTACGCCTCCTGGAGGTCGTCCGAGTCCTCGGCGTGCCACCAGACCATCAGGTCGGCGTCCGCGCGCAGCCCGGAGACGTCGTAGGTGCCGCGGATCGTCACGTCCTTGGCGTCCAGCTGCGCGAACAGCTCGTCCACCTCGGCGGCGAGGGCGGTGCGGTCCTCGGGCAGGGCGCCCTTGAGCTTGAACACCGACCACATGGTGTAGCGGATGACCTGGTTCAGGTCGCGCGCCTTCTTCTTCTCGGGCCGCTGCTCGGGCTCCCGCTCAACGCTCTCAGTCATGCGCCCATTGTCCTCTCCGTGGAACCGTCCCCGGTCGTCGGGGTCAACCGTTCGTCGATGTGCTCACCGACGGCCGCCGCGGCGGCGGCCGCCGAAGCGATGCAGGCCGGGATCCCCACCCCGTCGTACGCGGCGCCGCACAGCGCCAGGCCGCCCACCGCCCGCACCGACGCCCGCACCCGGGCCACCCGGTCCGGATGGCCCACCGGGTACTGCGGCAGGCCCGCCGTGAAACGCGACACGACGGTGTCGTACGGCCGGGCGGTCAGGCCGACCGCCTCCGCCAGGTCCGCCAGCGAGCGGGCCACCAGCTCCTCGTCCGGCAGCTCCAGCACCTCGTCCTCGCGGTGGCGGCCCAGCGAGGTGCGCAGCAGGAAGGCGTCCGGGGCGGAACGCTGCAGCCAGCCCCACTTGTTGGAGGAGAAGGTCGAGGCCTTGATCCGACGGCCGTCCACCGGCGGTACCAGGAAGCCGCTGCCGGCCGGCGGCTCGGGCAGGTCGGCGCGGCGGAACGCCAGGGTCACCAGGGCCATGCCCGCGTACTCGACGGCGTCCAGCTCGGCGGCCGCCGCCGGGGCGTCCGCCCGCAGCAGCCGGGCCGCGGCCGGCGCCGGGACGGCCAGCACCACGGCGTCGGCGGTCAGCACCTCGCCGCCGGCCACCACCCGCCAGCCCTCGGGGGTGCGGCGCAGCTCCTCCACCGGGGTGTCGGTGCGCAGGTCCACGCCCGCCTTCACACAGGCCGCGGCCACCGCCCCCGGCAGGGTGCCGAGGCCGCCGCGCAGCCCCTGGAACACCGGGGTGCCGACCACCTGCGGCCGGGACGCCAGCGCGTGCACCCCCTCGACCAGCGAGCCGCCGCTCCGGGCGATCGGCAGCAGCTGCGGCACGGCGGCGCGCAGCGAGATCTCCTCGGCGCGACCGGCGTAGACGCCGCCCAGCAGCGGCTCCACCAGCCGGTCCACCACCTCCTGGCCGAGCCGGTCGGCGACGTAGCGGCCGATCGCGACGTCCGCCCCGACCTCGCCGGCCCGCTCGTGCCGGGCCCGCTCCAGCCCCTCGGCGCTCAGCACCCCGGAGGCGGCCAGCGCCTCCAGGTCGCCCGGGACGCCCATCACCTGCCCGCCCGGCAGCGGCCGCAGCGCGCCCCTGGTCCAGATCGCCGCCTTGGCGCCGGTCGGCGGCTCCAGCTCCGCCCCCAGCCCGACGGCCCGGGCCAGCTCCACGGCCTCCGGCCGCCGCGCCAGCACCGACTCGGCCCCGAGGTCCACCCGGACCCCGCCGACCTCGCCGCCCCACAGCTTCCCGCCGACCCGCCCCGACGCCTCCAGCAGTGTCACCCGCGCCCGCGCCGGCCCCCCGGCCGCCCCGCTCAGGAAGGCGGCCGCAGCCAGCCCCGCGATCCCACCACCGACGACGACGACCTGTGCATCCGACATGCCTCGCAGTCTCGCAGGTCTTTACACGGATGCCTCAATCCGCTGCACGCTTCCGCCGGGACACGAACCTGTCGAGATCGATGACGGTCGGGAACGGCACCGGCCGCTCCAGCTTGCCCCGGAAGATCCCGGCCGGCGCGTAGGCACTTGCCGCTGGATCCAGCTCGTAGACGTGCACGACCGGCAGACCGTCCTCCTCCTCGACGATCCAATAGTGCCGAATTCCGGCCTTGGCGTACTTCCGGAACTTGACCTCGCGGTCGCGTTGGGCGGACTCCGGAGAGACCACCTCAACGACCAGTACCACCTCGGTCGGCTCGTACCACGTGCGAGTGGGGTCGGGCTCGGCGCTCACGACCATCACATCTGGTTCCGGGCGGTTGGTGCGGTCGAGCTTGATCGTGATCTCGCGCTCCGGCCACAATCCATCCGGCACGAGGCCTTCCAGCGCCGCGTTCAGGCCCGATACGACCCAACTGTGCCAAGTGCGCTGCGGGGACATCATGAAGACCAGGGCTCCGTCGATCAGCTCGGTGTGCCGCGGCGCCTGCGGCAGGTGGTCGAGGTCGTCAGCGATCCAACCCTCGACTCTGGGCGCGTACATCCAGTCCGGCAGCTCGCTCATAACTCCAAGATAGCGAGTTCTGCGGCGCTGCCTGCGGGCCACACAAGCCGTGTGCCACAGAGCCGGTCATGGCGAACCTGCGGGATGGAGCACTCCGGTGGGTCGTGTCCGTCCCGGGGCCGAGCTGTGATGGACCTGCGATCTGCCGGGCGGGTCCGTCGGGCAGGCTCTTGCGTCCAATGGCAGGAAATGCCAGCGGACTTGGGGAGGGGCCGGGGAATGGGACGACGGGCGAGGGCCGGGGTGCCGGTGGTGGCGGTGGCCGCCGCGGTGCTGCTGGCCGGGGGTTGCAGTGCGAGCGGCGGCGGGGAATCGGGGCGGAACGACTCGGCGGGAGCGCCGGCGAAGGCGGCCGGTGGGGCGGCCGCGCCGGCCGCTCCCGCCCCGGCGGGCGGGCAGCCCTCCGGGGCGCCGGCGGCCGCCGGGGTCACTCCGGCCGCGGACGCCCGGCTGATCTCGTACACCGCGCAGCTCTCGCTGACCACCAAGGACGTCGGGCAGGTCCTGGGCAGGGCGCGGGAGTTGACGACCGCGTCGGGCGGTTACGTGGGCGGCGAGTCGGTCAACGGCGGCGGTGCGGACGAGTACGGCCAGTTGACGCTGCGGATCCCGTCCGCCGCCTACCAGCAGACCCTGGACCAGCTGGCCGCCCTGGGCCGGGTGGTCTCGCGCAAGAGCCAGGCGGACGACCTGACCCAGCAGGTCGCGGACGTGGCGAGCCGGGTGCAGACCCAGCAGGCGAGCGTGGACCGGGTGCGGGCGCTGATGGCCCAGGCCAAGACGCTGAGCGACATCACCTCGCTGGAGGGCGAGTTGAGCCGCCGGGAGGCGGACCTGGAGTCCTTGCAGAAGCAGCAGAAGGAGCTGGCCGCCCGGACCTCGTACTCGACCGTCACCCTGGACGTCCGCCGGGAGGCGGTGGCCCCCACGCCGACCCCGACACCGACGGCGGCCGGAGGGAAGGGCTTCGGCGAATCGGTGGGTTCGGCGCTGGGCGGCGGCTGGCACGTGCTGGTCGCGATCGGGACCGCGCTGGTGGTGGCGCTGGCCGCGGTGGCGCCGTTCCTGCTGGTGCTCGGGGTCCCGGGGGCGCTGCTCTACCGGTACTGGCGCCGGACCCGCGCACGGCCGGTCGTCCGGCCCGAGGAGCCCGAGCACCCCGAGGAGCCCGAGCACCCCGGGGCTTCCGGGGAATGACGCACGGCGGCGGGCCCCCGAACTCCCGGGGGCCCGCCGCCGCGGGGCGTCAGCGCGCGCTGGCCTCGTGCACGAAGGCGACCAGGCGGCTGAGCGCGTCCGGGTCCATGGACGGCATCACGCCGTGGCCGAGGTTGAAGATGTGGCCGCTGGTGCCGAGCGCCTGGGCGGCGTGCAGCACCTCGCGGGCCTTGGTCTCGACGACCTTGGTGGGCGCGTACAGCACCGCCGGGTCGAGGTTGCCCTGGAGGGCCTTGCCCGCGCCGACCCGCTCGGCGGCGACGTTCAGCGGCACCCGCCAGTCGACGCCGACGATGTCCGCGCCGGCCTGGCCCATCAGCCCGAGCAGCTCGCCGGTGCCGACGCCGAAGTGGATCCGCGGCACCCCGTAGTGGGCGACGGCGTCGAAGACCTTGGTGCTGGCGGGCATCACCGAGCGGCGGTAGTCGTCCGGGGCGAGCGCGCCGACCCAGGAGTCGAACAGCTGGACCGCGGAGGCGCCGGCCTCGATCTGCACCTTGAGGAAGGCGGAGGTGATGTCGGCGAGGCGGTCCAGCAGGGCGGCCCAGAGCTCGGGCTGCCCGTACATCATGGCCTTGGTGTTCTCGTGGTTCTTGGAGGGCCCGCCCTCGATCAGGTAGCTGGCGAGCGTGTACGGCGCGCCCGCGAAGCCGATCAGCGGGGTCCCGCCTAGCTCGTCGACCAGCAGGCCGACGGCCTCGGTGACGTAGGGGACGTCGTCGGGCTCCAGCGGGCGCAGCCGGTTGAGGTCCTCGAAGGTGCGGATCGGGTCGGCGATGACCGGGCCGATGCCGGGCTTGATGTCCACGTCGATGCCGACGGCCTTGAGCGGCACCACGATGTCGCTGAAGAAGATCGCCGCGTCCACCTTGTGCCGGCGCACCGGCTGGAGGGTGATCTCCTTGACCAGCTCGGGCCGCATGCAGGACTCCAGCATGGGGATGCCCTCGCGGACCTTCAGGTATTCGGGCAGCGAGCGGCCCGCCTGGCGCATGAACCACACCGGCGTGTGCGGCACCGGCTCGTGCCGGCAGGCGCGCAGGAACGCGGAGTCGTGCGCGGCGCCGCGGCGCGCGGGGGTGCTTCGGCCGTCGGGGGTGGCCGCCGTCGGGTCTGCCGTAGTCTCGCTCACGGGTCAAATCTTCGCACGCGCCCGGGGGCACCCTTCCCGGGTGGTCTCGTCGGTTCCTCCAAGATCTGGCCGGGTTTGCCGTTCCGGCACGCCGCTCGGACGGAAGTTGCGGCGATAACCCCGGTCTTCGACCTAGTCTTCGGGTCATGGCAGCGGTCGGCGGGCACCCCGCGCAAGGTGGCGGAACAGGTGGCGGAACGGGTCGGGAGGGGGCGCCGAGCGAGTTCCGGGCCGCCGTGGAGGCCCTCGACGGGGCCCGGCTGCGGCCGGAGCTCCAGCTCTCCCCCGCGCCGGCCCCGCGCCGGCTGGCCCCGTACGCCTTCGCGCTGACCGCCACCGTGGAGGTGGACGACGAGGAGCTGGCCGACGGCCGGCTGGTCCTGCTGTACGACCCGGCCGGGCAGGAGGCCTGGAACGGGGAGTTCCGGGTGGTCACGATGACCCGGGCGGAGCTGGAGCCGGAGATGGCCGGCGACCCGCTGCTCTCCGAGGTCGGCTGGGCCTGGCTGCTGGACGCGCTGCAGGCGCACGGCGCCGGGTACGCGGAGCCGTCCGGCACGGTGACCCGCTGCGCCTCGCAGTACTTCGGCGGCCTGGCGGACCGCCCCGCGGCGACCGAGATCGAGATCCGGGCCTCCTGGACGCCGGCCGACGGCCGGTTCGAGCGGCACCTGGCGGCCTGGGGCGACCTGCTCTGCATCAGCGCCGGACTGCCGCCGGCCAACCCGTCCCCGCCGCCGGCCGAGGTCACGTCACTCGGTGGAGTGGTCCCGATGCCCGCCCGGCGACGCCCCCGGTCGCACTGAAGGGTGGCGTCCGGGCCGGACGGCACCGTCCGCCCCGATGCCACCCCCAGGACTGACGGAGTGTGGCTTCGGCCCTGCCCTGCGTCAATTACCTGCTCAAAGTCGATCGATCTGTCATGGATCTGATCGATTTTGTACGAATTCCAGGCATGTCGCATCAGTCATATGCGCGATTTGTCCGTATTGTTACTCACTAGATCGTGATCTTTCGCTAAAGCCGGGCACGGTAGCTGCCGAAGCAGACTGTGACCCTTTCCGAACGCGGAACACTCCGACCGCCCCCTCGGGGTTCCGTCCGCCACTCCCCGCAGGAGGCCTGGTGTCGGTCCTTCTTGAGCACCCCGCAAACGTGGTCGCCTACCGCCCGACCAAGCCCACCGCCATGGTGGTCATCGCCGATCCCCGCGTCCGAAACACCGTCACCCGCCACCTCTGGGCGCTCGGCGTCCGCGACGTGATCGAGGTGTCCTCGATCGCCGAGGCCCGCCCCCGGGTCTCCACCCCGCGCGACATCTGCGTCGCCGACGTCCACCTGCCGGACGGCTCCGGACTCACCATCCTCGCCGAGACCCGCGCCGCGGGCTGGCCCAACGGCCTGGCCCTGTCCGCCGCCGACGACATCGGCGCGGTCCGCAGCGCGCTCGCGGGCGGCGTCAAGGGTTACGTGGTCACCGGCACCCGCACCAACGTCGCGATGCCCGGCCGCCCGGGCCTGCCGCTCGGCGCCGCCGGGCTGGCCGGCCGGATGCGCCGCCCCGGGATGCCGGGCATGCCGGGTGCCGCCGGTGCCCCGGGCGCACCGGGTGCCCCCGGAGCGCCGGGCCCGCAGCAGACCGCCTACCGCGAGCTGTCCGGCCGCGAGGTCGAGGTGCTGCGGCTGGTCGCCGAGGGCCAGTCGAACAAGGCGATCGGCGTCGCGATGGGCCTGTCCGCGCTCACCGTGAAGAGCCACCTGGCCCGGATCGCCCGCAAGCTCGGCACCGGCGACCGCGCCGGGATGGTCGCGGTCGCGCTGCGCACCGGCATCATCCACTGAGCCGGCCGGGGCCGAAACCGCTCCGCGAACCGTCGGCGGCCCAGGAGGAACGTTCCTCCTGGGCCGCCGCACGCCCGTCCGGCGGCACCCGGGGCTCCGGGCCCGGCGGTCCGTCAGCCGGGCGCCCGGGCAGCCGGTCGGGCGGCCCGGCGGGTGACCCGGCGGGCGGGCGATCAGCAGTCTGACCAGTCCGACAACACTCCCAGTTCCGGTGACCGTCGTACCCTTGGTAGGTGACCGACGCCGTAGCAGCCATCCCAGAAGAAGCAGCCCCGGTCCCGCTCCTCGAACCGAAGGAGGGGATCCCGCCCGTCGTGGCGGACGAGCAGGCGCTGGCCGCCGTCGTCGCCGCCTTCGCCGCGGGCACCGGACCTGTCGCCGTCGACGCCGAGCGCGCCTCCGGCTACCGCTACGGGCAACGGGCGTACCTCATCCAGCTGCGCCGCGCGGGCGCCGGCTCCGCGCTGATCGACCCGATCGCCTGCCCCGACCTGAGCGGACTGGGCGCCGCCATCGCGGACGCCGAGTGGGTGGTGCACGCCGCCACCCAGGACCTCCCCTGCCTCGCCGAGGTGGGCATGAGACCGGCCCGGCTGTTCGACACCGAGCTGGCCGGGCGGATCGCCGGCTTCGCCCGGGTCGGCCTGGGGCCGATGACCGAGAACGTGCTCGGGCTGAGCCTGGCCAAGGAGCACTCGGCGGTCGACTGGTCCACCCGCCCGCTGCCCGAGCCGTGGCTGCGCTACGCCGCTCTGGACGTCGAGGTGCTGGTCGAGCTGCGCGACGCACTCGAACAGGAGCTGGACGCCCAGGGCAAGCTGGACTGGGCCCTGGAGGAGTTCGCCGCGATCGCGGCCGCGCCCCGCCCCGCCCCGCGCACCGACCCGTGGCGGCGCACCTCGCAGCTGCACAAGGTCCGCCGGCGCCGCCAGCTGGCCGTGGTGCGCGAGCTGTGGCTGACCCGCGACCGGATGGCCCAGGAGCGCGACGTCTCCCCGGGCCGGGTGCTCTCGGACGCCGCGATCGTCAACGCCGCGCTGGCCATGCCGCTGAACATCGCCGCGCTGCAGGCCGTCCAGGGCTTCGGCCCGCGGCTGCACCGGCGCCAGCTGGACCAGTGGCTGGCGGCCGTGCAGCGCGGCCGGGAGGTCCCGGAGAACCAGCTGCCGCCGGCCGCCGCCCCGCACGACGGGCCGCCACCGCCGCGGGCCTGGGCGGAGAAGGACCCGGTCGCGGCCGCCCGGCTCTCCGGTGCCCGCGCCGCGGTCAGCGAGCTGGCCGAGCGCCACCACCTGCCCGCCGAGAACCTGATCACCCCGGACCTGGTGCGCCGGGTCTCCTGGGAGCCGCCGGCCGACCTGAGCGGCGACGGCGTGGCCGCCGTGCTGCGCCGGCTCGGCGCCCGGCAGTGGCAGGTCGACCTGGTGGCGCCGGTGGTCGCCGCCGCCTTCGCCACCGCCGCCACCGCCGGCACCGCCGAGGCCTGATCCGGCCGGAGCGCCCGGGCCCGCCCACGCGGCCCCGGCCCCGCCGACCGACTCCCGTGAGGGGGCGCCGTCCGTTACGGACGGCGCCCCCTCACGGCGTTCCCGGGGAGCCTTCCTGGTCGCGGTGGTGCCGGACGTGTCGCGGGACACATGGTCAGAACCCTCCGAGGGGCCTGGGCAGGTTGGTTACCGACCGGTAGCATGGCTTCTGACGCGGCGCCGCTCGGGATCTTCCGGCGGCAGCCTGCACACCCGAAATGTTGGTCCCTGGGAGGAGAGCCCCCGTGCCTCGTACCGCGAGGGACGTCGTCTTCGTCGATGGCGTCCGCACCCCGTTCGGCAAGGCCGGCCCGAAGGGCATCTACCACGAGACCCGCGCCGACGACCTCGTCGTCAAGTGCATCCGGGAACTCGTGCGCCGTAACCCGAGCCTGCCCGTCGAGCGCATCGACGAGGTCGCCATCGCGGCCACCACGCAGATCGGCGACCAGGGTCTGACCATCGGGCGCACCGCCGCCCTGCTGTCCGGCCTGCCGAAGTCCGTGCCCGGCTATTCGATCGACCGCATGTGCGCCGGCGCCCTGACCGCCGTGACCGCCACCGCGGGCGGCATCGCCTTCGGCGCGTACGACGTGGTCGTGGCCGGTGGCGTGGAGCACATGGGCCGCCACCCGATGGGCGAGGGCGTGGACCCGAACCCGCGCTTCGTCTCGGAGAAGCTGGTCGACGAGTCCGCCCTGTTCATGGGCATGACCGCGGAGAACCTGCACGACCGCTTCCCGCACATCACCAAGGAGCGCTGCGACGCCTACGCCGTGCGCTCCCAGGAGAAGGCCGCCAAGGCGTACGCCAACGGCGACATCCAGCCGGACCTGGTGCCGATCACGATCCGCAACACCAACCCCGAGGTCGGCGAGACCGGCTGGGGCCTGGCCACCGTGGACGAGCCGATGCGCCCGGGCACCACGATGGAGTCGCTGGCTGGCCTCAAGACCCCGTTCCGCCCGCACGGCAACATCACCGCGGGCAACTCGGCCGGTCTGAACGACGGTGCCACCGCCTCGCTGCTGGCCGCCGAGGACGTCGCCGAGGAGCTCGGCCTCCCGGTCAAGATGCGCCTGGTCTCCTACGCCTTCGCGGGCGTCGAGCCCGAGGTCATGGGCATCGGCCCGGTGCCGGCCACCGAGAAGGCGCTGGCCAAGGCCGGTCTGACCATCGACGACATCCAGGCCTTCGAGGTCAACGAGGCCTTCGCCGTCCAGGTGCTGTCCTTCCTGGACCACTACGGCATCGCGGACGACGACGAGCGGGTCAACCCGTTCGGTGGCGCGATCGCCTTCGGCCACCCGCTGGCCTCCTCGGGCGTGCGCCTGATGAACCAGCTGGCCCGCCGCTTCGAGCAGCGCCCGGACGTCCGCTACGGCCTCACCACGATGTGCATCGGCTTCGGCATGGGCGGCACCATCATCTGGGAGAACCCCCACTTCGAGGGTGGTAAGTGAGCATGAGCAACACCACTGAGCTGCTCCAGCAGGGCGCCGAGCTGTTCCCGGGCGAGGTCGTCACGACCGCGCACGTGCGCCACCTGGACCTGCCGCTGCAGGCCGGCAAGCTGGCCATGATCACCCTGGACAACGGCTTCGACCACACCAAGCCGACCACCTTCGGCCCGGGCTCGCTGCTCAAGCTGTCCGAGGCGCTGGACCAGGTCGAGGCCGAGGCCGCCGAGGGCAGGATCGTCGGCGCCGCGATCACCGGCAAGCCGTTCATCTTCGCCGTCGGCGCCGACCTCAAGGGCGTCGAGCTGCTCAAGCAGCACGCCGACGCGCTGGCCATCGGCAAGGGCGGCCACGAGGTCTTCAAGCGGATCGCCGCGCTGCCCGTCCCGACCTTCGCCTTCTACAACGGCGCGGCCATGGGCGGCGGCGTCGAGGTCGGCCTGCACTGCGACTACCGCACGGTGTCCGCGGGCGTTCCGGCCTTCTCGCTGCCCGAGGTCTTCCTCGGCCTCGTCCCCGGCTGGGGCGGCTGCACCATCCTGCCGAACCTGATCGGTGCCGGTAAGGCCGTCAAGGTCATCATCGAGAACTCGATGAACCAGAACAAGCAGCTCAAGGGCAAGGACGTGTTCGAGCTGGGGATCGCCGACGCGATCTTCGAGCCGGCCGACTTCCTGGAGCAGTCGCTGCTGTGGGCCGCCCAGGTCCTCAAGGGCGACCTGGTCGTCGAGCGCGAGGCGATCGACCGCGGCAAGGCCTGGGACGACGCCGTCCTCTGGGGCCGCATGGTCGCCGACGCCAAGGTGCACGGGGCCGCTCCGGCCGCGTACAAGGCGCTGGACATCATCGCCGCCGTCAAGGACGCCGACCTCGCCGACAAGGCCAGCCTCCAGGCCGGCTTCGACGCCGAGGACGCGGCCCTGGCCGACCTCATCATGAGCGGCGAGCTGCGCAGCGGCATCTACGCCTTCAACCTGGTGCAGCGCCGGGCCAAGCGCCCGTTCGGTGCGCCGGACAAGTCGCTGGCCCGCCCGGTCTCCAAGGTCGGCATCGTCGGCGCCGGCCTGATGGCCTCGCAGCTGGCGCTGCTGTTCGCCCGCCGTCTGGAGGTGCCGGTGGTCCTCACCGACATCGACCAGGAGCGCATCGACAAGGGCGTCGGCTACGTCCACGCCGAGATCGACAAGCTGCTAGGCAAGGGCCGGATCGGCCAGGACAAGGCCAACCGCCTCAAGGGCCTGGTCAGCGGCTCGCTGGACAAGGCCGTGGCCTTCGGCGACGCGGACTTCGTCATCGAGGCCGTGTTCGAGGAGATGGGCGTCAAGCAGACCGTCTTCGCGGACCTGGAGGCCGTGGTCTCGCCGACCTGCGTGCTGGCGACCAACACCTCCTCGCTGTCGGTCACCGAGATGGCCTCGAAGCTCCAGCACCCCGAGCGGGTCGTCGGCTTCCACTTCTTCAACCCGGTCGCGATCCTGCCGCTGCTGGAGATCGTCCGCGGCGAGCAGACCGACGACGCGTCGCTGGCCACCGCCTTCGCCGTGTCGAAGAAGCTCAAGAAGACCTCGGTGCTGTGCAAGGACGCCCCGGCGTTCGTGGTGAACCGGATCCTGACCCGCTTCATGGGCGAGATCCAGAACATCATCGACGAGGGCACCCCGATCGCCAGCGTCGAGAAGGCCGTCGAGCCGCTCGGCCTGCCGATGTCCCCGATCGTGCTGCTGGAGCTGGTCGGCCCGGCCATCGCCCTGCACGTCTCGGAGACCCTGGCCGGCGCCTTCCCGGAGCGGTTCACCGTCTCCGAGAACCTCGGCAAGGTGGTCAAGGCCGGCAAGCGCGGCTTCTACACCTGGGTGGACGGCAAGCAGGTCCTCGACCCCGAGGTGCTGGAGCTGCTGACCTTCGGCGACTCGGTGCTCACCGAGGAGCAGGTCCTGAACCGCTCCCTGGAGGCCGTGGCCCAGGAGATCGGCCTGATGCTGGAGGAGGGTGTCGTCGGCGAGGCCCAGGACATCGACCTCTGCATGATCACCGGTGCCGGCTGGCCCTTCCACCTGGGCGGGATCACCCCGTACCTGGACCGTGAGGGCGTCTCGGAGCGGGTGACCGGCAAGAAGTTCCTCGCCCCCGGCGTGGCCTCGGTGCCCGCGTAAGGCGTAGCGGTACGAGCGGAGCCCCCGGCGACCTGGTCGCCGGGGGCTCTCGCGTACGCGGTGCCGGGCCTCGGTACTCGAGGCGGTACCTCGGTGCTCGAGCGGTGCCTCAGTGCTTGAGGCGGTAGACGACGGTGTCGCCGATGACGCCGATCATCTCGTAGTGGGTGTCCAGCAGGTTCTCGATCCGCGGGACCAGCACCGGCTGGTACGGGGCGACGCCGGAGTCGTCCACGAAGACCTCGGGCAGGCCGTTGGCGAGTTCCTTGTCGAAGGTCTGCCAGGCGTTGTTGACGCTGAACTGCTCGCCGACGTTGCCGCTGCCGTCCTTGCCGCCGCTGTAGTTGGTGAGGAAGCCGGCGGTCAGGTAGCGGCTCGCGGGCTTGCGGTCGGCCAGCCAGTACAGCTCGGGGTGCATGCCCCAGACCAGCACGGTGTCCTTGGGGGTGGTCTGGGCGGCGACCGCGGTGGCGACCTCGGTGTTGCGGCTCATCTGCTCCCCCGGCCAGGCCAGCGCCAGGCCCCAGAAGACCGTGGCGGCGACCGTGGTGTACACCAGGACGGGCTTCCAGCGGATCGCCGAGGTGGCGACCGCCCCGGTGCCCAGCAGCACCAGCGGGGGCATCAGCTGGAGGTAGTAGTGGCCGAAGAAGTGGAAGCCCACGCTGACCGCGACGGCCGAGGAGAGCAGCCAGACCCACAGGTCGGTGGTCGAGCCGTGCTCCTCGCCGGCCACCGGCAGCGGGCGGTGGCGGTACTTGAACCAGAGCCGGCGGCCGACCGGGAACAGGAAGCCGAGGCCCGCCGCGGCCAGGATGCCGAGGTTGCCGAAGGCCCGGCCGAGCATCTGCAGCCAGGCGCCGCCGAAGGAGGCGTAGTCGCCGCTGCCGGTGACCACCCAGAAGAGGAAGCCCTTGGGCTTGGTGAGGATGACCGCCACCAGCGCTATCGGCACCGCGAAGCCGAACCCGATCTTGAACAGGGCGGGCGGCCAGCGCACCCCGCGTCGGCGGGCGTCCTGGAGGAGCATCCAGAGCACCGGCAGCAGCACCGCGCCGCCGGTCTGCTTGGTCAGCGAGCAGAGCGCGACCGCGATGCCCGCGGCCAGCCAGCGGCGGCGCTCGGCGTACCGGAAGGCGGCCACCATCGCGGGCAGCATGAAGACCTCGAAGGTCGCCGCCTGGGTGTCCTCCGGGGAGAGCCCGATGGAGACCAGCAGGTAGAGCAGTCCGGCGCCGGCCCCGGCCCGGTTGCCCCAGCGGCCGCGGGCGATCGAGGCCAGCAGGATCGCGGTGACCAGGTGGGCCGCCACCGCGAGGGTGCGCAGCGGCCACAGCGAGGCGGAGCCGAAGACGGCGAAGCAGGCCTGGTAGAGCCAGGGCAGCAGCGGCGGCTTGCGGTCCACCACGGTGTCGTAGAGCACCCCGCCGTCCGCGAGCATCCGGGCCTGGGTGGCCAGGAAGCCTTCGTCCGGACTCCAGACGGGCCGGGCGAAGGACGGGATGTGGGTGGCCACCGCGACCAGGGTGAGCAGCGGCACCAGCCTCGTCCAGTACCCCTGTCGGATGTGGGTACGGGCGCGCGCGGGCAGGCGGTCGACCAGTCCGTCGAGGCGGGGGCGGGTGGGGGTGGGCACGGTTGACAACCTACCGGGCGGGAACGGCGCGGAGAGCGCCGGTCCCGCCATTCAGTGCGATTGTCAGCTCGTCCCGCGACGAACTGTTACGCAGAGACGACAATCGGGCGTCGGCGGAACGGGCGGCGGGTGGCCGGCCCGTTCCACCGGGGGCGGTTCAGGCCTCGACCGGCGCCGCGTCCAGCTTGGCGACCAGGGCGCCCACCTTCTCGGCGATGGCGGGGGCGGTCAGGCCGATCTCGGCCAGGATCTCGTTCCGGCTGGCGTGGTCCAGGAACTCCTGCGGGATGCCGAAGTCGCGCACCGGTACGTCCACGTCCGCGTCCCGCAGTGCCTGCGCGACGGCCGCGCCGACGCCGCCCACCCGGCCGTTGTCCTCGATCGTGACGACCACCCGGTGCTCGGCGGCCAGGCCCGGCAGGGCCTCGTCCACCGGCTTGACCCAGCGCGGGTCCACCACGGTGGCGGTGACGCCCCGGGCGGCCAGCAGGTCGGCCACCTCCAGGCTGGTCGGGGCCATCGCGCCGACCGAGACGATCAGCACGTCCGCGCGGTGGGCGCCGGAGGGCTCCCCGGCGGCGCGCAGCACGTCCATGCCGCCGACCCGGCCGACCGCGGCGACGGCCGGACCGACCGAGCCCTTGGAGTAGCGCACCACCGTCGGGGCGTCCTCGACCTGGACGGCCTCGCGCAGCTGGGCGCGGACCTGGTCGGCGTCGCGCGGGGCGGCCAGCCGCAGGCCCGGGACGACCTGGAGGATCGACATGTCCCACATGCCGTTGTGCGAGGCGCCGTCCGTGCCGGTGACGCCGGCCCGGTCCAGTACGAAGGTGACGCCCAGCTTGTGCAGCGCGACGTCCATCAGGACCTGGTCGAAGGCGCGGTTCAGGAAGGTCGCGTAGACCGCGAAGACCGGGTGCAGCCCGTTGGTGGCCAGGCCGGCGGCGCTGGTGACGGCGTGCTGCTCGGCGATGCCGACGTCGAAGATGCGGTCCGGGAACTCCTTGGCGAACGGCGCCAGGCCGACCGGGTGGAGCATCGCGGCGGTGATCGCCACGATGTCCTCGCGCTCGCGGCCGAGCGCGACCATCTCCTCGCCGAAGACCGAGGTCCAGTCCTTGCCCGAGTTCTTGACCGGCAGGCCGGTGTCCGGGTGGATCACGCCGACGGCGTGGAAGCGGTCCTCGTCGTTGTTCTCGGCGGCGTGGTAGCCGCGGCCCTTCTCGGTGAGGCAGTGCACGATCACCGGGCCGCCGAAGCCGCGCGCCTTGGTCAGCGCCGACTCCAGGGCGGTCAGGTCGTGGCCGTCGATCGGGCCGATGTACTTGAGGCCGAGGTCCTCGAACATGCCCTGCGGGGCGATGAAGTCCTTGAGGCCCTTCTTGGCGCCGTGCAGCGTCTCGAACAGCTGCTGGCCGACCACCGGGGTGCGCTGCAGGGCGTCCTTGCCCCAGGACAGGAAGCGCTCGTAGCCCTGGGTGGTGCGCAGGGTGGCGAGGTGGTTGGCGAGGCCGCCGATGGTCGGCGAGTAGGAGCGCTCGTTGTCGTTGACGACGATGACGACCGGCAGGTCCTTGGCGTCGGCGATGTTGTTCAGCGCCTCCCAGGCCATACCGCCGGTGAGCGCGCCGTCACCGATCACGGCGACGACCGGGTCCGCCTTGCCCTGGATCTTGTTGGCCTTGGCCAGGCCGTCCGCGTACGAGAGGACCGTGGAGGCGTGCGAGTTCTCGATCACGTCGTGCTCGGACTCGGCGCGCGAGGGGTAGCCGGACAGGCCGCCGCTCATCTTCAACCGGGAGAAGTCCTGGCGGCCGGTGAGCAGCTTGTGGACGTAGCTCTGGTGGCCGGTGTCGAAGAGGATGCGGTCGCGCGGGGAGTCGAAGACCCGGTGCAGGGCGATGGTCAGCTCCACCACCCCGAGGTTGGGTCCGAGGTGGCCGCCCGTCTTGGAGACCTCGGTCACCAGGAAGGTCCGGACCTCCTGGGCCAGTGCGGCCAGCTGTCCGGGCGTGAGCCGGTCGAGATCGCGCGGTCCCCGAATGCGGGTCAGCAGGGCCACCCGTTCCTCCTCGTTCAGTGTTCGCGGACCACGGACGGTCCGACGGGCGTCGCCGCCCGGTCCGGCGGCAGGCCGGTGGTCGCGGCCGGTACCGACCGGTCGAGTCTAATGTCCGCTACGCGGACGCCGAGCGGCGCGCCCGGTGCCACCGACCGGTTACCGCCATTCCCGGAGGTCGGTCGGGGGGCGCGGGTCAATCCTCATTGACGAACGGACGTTCTCCGGCGGTTGCGGCCGGACGGGTGAACGGGGGGAAGGCGGTCAGTGCCGGCCGAGCGCCCCGGACTCGCCCATCTCGCTCATGACCAGGGCCAGCGCGCCCAGCACCTCGGCCCGGCCGCCCAGGGTGCCGGGGACCACCGACAGCTGGCGGGCCGCGCTGGGGATCGCGTAGCGGGCCACCGAGTCGCGGATCGGGGCCAGCACCAGCTCACCGGCCTCGGCGAGGTCGCCGCCCAGGATCACCCGGCGCGGGTTGAGCAGGTTGCACAGGGTCGCCACGCCCGTACCGATCTGGCGCCCGGCGTCGGCGATCACCCGGCGGCAGCCCAGGTCGCCCTGGTGGGCCAGCTCCACCACCCGGGGCAGGGTGAGGTCCGGGCCGAGGGTCGAGGTGAGCAGCGACAGCAGGTAGCGGGAGCCGACGAAGGTCTCCAGGCAGCCCCGGTTGCCGCAGCGGCAGACCGGGCCCGCCTCGTCCAGGGTGATGTGCCCGATCTCACCCGCGGTGCCGCCCGGACCCCGGTAGATCTGGCCGTTGACGACCAGGCCGGCGCCGACCCCGCTGGCGATCTTGATGTAGGCGAGGTCGCTCAGGCCGCGGCCGGCCCCCCAGACCAGCTCGCCCAGCGCGCCCAGGTTGGCGTCGTTGTCCACGTGCACCGGCATGCCGAGCCGCTCCGCCAGCTCCCGGCCCGGGGCGATGCCCGTCCAGCCCGGCAGGATCGCGGTCGAGCCCAGCGCACCGGTCTCCACGTCGATCGGGCCGGGCACGCCGAGGCCCACCCCGATCACCTTCTCGGGACGGAAGCCGGCCTGCGCGAGGAGGCGCGCCACCATCGCCTCGGCGCGGTCGAAGCCCTGCGCGGCCGAGACGTCCACGTCGATCGGGGCGCTCTCCTCGGCCAGCACCCGGTGGGCGAGGTTGCCGACGGCCACCCGCAGGTGGGTGTGGCCGAAGTCGATGCCGACCACGATGCCCGCGTCCCCGCTCAGCGAGACGCTGCGGGCGCGGCGGCCGCCGGAGGAGGTGTCGGCGACCACGACGGTGCCGCTCTCCTTCAGTTCCCGCACGATGTTGGAGACGGTGGCCGCGGAGAGGCCGGTGCCGCGGGCGATCTCGGCCTGGGTGAGCGAACCGGCCATCCGTACCGCGCGGAGCACCCGTTCCAGGTTCGCCCGGTGCAGGGACGACTGTGAGCCCGGTGTGTCCGTCGACATGATCCACCCTCCCAGGGTGGGGAACCCTCCGCCGGGTGTCCCCTTCAACTCCTGAAGGGTACGGGTCGGGGGCCGGCGGGTGGGGGCCGCTGCGCGGGCCCGCGGCGGGCGGGGGCGCGGGGGCTAGCGGTGGGCCGGGGTGCGGGGCTCGCGGCGGGCGGGGCGTGGGGGCGGGGTGGCCGGGGGGTGAAGGTGTTGCGCGGTGGGGGAAGGCGGGGCCCGGATCGGGTGGTCCTGGGAGCGGGCGAAAACCGGCCGCCACTAGCATGGTGCCCAATCTCACCCGTCCCACCGGGCCGCGGTCGGTACCGGCAGGGGGACGCATCCAGACATGACGGGGAATCAGATGGCAGGGGATCACCCTACGCCGGGTGCAGGCGATGCATCCGGCAGCGGCCCGCAGGGCAATCGGGGCGTTTCGTTCGGGCGGCCGGCGGGCGGTGTGGATCCTGCCGCCGTCGCGGACCAGATGACCCAGCTCGACGGCTCGGCGGTTCCGGGGCAGGGCGGGCCGCCGGCCCAGCCTCCGATGCCCCCGGCACCCCCGGCGCCCCCGGTCCAGCCCCCGGCGGGTGGGGCCGACTACGCCGCGTACGCGCCGACGGCCGCCGGGATGCCGGCCCAGCCTCCGGCGGGTGCGCCGATCGGCCCGTACGACCCGGCGCCCGGCGGGGGCTACCCCGGGGCGGACGCGGGGCAGGGCTACGGCGGCGGGTACAACTACCAGCAGCAGCCGGGCTACTACCCCGGTGCGCCGGTGCCGGCGGCCCCGAAGCAGCGCAACCCCGTGATGCTCTGGGGCGGGATCATCGGCGGTGTGCTGGCGATCGCCATCGTGATCGGGCTGGTCGTGCTGCTCAAGCCCAGCCCCAAGCCGGACCCGGGCCCCGGCCCGGTGGCGAACTCGGGCGGCACCAGCACCGTCGGCGGCGACAACGGCGGGAACACCGTCGCTCCGGCGCCCGCGCCGGACGGCACCAAGGCCACGTTCAACGTCGCCTGGAACGCCCCGACGCCCTCCAACACCGATGCCACCAACCAGCTGCTGGGCATCTGGGGCACCGACAAGTACGCCGTCCGCGTCGACAGCGACGGGGTCAAGGCCTACAACCTGGTCGACGGCAAGCAGGCCTGGAACATCCCGGTGCCGTCCGGCAGCAAGGAGGTGTGCAGCGCCTCGTACACCGCCAACTCCAAGAACGTCGCCGCCGTCGCCTTCAACACCGGTGACTACGACTGCTCCACCATCGGCGCCGTGGACCTCACCTCGGGCAAGCTGCTGTGGACCGTCAAGGCCACCGCCGACCGGCTGTCCCAGCCGACCCTGAGCGTCACCGACAACGTGGTCGCCGTCGGCGGCAACGCGGTGGCCGGGCTGAACATCTCCAACGGCCAGCCCGCCTGGCAGTACCAGCCCCGCGACAAGGACTGCACCATGCGGGCCCGCGCGGCCGGCAGCCAGATCGCCATCAGCGACCGCTGCTACATGACCAGCGGCCCGAAGTCGCAGCTGGTCATCGTGAACGCCGACTCCGGCAAGGCGGCGAGCAGCCCGATCACCCTGACCGGCACGATCGAGCAGGTCGACTCGGTCGTCCAGGACAAGCCGCTGGTCCTGGTGATCACCAACGGCCCGAACGGCGACTACATCCTGCCGTTCGACAAGGACAACAAGCCGGGCAACCAGATGTCCGTCAAGGAGGCCGGCTCGGACAGCCTGCGCCTGTCCGGCCAGGACACCGCCTTCACCCGCAACGTGGTGAGCGGCAGCACCCTGTACGTCCAGGTCAACCCGACCAAGCCGGCCATCAACGCCTACGACCTGAACACCGGCAAGCGCCTGTGGGCGGCCAGCCCCGGTTCGGCCAGCGGCAGCGACATCCGCCTGGTCACCGGCACCGACAAGGACGGCAAGGTCCGCGCCCTGGTCTCGCAGGGCTACGACAAGCCGTCCCGGCTGGTGACGCTCTCGCCGACCGACGGCTCGATGACCGACATCGGCACCGTCGCGAACGCGAACGGGAAGTTCGACATCAGCATGAGCACCTCGGTGTACTACGTCTCGGACGACGGCAACGCGGTCTACGCGTTCCGCCGGTACACCAACACCGACGGTCCGCTGACCAAGTGGCGGAAGTGACGCACTCCGGTCGGTGAGGGCAGTGAGGGCGGGGCGGGTCGGGGCCGGTGGGCCCGGGCCCGCCCCGCCCCCGTTCTCCGGCCGGTTCTCGGGCTGGGTTCTCGGGCCGGGTTCTCGGGGCGGGATTTCCGGGCGGGTTTCCGGCCGGGTTCTCCGGTCGGGATTTTCCGGCCGGGCCGCTCGTCGGGCATGCGAGGATTCGGTCCATCAGCCTGACGAAGGAGTGCAGCGAGTGCCCGGCACCAACCTGACCCGCGACGAGGCCCGTACCCGGGCCGACCTCATCCGGGTGGACGCGTACGACATCGAGCTCGACCTCGGCTCGGCCCGCGAGGGCGGTACCTTCCGGTCCACGACCGTGGTCCGGTTCTCCGCCACGACCCCCGGCGCCGACAGCTTCATCGACCTCGTCGCCCCCGGCGTCGAGGAGATCACCCTCAACGGCACGTCGCTCGACCCGGCGAGCTTCGCCGACAGCCGCATCCCGCTGCCCGGCCTGGCGGCGGAGAACGAGCTGCGGGTCGTCGCGAACTGCGCCTACAGCAACACCGGCGAGGGCCTGCACCGGTTCGTCGACCCGGTCGACGGCGAGACCTACCTGTACACCCAGTTCGAGGTGCCGGACGCCCGCCGGGTCTACGCGAACTTCGAACAGCCCGACCTCAAGGCCACGTTCAGGTTCACCGTGACGGCCCCCACCGGCTGGGTCGTGGTGTCCAACTCGCCCACCCCCGAGCCGGTCGGCGAAGGCCCCACCCAGGTCTGGGAGTTCGAGCCCACCGGCCGGATCTCCAGCTACATCACCGCGCTCGTGGCCGGCCCGTACGTCGGGGTCTTCGACACCTACGAGAACGGCGAGCAGCGCGTGCCGCTGGCCGTGTACTGCCGCCCCTCGCTGCGCGAGTTCCTCGACGCCGAGGCGATCTTCGAGGTCACCAAGCAGGGCTTCGACTACTTCCAGGCGAAGTTCGACTTCCCGTACCCGTTCCCCAAGTACGACCAGCTCTTCGTCCCGGAGTTCAACGCCGGCGCGATGGAGAACGCGGGCGCCGTCACCCTGCGCGACCAGTACGTGTTCCGTTCCAAGGTCACCGACGCCGCGTACGAGGCGCGCGCCGCGACGATCCTGCACGAGCTCGCCCACATGTGGTTCGGCGACCTCGTCACCATGGAGTGGTGGAACGACCTCTGGCTCAACGAGTCCTTCGCGACCTTCGCCGAGGCCGTCTGCCAGGCCGAGGCCCCCAGCTCCAAGTGGCCGCACTCCTGGACCACCTTCGCTAACCAGATGAAGACCTGGGCCTACCGGCAGGACCAGCTGCCGTCCACCCACCCGATCATGGCGGAGATCAACGACCTGGAGGACGTCCAGGTCAACTTCGACGGCATCACCTACGCCAAGGGCGCCTCGGTGCTCAAGCAGCTGGTGGCGTACGTCGGCCAGGACGCCTTCTTCGAGGGCGTGCGCGCCTACTTCAAGCGCCACGCCTGGGGCAACACCCGGCTCAGCGACCTGCTCGGCGCCCTGGAGGAGGCCAGCGGACGCGACCTCAAGGCGTGGTCCAAGTCCTGGCTGGAGACGGCCGGCATCAACGTGCTGCGGCCGTCGGTGGTGCTGAACACGGACGGCGAGATCGAGTCCTTCGCCGTGCTGCAGGAGGCCCCCGCGCTGCCGGCCGGTGCCAAGGGCGAGGCCGTGCTGCGGCCGCACCGCATCGCGATCGGGTTCTACGAGCTGGTCGACGGTTCGCTGGTGCGGACGGACCGGATCGAGCTGGACGTCGACGGCCCGCGCACCGAGGTGCCGGAGCTGGTCGGCCGCCACCGCCCGGCCGTCGTGCTGCTGAACGACGACGACCTGTCGTACGCCAAGATCCGGCTGGACGAGGACTCGATGGCCGTCGTCACCGAGCACCTCGGCGGCTTCACCGAGTCGCTGCCGCGCGCGCTGTGCTGGGCCTCCGCCTGGGACATGACCCGCGACGGCGAACTGGCCGCCCGCGACTACCTGTCGCTGGCGCTCTCCGGCATCGGCCGGGAGAGCGACATCGGCGTCGTGCAGTCCGTGCAGCGCCAGGTCAAGCTGGCCCTGGACGCCTACACCGACCCGGACTGGAGCGAGCAGGGCCTGCTCCGCTGGGCCGCCGCCGCCGAGGAGCACCTGCGCACCGCCGAGGCCGGCAGCGACCACCAGCTGGCCTGGGCCCGCACCTTCGCCTCGGTCGCCCGCACGGACGCCCAGCTCGACCTGCTGGCCGGGCTGCTGGACGGCTCGGTCGAGCTCAAGGGCCTCGCCGTGGACACCGAGCTGCGCTGGGCGCTGCTCGCCCGGCTCTCCGCCACCGGCCGGGCCGACGAGGCCGCGATCGTCGCGGAGCTGGAGCGGGACAACACCGCGGCCGGCCAGGAGCACGCGGCCAGCTGCCGCTCCGCCCGCCCGACCGCGGAGGCCAAGGCCGCGGCCTGGGCCTCGGTGGTGGAGTCGGACACCCTCACCAACTACGTGCAGGAGGCCGTGATCGCGGGCTTCCAGCAGTCGGACCAGCGGGAGCTGCTGGCGCCGTACGCGGAGAAGTACTTCGCCGCGGTGAAGGACATCTGGGAGACCCGAAGCCACGAGATCTCGCAGCAGATCATCGTCGGCCTGTACCCGGCGTTCCAGGTGACGGAGGAGACGCTCGCCGCCACGGACGCCTGGCTGGCCTCGGCCGAGCCGGCGCCGGCGCTGCGCCGTCAGGTCGTCGAGTCGCGGGCCGGGATCGAGCGCGCGCTCAAGGCCCAGGTGGTCGACAAGGCGGCCGGGGCTCGCTGAGCCGGCTGGTGACCTGCCGTTGAAGGCCCGAAGGGGCGCCGGACGGATCGTCCGGCGCCCCTTCGGGGTTCCTGCGGGTCCTGGTGGACCTGTCGCGCGTCCTCGGCGGACGCGGAGGTTTCTCGCGGTTACTTCTTCTTCTTGCCGTAGGGAAGACCCGCGAGGGCCGCGATGACGACGAACGCGGCGAGCGGGATCAGCACGTACAGGCCGATGGTCTGGCCGACGCTCAGGCCGGCACCCGGGTCGTCGCCGTCGTCCCTGGTGAGGGCCATGGCGGGCGACGACAGCAGCATCATCAGCGTGACCGTTGCGGAGACCGCGCCGGCTCGCAAAGCGTTCCTCTTGTCCACGATTCCAACTTACCCGCCGCTTACGGGAGGGCGCGCGTCGGGGTGGTGCTGGGGGTTCCGCTTGCGGGATCCGGCCTACGGGGTCCGGGGGGCGGGGGGTGTGTCGCCGGCTGTGAGGAGCCGGCCGAGCAGGCGGGCGGTGGGGGCGGCGGCGAGGCGTTCCAGGGTGACCGGGGCGCCCGTGCCGTCGGCGATCGGCAGGCGCCAGTTCGGGTACTGGTCCCAGGTGCCCGGCAGGTTCTGCGGGCGCGGATCGCCGACCAGGTCCGGCAGCCAGACGCCCACCAGCTCGGCCGGGGTCCGGTCCAGGAAGCGGTACAGGGCGGGCATGGCGAGCGGCTCGTCGGGCGCGAGCAGGCCGAGGGCGGTCAGTTCGGCCCGCCAGGCCGCCAGTTCGTCGGCGGCCTCCTGCTGCTCCTCCGCGAGCGGGCGGGCCAGCAGGCCCAGGCGGTGGCGCAGCTCGACGTGCTCGCCGGAGAGGCGGGCGGCGGTGCTCGGCAGGTCGTGGGTGGTGAGGGTGGCCAGGCAGCCGGGGCGCCAGCGGTCGGGGGGCAGGATGCCGCCGTCGGACTGCCAGTCCCGTTCGAACCAGAGGACGGAGGTGCCGAGGATGCCCCGGTCCGCCAGCTCCTCCCGTACCCCCGGCTCGACCGTGCCCAGGTCCTCGCCGATCACGGCGGTACCGGCCCGGTGGGCCTCCAGGGCCAGCACGCCGAGCATCGCCTCGGCGTCGTAGCGGACGTAGGCGCCCTCGGTGGGGGGATGGCCCTCGGGCACCCACCAGAGGCGGAACAGGCCCATCACGTGGTCGATGCGGAGCGCTCCGGCGTGCCTCGCCGCTGCGCGCAGGAGTTCCGCGTACGGGGCGTAGCCGGCCTTCGCCAGGGCGTCCGGGCGCCAGGGCGGCAGGCCCCAGTCCTGGCCGTGGGCGTTGAAGGCGTCCGGCGGGGCGCCGGTCGAGATGCCGCCGGCCAGCACGTCCTGGAGCGCCCAGGCGTCGGCGCCGTCCGGGTGGACGCCGACGGCGAGGTCGTGGACCAGGCCGACCGGCATGCCCGCGTCCCGGGCGGCGCGCTGGGCGGCGGCGAGCTGCTGGTCGACCTGCCAGGCGAGCCAGCGGTGGAACTCGACCGCGTCCTGGAGTTCCTTGGCCGCCTGCTCGATCTGTGGGCCGTTCGGGTGACGCAGGCCCTTCGGCCAGTGGTGCCAGTCGGCGCCGTGCACCTCGGCGATCGCGTTCCAGAGCGCGTGGCGGCGCAGCCACTCCCCCTCGCGGCGCTGGTACGCCTCGTAACCGGCCTGGCGGCCGGGACCGCGCGGGACTTCGTGGAGGAGTTCCAGCGCCTCGCGCTTGAGCGCCCAGACGGCGTCCCGGTCGACCAGGCCGTCGTGGGTGAGGACCTCCTCGCGCAGCCGGGCCGCGCGGCGGGCGAGGTCGTCGGTGGCCGTCCGCTGGGCCGGCGTCAGGTGGCCGTACTCGGGGACGGCCTCGACCCGCAGGTGCACGGGGTCGGCGAAGCGGCGGGAGGAGGGGCGGTACGGGGAGGAGTCGGAGGGGGTGCCGGGGGTCGCGGGCAGGGCCTGGTGCAGCGGGTTGATCTGCACGAAGCCCGCGCCGAGGGCGGCACCCGCCCACCCGGCGAGTTCGGCGAGGTCCCCCAGGTCGCCCATGCCCCAGGAGCGGTCGGACAGCACGGAGTACAGCTGGGCGAGGAACCCCCAGCTGCGGCCGGGGAGTCGGGGCAGCTGCTGCGGGGCGACGACGAGCGGGGCCTGCTGCCGCCTCTCGCCGCTCGCCGCGGTGAGGGTGTGCCGGCCGAGCGGGAGGTCGGCGGGCAGCCAGTGCGAGTGGCCGCGCGGCAACTCCCAACTGCCGCCGCCCTCCAGCTCCACGTACAGCCGGACGTCCGCCGGTACGTCCAGCGCGGTGCGGCGGCCCTGCCGGACCACGATGCACGGCGGCAGCAACCGCTCCCGCTGCTCGGCCCGGTGGCGCTCCAGCGCCTCCCGCACCTCCTCCGGCGACCCGGCCGCCACCCCCAGCGCCCCCAGCACCGCCACCAGCGTCCGCGCCCCCACCGTCTGCCCCCCGGCCCCCGGGTACCGGGTGTCCACCCCGTACGCCCGTGCCAGCGCGACCAGTTCGGCGGGCGGCGGCGGCGCGTCCTGCGCCGGGACCTTCCGTCCTTCGGCTCCGTCACTGTCGTGGTAAGCGGCCACTCGCGGCTCCTGCGATGTCTCGGCGTCACCCGGGTAGGACAGCCAAGTCCTACCCGGGTGACACCTCGATCACGCTGCGCGACACGAAGGGTCGGCACGTTGCACCTCCCCACCTCCGGCGCGACACTTGCGCGCACAGAGTGCGAACGAAAGCCTGCGACCCCGGGAAAAATACGGTGGCCCCGCCAGCAAAAAATCGCCGACGGGACCACCTGAGGCCTTAAACAGGGCTCTGCGTCACTTCAACTGCCGGATGCCAAGCTACTCAAGGTAATCGCAATAGGCATCGAACGCCGGGCCAGCCATATTCCGCATTTCAAACTCCGTAAGCCAGCGATGACTCGAAGAAATTCGAGCCACCTCCTTGCCGAGACAAGTGAGGATGCCTGGAAGCTGATCCGAATTCTCAGTTGCTGCCAGGGCGACCATTAGCCCGCTCTCCGGATCCAAATCGGCCAGGAAGTGCAACGCAGAAATCCTGTCCAAAATATCCGCAGAGGAATCTAGCGCCACTTCGCCAGCAATCGCCACCCGATCACTCACTCTCGCCTCCTAAGCAGAACGTTCAGCGACCGCGTGACTTCGTCTGTCACTGGATCGGGCAGATGAACGGTATGGTGCGCGTTATTCTTACCCGTCTGCTCCACCTTGAATCCGGCCTCTCGGAGCTCCCCTACGGTAGTCGTCCGATATTCCCCCGATGCCTTGATCTTGGGAGGGAGACGTGTAGATGTTGAGATTCCATGCGGGAAGTCATTCTGTACAGCTTTAGCGGAGTCAGTCGCCAGATTTTCCGTGGTCTCCGGACCGCTTCCAAATCGATAGAGAGTTGTGTCGTCGGCGATCTCACCGCAGCTATTGTGAACCAGGACCGGCGTCGACCCTGCCTGCACATAGTACGTGTGGAGCAGGCTGACGGTGAGGTTGTGGGTGGTGACGGCGTAGGGGTAGTTGCGGACGGACTGGATGGTGAGGGTGGTGCCGTCGGGCTGGCGGAGCTTTTCGCCCGGAGTGAGGTCGCCGGCGTCGACCCACTGCTGGCGGGTCTCGCTCCAGTAGGGGTGGTGGTGGGTGGAGGTGATCTTCGACTGGTCTGCGGCCGGGGGGCCGCGGGGGCTGGCGTCGTCGGTGAGGGTGAGGTCGGTGAAGTCCTTGTCGTCGGGGGTGGTGATGGTGGCGGTGACGGTTTCGGGGCGGGTCTCACCGGTCTGAGGGTCGGTCGCCATGACGACGTCGCCCTCGTGGATGTCCTCGATCGACTTGAGCGTGCCGTCGCCCATCAGCACCTGGGTGCCGGTCGGGAAGCTGTTCCGACGGATCGGGCAGCTGGCGCCCGCCGAGTCGTCGGCTTCCTTGGCTGCGGACTTTTCCGAGGTTCCTGCTGCGTCGGCCGCTGATTCTTTTGCTGCTTTTTCTTCGGCTGCCTTGGCTGCTGCCGCTTCGGCCGCGCGTGCCTCCGAGGCGGCGGTCTTGGCGGTGACGTAGGCGGCTTCGGCTTCCTTCGCGGCGCGTTCGCCGCCCCTGATGGCGTCGTAGATCCTGTTGATCTCCTTGTAGATCTTCAGGGCCTGGATGCCGACCTTGATGGCCTTGAAGATCTTGCCCCAGGGCAGGGTGTTGAGGGCGGTGTTGATGCAGGCCATCACGTCGCCCTTGGTGAAGCAGTCGCGGGCGTCGTTGAAGCCGATCAGGTCGCCGACGATGTCGACCACCTTGTGCACGAGTTCATCGCGCTTGTGCTTGTTCTCGTTGACGATCTTGTTCGCGTCGTCGAGGGCGTCCTTCGCGTGCTGCTCCGCCGGAGTGGGCGGTGCCACGGGGAGCTTCCGCTTCGGGGCGACGTGGTCGATGTCGGTGACGTTGCCGTGGGAGTCCCCGTACCAGCCGGTGCACTCCGTTTCCTGGTTGCAGTCGACGCGCAGGCCGTTGGCGTCCGACTTGTTGATGGGGCTGTTGTTGGCGTACGCGTAGGCGTTCCACTGCTGCGGGTCGCCGGCGACGGTGATGGGGTCGGGGCTGATGAAGCGGCCCGTCCTGGGGTCGTACTCGCGGGCGCCGAGGAGGGTGAAGCCGGTGCTTTTCTCCTTGGTGCCGCCGACGAAGCCCTTGTCGCCGGCCCAGACGCCGGCCGCGGGCTGGGTGCCGCGGTCGTTGCCGAACGGGTCGGTGGGGCGGCGGACGTGGTCGAGGGTCCCCGCGTCGAACTGGACGCCGTTGGTGCCGTGCGGGTCCGCGCTCTGGTAGGCGAGCGTGGAGTTGCCGCTGGTCATCGTGCGGGTGATGGAGAGGCCGTTGGGGGCCGAGTAGCTGCGGACCGCGGTGATCGCCCCGGTCGCGGTGTCCAGGGTGATCTGGTCCGCGCCCACGTTGAGCGTGGTCTTGCCGGCGTCGCGGCGGATCAGCTGGTTGCCCGACACGTCGTACAGGTAGCTGGTGGCACCGTTCTCGCCGGTGCCGGTGATCTGGTCGAGCTTGCCCTGGGCGTTCCAGGTCAGCGTCCTGGTGCCCGGGGTGTCGGTGATCGCGGTGGTGTTGCCAGCCGAGTCGTAGGCGTACGAGGTCACCGCGGTGCCGGCCGAGCCGGTCTGGGTGGACTTCATCAGCGCGTGCGGACCGCCCGTGCCGCCGCCCGTCTTCGGGTCGGTGGACGGGGTGTTGGGGCCGGTGCCGAAGGTCTGGGTGGTGGTGACGTCCTTGGCGGTGTTGCCGGTGACGTCCTTCTGGACCATCTTGGTGCGGTTGCCGATGAGGTCGTACTCGTACTGCTGCCAGTACGGAGCCGGACCGCCGACGCTCGGCGCCGCTCCGACGGACGGACCGTCGGAGTTGGTGCAGGCGCCGACGCCGGGCACGCTCGGCTGCGGCTTGGTGGTCTGGGTGCCGGTGTCGGTCCAGGCCTGGGTGAGGCGGCCGAGGTAGTCGTGGGTGAAGCACTGCAGGTCGGCGACCTGGCCGTCCTGCGCGTTGCGGGCCGAAGTGACCTGGCCCAGCGGGTTGTAGGTGTAGTCGACCGAGTCGACGTGGGCGGTGGTGGCGGTCTGCTTGTCGACGGTCGAGCGGGTGACCCGCCCCGTGGCGTCGTCGATGACCATGGTGGCGACCACCTGGACACCTGCGCCACCCACCGTGGTGCGGTACGGCCGTCCGTACGGGTCGTAACGGACGTCGGCCACATAGGTCTTGGGCTGGGCATTGCCGAAGGCACCGGACAGGGCACCGAAGTTGCCGACGTCGTCGGGGGCGAACTTCAGCCTCTCCCGGCCCATCCCGGCCACGGCCGGAAGGACCGTGGCCGACAGGCGACCGCCCTCGTCGTAGGTGTTGTCGGTCTGGTAGACCCCGCCCAGGCCGCCCTCGACCGCCGGGATGGTGGTCTTGGCGCCGAGTTCGCGGTAGCCGATGTCGTAGCCGGTGATCTCCGACTTGTAGGCGGCGCCGTTCACGCCGCCGACGTAGCGGGTGGTGGAGGTCGGCTTGCCCAGGGCGAGGTTGTCGTACGTCCAACCGGCGACCTGCTTGGCCGGGTCGACCGCTCCGCCCTCGTAGGCCGCGGTGGTACGGCCTAGCAGGTCGGTGACGGTGGTCGCACTCTTGCCCCGCGAGTCCGTGGCGGTGACCAGGCTGTTGCTGTCGTCGTAGGAGGTGGTTCCGGTGCCCGCGTCGGGGTCGGTGGTCTTCACCGGGCGGCCGAGCAGGTCGTACTCGTACGACCAGGTGTTGCCCGCCGCGTCCTTGCGCCAGAGCTCCTTGCCCTCCGGCGAGTAGCCGTAGGTGGTCTCGTCGTACGCGCCGGTCGGGGTGTTGGACTTGTACTGGCGCAGCGCCACGGTGTTGCCGCGGGCGTCCGACACGGTCGCGCTGGCGAAGCCGCCGGCCGGCGGGGTGACCCGGACTTCGTCGGCGCCGACGAAGTCGGTGTGGGTGCGCCACTGCTCGACGCCGTACGACTGGAAGATCGAGTCGACGGTCCGGCCCATGCCGTCGAACTTCTGGACGGTCTGGGCCGGGATCTTGCTGTCCGGCTGCACTCCGCCGTTGGGCAGGAAGAGCTGTCCGCCGGGCTGGGCCTGGTCGTTGTAGTAGGCGGCGCTGGTCTTAGTCTGTCGGCCTTGCGAGTCGAACAGCGCGTCGGTGATCATGCGACCGGTGGCGCCCGAGGGCGGGGTCGCCTGGGTCTGCCGGACGCGACCGAGGCCGTCGTAGATGGTGTAGCTGGAGGTGTAGAGCTTCAGGCTGCCCATCAGCGCCTGGCTGAGCACCTGCGAGGGTGCGTTGGTGCCGTTGACCGCGTAGGAGAACTTGCGGTTCGGGCGGTCCGGGTTCTTGGTCCGGTCGTTGCCCGGGCTCCAGGCCGCGACCGCTCGGCCGAGGGCGTCGAAGTCCTGCTCGCTGATCCGGCCGTTCTCGTCCTTGATCTTCAGCGGCGAGCCGCGCCCGACGTCCAGCGTGCTGAAGGTCTGCCAGCCCACCGGGTTGGTGTGGGTGATCTGGGTCGGCAGCTGGCCGGTGGCCGGGGAGTAGGCGGTCTTCGTCTCGGCGCCGGTGGCATGGGTGGCGTCGGTGCGGGTCGGGTCGACGGTGCTGATGACGCGGCCGTAGACGTCGAAGCTCGCCCGGCCGGTCGCCCGGTACACCGGCTGACCGTTGCCGTCGTACCGCTCCAGGACCTCGGTCGAGGTCTGCTCCGACTTGTCGCCGGCCTGGCCGAGCGGCAGGCCGTCGAAGTACGCGCGGGTGTCGGAGACCGTGTTGTCCTTGTTCGCCGCCTGCCCACAGGCGCCCTTGAGGACGAGGGTGTGCGAGGCCAGCTGCGTGGCGGTACCGCCGGGACGGGTGGCGTACTCGAAGGAGGTGCAGAGCAGTTGCTCGGGGTGGGCCAGGTCCCCGTTGTCGTAGACCGTCAGCGGACGGGCGAACGGAGTCGAGTCGTAGCTGGTGGAGCGCTCGCTGGTACGCCAACCGTTCGCCAGCTTCTCCCGGTTGGTCACCTTGAGGGAGTTGACGGCCCGGGCGGTGATCGCGGGCATCCCGCCGGACTGGCTGCGGGTGGCCGTGATCGGTCCGATCCACGGGTCGGAGACCGTGGTGGAGAGGAGTTCGCCGTTCTCGCCGTTGTAGTTGGCGGAGTCTCGGATGTAGCCGGCCAGGACGTTCTCGTCCTTGATCGTTCCGCCGTTGACGTCCGTGACGGTCACCTGGCGGGTGGATCCGTTGGCGAGGACGTCGCCGTCCATACCGCGGAGGAAGGTGGCCACCGACTTGGTACGCGGCGCCTCGACGTCGCTGCCGCTACCGGCGAGGGTGGTGACCGTCGCGTAGCCGCGGAACTGGTCCCAGGTGCGGGCCTTGGGGTTGGGCATCTCGGAGTCGTTGCGGTGCCAGGCCGCGCCGCCGCCGTAGACGTAGTTTGTGACGACGATCGGGTTGCCGCCGGCGACCGCGTCCTCCTGGGTCACCGACTGCACGATGATCTTGTTGAACCAGTCGTTGACCGGGTCCGGGTCGCTCTGGCCGGGCAGGTACCACTTGACCGGCATGCAGGCCAGCGTGTTGCTGTCCTCGGACGTCGGCATCGTGCCGCCGGCTTCGCGGGAGCACTCGGCGGGGCGGTAGACGACGTTGATCAGGCCGCCGGTCTCGGTGGTGATCTTCTGGATGCGCGGGCGGTTGTACGGCTCGATCGAGGCCGAGGTGCCGTCCGGGCGGACGATCTTGCCCTTGACCCGGTTGGCGATCTGCAGCGGCTGGAAGGACACCGCGGGCAGGGTGATGGGCGTGCGGTTGTTGCTGCCGGTGTGCTGGACGGAGTCGAGCCACAGCGACGGCGAGGTGCCGTCGCCCGGGTCCTGGAAGGACTGGTTGAGGGCGAAGGAGTCGACCGGGCGGTAGGAGCTGCCGGTCCACACCTCGGTGTCGATCTTGGTGAGCCGCTTGGTGGTCCAGAAGGTGGGCGAGGAGACGGTGCAGTCACCGGTCGCGTCGCAGTTCTGGTCGATCGGGGTGTCCGGCCAGTGCTTGGCGTTGGCCTTGTTCCGCTGGGACGGGTCACAGGAGAAGGCGCTGTCCGGCAGGCAGCGCTCCGCGGTGCGGAACCACACCTGGGCGGCCGGGTTGGCCTTGCCCTTGGCCGCGATCTGGTCGGGCAGGCGCTGGCCGTAGCCTACCCAGGTCGGGTAGCTGGCGCGCTGGTACTGGGTCCGGGGGCCGTTGCCGTTGTTCTGGCCGCCGCCCTGGACGTAGTAGTTCTGCTCCTGGTCGTACCGGTAGGTGATCAGGTTCTGGTGCGGGTCGACGACGTAGTCCAGCGACCACTGCCAGCCCATCTGGTTCCAGGTCTTGGTGGCCGGGGAGCCGTCCTTGAGGCACGGGTCCTGGCCGCCGGGCCAGTAGATCGGCACGGTGGAGACCGAGTTGCTGGCCTGGTCGCTGCCGTCGCCGCCGGGAAGGTGGTTGGCGCCGAAGTAGTACTGGGTGCCGTCGCCGGTGGTGATCCGCCAGGCCTCGCCGTTCCAGGCGCCGTTGCTCTGGCCGGTCAGCCGCTCGACCTTGGTGCCGTCCTCGCCCTGGAGGTGCCACTCGCAGGACTTGTCGTCCTTGACCAGCTGGCCCGCGTGGCCCGCGAGCGAGAGCTGGAGCAGGTCACCGCCCCAGCACTGGTCGCCGGAGCCTTCGACCCCGGCGTCCTTGCAGCTCTTGTAGCCGCGGACGATGGACCCCGGGTGCCACTCCCAGCCGTCACCGATCCAGGACGGCTGGGCGTTGGTGGAGGCGGTCCTGCCGTCCACGGCGGAGGAGTCGTAACCCAGCGAGACCGCGGGCGCCGCACCCGCCAGCGCGGAGGGCAGCTCGACGGTGTAGCCGTAGGTGAAGTTGCCCGCGTTCGCACCGGCCTGCCAGGAGGCGGACGGGGTGATCGGCGAGGCGGTGAAGTCACCGCCGCTGCCCTTGGCGTCCGCCTCGACGGCGAGCGCGACGCCCGAGGAGGAACCGGCCGCCGGGCTGTCGAACGCCCCGGCGGAGAAGGACTTGGCGACGGAGGACTTGGTGGCGGTCGCCTGCGGAACGTCGACCTCGACCGTCAACCGGCCGGTGGCCTCGTCACGCTGCGACCGGACCGGGGTACGGGTGGTGCAGCCGGCGGCACCGGGGGTGGTCAGCGCGCACCCGGGCAGCTGGACGATCCGGGCGCGGGAGCCCCAGTTGGCGCCCGCGTTCTTCGCCCAGGACTCGACGTCGATCCCGATCTGCACCCGGTCGGCCCGGCCGCCCTCGCCGGTGTCGGTGACGGCGAGCAGGGCGCCGTTGACGCCTGCGGCCTTGGTCCGGCCCTGGTCCGCCAGGTCGACCTGGACGGTGGGTGCGGCGGCCGGGGCGTCGTTCGCCGGAGCCGCGGACCCAGCGGTCTTGGCGGTCCTGGCGGCGGTCCCGGCACCCGCGACGGGTGCGATCCAGACCGGCAGCGAGCCCGCCCGGACCGGCTGGGAGGGCAGGGCGGTCGGCGAGGCGTCGGCGGCGGCCGGCGCCATGGCGGCCTTGCCGGCGACCGCGGCGCCGCCGAGCACGGCGGTCGCTCTCCCCGAGGGTGGACTGGAGTCCGCCGGTGGCGACCACTTCTTGCCCGGGTCGGGCGTGTGCCCCGCGGGCTTGCCGTTCGCGCCCTTCACCGGGCGGACGTCGGGCACCGGTGTGTTCGGCGGTACCCAGACCTCGGGCGGACTGGCGGCCTTGGCGACCGCCTGGACCGACGGAAGCGTGACCACCGACATGCACACGGCCAGAGCGGCGGCCGTGGCCAGCTGTGAACTGCGTGTTCGGGTAAACAGACGGAAACGACGCGACACCTGACTCCCCCACAGATTGCCAAGCCTTTAGGCGGACCGTCCCCAACGGCCCAGGCCCCCGGCACCTTAGGTGCATACGACCGACCCAAGGTAGGGAAAGCTTAAAATCTCATCGCGTGATGAGGGTCACACGGAGAGCAATGTGGCAACAGTCCGACAACTCGGACGACCTGTCGACAAAAAGCTTTGACGGCGGAGCAACTGTGAAGGCAGCGTGCGGCTGACCTCTGCTCACACCTTCTTCCACGACGGGGACTTCATGTCGAGGCCACAACCTCCCTCTTCTGCAATTCGTCGACGAACAGTGAGAAAGCGGACATTCGGCGCCGCCCTGCTCCCGCTCGCCTGCACCGCCGCACTCTCCCTCGGCGCGGGTCTGCTGGCCGTACCGACCGTCGCGGCCGCCGCCCCGGCCGACCGCAACCACGGCCCCGCCGACCCCTCCTGGCCGACAACACCGACCCCGCCCGCCAAGAACGGCTCCGACCCCCGGGCGGCGCAGGTCGCCGCGGTCCGCGCGGCCCAGGCGACGGCGAAGAGCACCGGAAAGCCCACCGTCGTCGACGCGTTGACCACGGGCAGCAGCCGGACCACCGCCAACCCGGACGGCACCCTGGCCACCGACTCCACCCCGGTGGTGGAGCGGGTCAAGAACGCCGACGGCAGCTGGCGACCGGTGGACGCGACGCTCCGCACCAACCCGGACGGGACGCTCGCCCCGGCTGCCGTCCCCTCCGCGCTCACCTTCTCCGGCGGCGGCAGCGGTCCCCTCGCCACCATGACGACGGCGGACGGCAGGAAGCTGTCGGTCAAGGCACCGTTCGACCTGCCGAAGCCCGAAATCGGCGGCGACAGCGCGCTCTACCGCTCCGTCCTGCCGGACGTCGACCTGGAGGTGAGCGCCACCACCGCCGGCGGCTGGCGGCAGGTCCTGATCGTGCGCAGCGCCAAGGCGGCGACGGACCCGAGGATCACGAAGCTGCACCTCGACACCGTCACCGACGGCCTGACCGTCAAGGCGGACGCCAACGGCAACCTGACGGCCGAGGACGCAGCCGGCAAGGCCCGTTTCACCGCTCCCGTCCCGGTCCTGTGGGACTCCGGCACGGCCACCGGCGCGCCCGCCGCGGCCCAGTCGAAGACCCGGAGCAAGCTCGCGGCCGCGCCCTCGGCGGAGGACGCCCCGGCCGTTCCCGGCTCCAGCAGCAAGGCACCGGGGCCCGCCGCGAAGACCGCGCCGATCGCCACCACCGTCAGCGGTGGCGGCATCGACCTGGTACCCGACGCTTCGGTCCTCGGGCAGGGCACCGGCCCGTGGTTCATCGACCCGGGCTGGAACCCCAGCGTCGACAACGGCGCCCAGGCCTGGGCCCAGGTGCAGTGGGCCTACCCGGACAACCGCGAGTACAACGGCACCCAGTACGGCCAGGACAAGCCCGCCGCGGGGTACTGCGGCTACATCGACACCAACAACCGCTGCACGAAGGAGGGCAGGGAGCGGGCCTACTTCCAGGTCGGCCTGAACTCGGTCTTCTGGGACTCGGCCGTGCAGAGCGCCAAGCTCTACGCCACCGTGGCGGCCTCGTCCAGCCCCTCGACCCCGTCGCCGATGGGCCTGTACTCGACCGGCGCGGGCACCAGCAACCCGATCAACCAGTGGACGACCTGGAACGCCCAGCCCTGCCCCGAACTCGGGAACTGCTCCAAGGTCCTGACGAACTGGATCAAGGGCGAGGGCGGCGTCGAGTACGACGTCACCGGCCAGATGGCCCAGGCCGCGCGCGAGCACTGGGGCGGCTGGACCTTCCTGTTCGCTCCCGACGACGAGGGCAACAAGTTCTTCCGGGAGCGGTTCGCCAACAACCCGCACATCGTCGTCACCTACGACTTCGCCCCGCACGTCGGCAGCCCGGGCACCAGCCCCACGCCGGGCTTCGCCCGCGACGCGGCGTACAACCAGTGCCAGACCCCCGGCACCACGAACCCCTGGGAGAACCCCGGGTGGGTCGGGATCAACACCGACATCAACCTGGCCGCCGACACCTGGTCGCCGACCGGTGAGCAGCTCTGGACCACCTTCAAGATCTGGGACGACGACGACAACGGCTCGTCGAAGATCTACGAGACCGGCTGGGCCGCCAGTTCGGGCCGCCGGAACGTGAGCGTCGGCTCGCTGATCGACGGTCACCAGTACGGCTGGTTCGCCCACACCGGCGACGGCACGCTCGACAGCGGCAACACCGCGATGTGCTTCCTGCGCATCGACCGCACCCCGCCGACCGCCCGCATCACCTCCACCGACTTCCCCGAGTCCGGCACCCTGGGCGGGCACCCCAAGCTCGTCGGCCAGGAGGGCGCCTTCACCCTCACCGGCACCGACCCGGCCCCGGCCGGCGGCGGCCGCTCCTCCGGTCTGGCCTGCGCCCGCTGGACCACCGACCCGATCCAGGCCGCGGCCACCGGGTGGGGCTGCAACGACGGCGGCAACATCGTCAAGATGGACGGCAACGGCAGCTTCCAGTTGAAGTACACCCCCTGGCACTGGGGGACCAACTTCCTGTACCTGCAGACCCAGGACAACGCCGGCAACATGTCGCAGCCGGTCGCCTACACCTACTTCGTGCCGAGCAACCCGGCCGCCGGCGACCCGGTCATGGGCGACGTCGACGGCGACCGCAAGGCCGACGTCCTGCTGCCGGACGGCACCGGCTCGCTCCGCCTGGTCGGCGCGAACGCCGACCCGTACGCGGCCCCGAACACCAAGCCGGCCTCGGCGCCGGGAGCGGCCGACAACCAGGACTGGAGCACGGCCCAGATCACCCACCGGGGTTCGTTCAGCGATCGGAACGTGGACGACCTGGTCGCCCACGCTCCCGGCAGCCCGTTCCTCTCCCTCTACCCGAATGACGACATCGCCGGACACCTCGACGGTCAGGCGGCGACCACCCTGGCCAAGAGCCGGACCTGCGCCCTGCCGGACGGCACGCCGATCGACTGCGCGGCCAACGGCAACGGCGGCGACTGGTCCGCGGTGACCCAGATCGCCGCGTTCGGTTCCCCCTACGGCGACACGCCCGACAGGCCGGGCACCTCCACGGTCGGCCTGCCCCGTTCCTCCCTGTTGTTCGTCGAGAAGAGCCGGCTGTGGCTCAACCTGTCGTACAACGTCAAGCAGCTCGACGGCCCCGCCATCCTGCTCTCCCAGAGCCAGGCCTGGGACTCCTACGACCTGATCACCCCCGGCCCGACCAAGGGCACCAACATCCCCACCGTCTGGGGCCGTTCGAAGTTCGACGGCACCATCCACGCCTACCAGTTGGCCAAGGGCAGCGCCCAGGGCGCCTTCGACGCCTCGGCCTTCGCCGATCCCACCAAGGGCTGGCTGGCCAACGGCGTCGACGCCAAGCTCTACCCGAAGGTCGGCTCCAACGGCGACGTGACGGGTGACGGCGTCCCGGACCTCTGGGCCGTCGACACCAACAACCAGTTGGTGGCCTGGGCGGGCGTCGGCACCAAGGCGCCGGACGTCAACAGCGGTCCGACGGTGACCGGCCTGGAGGCCACGCCGGTCGTGCTCGGCAACCTCAACCGCCCGATCGGCAACTGGCTGGCCGCGCCCGACGGCGGCAACACCGTCAAGGACGGCCAGAAGAAGGCCGACGGCACGGCCGCGGGCGTGAGTTGGGTCCAGGACACCGTGGACGGCCGTGCCGCCACCGTGGGCGCCTTCAGCCCCGGGGCCGGCTCCACCGTCACGATGTCGCGCCCGGTGGTGGACGCCCGCAAGAGCTTCACGGTCTCCACCTGGGCCAAGACCGGCCCGAAGGGCGGTATCGTCGCCAGCCAGGACGCCGCGCACAGCAGCAACTTCATCCTGTACGCCGACGCCAAGTACGGCTTCTGGGCGTTCGCTCTCTCCGTCAGCGACGACGACACCTGGTCGTACGACTTCACGGACACCAGGAACGCCTCCGCCTACTTCCGGCCCGGCGTGTGGACCCGGCTCACCGCCTCCTACAACGCGGACACCGGCGCGATGTCGCTGTACGTGGACGGCGTGCTCGCCACGACCGGCTACCACCGGGCGAGCACCAGCACGCCGCCCTCGGGACCGTTCGTGCTGGGCCGGTACAAGTACCAGTCCAAGCCGACCGACAGCTTCGACGGGAGCATCAGCTCCACCGCGGTCTACCCGTTCGCGGTGGCGCCCAGCGCGCCGGGCGCCGCGAGCGTCGTCCGCTCGCGCGTCGACGGCAACAAGTGCGTGGACCTCAACGGTGGTGCGGCCGCCAACGGGACGGCGATCCAGCTGTACGACTGCAACGGGAGCAGCGCCCAGCAGTTCTCGCTGGGCGGCGACGGCACCGTCCGGGTCCTGAACGGGTGCATGGCCCCGGCGAACGCCGGCACGGGCAACGGCGCGCAGATGGAGTACCGCACCTGTGACGGCACGGCCGCGCAGAAGTGGATCCCGCTCGCGAACGAGGTGCTGTACCACCCGGCCTCCGGCCGCTGCCTCGACCTGCCGGGCGGGCACACGGACAACGGCACGAGGCTCCAGCTCTGGGACTGCCAGATGGACCAGCTCGGTCCCAACCACCAGTGGTTCGTGCCGAACCTGCGGACGGCTGCGCTGCCCGCGCCCCCGCGTTCCTGACGCATCGCCCTGACACCGCAGTACCCCTGAGCACGCGCTTCGGGCCCGTTCCGCCACCTGGCGGGGCGGGCCCGAAGTGTTGTCAGGGGCAGGGCCGACAGGTGGATGAACCATGACAAAGCCGTCATACCAGTCGGTGACGTTGACACCGGTTCGGGTAGCTGGTGGGGTTGCTCGCATTGTGGTCCAGGCCTGGCGAGGAGGCCCCTGTGCAAGCCCGTGTGTCCGTGGTGGCCGGGCGGCGGCTGCGTCAGCAGTTGGAGCAGAGTCCGGTGCTGCGCGAGGTGCTGGACCATCCGACGGCGCTGGCGGCCCGGCGGGCGACGGCGCGGACGTGCCGTCAGCTGGTGCCGCGGACCGCCGACCGGCTGATCGCCGACCTCAAGGGGACGGAGCCGCTGCTGGCGTCGGTGCGGGCGGAGCGCGCGGCCGGGCGGCCGGGGCGGCGGACCCTGCAGATCGCGGCCGGGGTGGTGACTGCGGCGGTGGTCGGCGGGCTGCTGGCCGGGCCGATGCCCTCGGTGGCGTACGCGGCGGGCCCCGGGCCGGACGTGGTGAGCACCGCGCCCCAGACGCCGCTGGGCAGCGTGACGAACCCCCAGGTGTTCCCGCACCCGCAGGAGCAGATCGCGGCCGGACGGGCCGTCACCGTGCCGACCGCCGTGACGCTGGTGACCGCGCCCAAGGTGGACCGGGGCGCGGTGGACGCCGTCCGCGAGGTGCTGACCGTCGCCGGGGCCACCGTGCTGACCCCCCAGGCCGACGGCGGCACCCCCGCCGCCGGCTCGCTGGTGGTGTACATCGGTGGGCCCGCCGAGGGCGCCGAGGGCGAGGCCGACCGGACGCTGCGCCAGCTCGCGGCCGCGGCCGGCGGCAAGGACGGCGGCGCGCCGTCCACCGCGGGCATGCCGCCCGGCGGCTACGTGCTGTCCGCCGGCCAGCTGCCCGCCCAGGGCGGCGGCACGTACGGCGCGGTGGTGCTCGCGGGCGCCGACCCGACCGGCACCTTCTACGCCGCGCAGAGCCTGCGCCAGCTGCTCGCCGCCGTACCCGCGGGTCAGGGCCAGGGGCCGGGCGCGGCCGGGCTCGGCCTGCCCGGCATCACCCTGCGGGACTGGCCCAGCGGCGCGCCGGTGCGCGGCACCGCGGAGGCCTTCTACGGCACCCCGTGGACCGCCCAGCAGCGGCTCGACCAGGTGGACTTCCTGGGCCGCTCCAAGCAGAACTTCTACCTCTACGCCCCGGGCGACGACCCGTTCCGGCTCAGCCGCTGGCGCGACGCCTACCCCGCCGACCAGCAGTCCGAGCTGCGCGAACTCGGCGACCGGGCCCGGCAGAACCACGTCACCCTCGGCTACGCGATCGACCCCGGGCAGTCCCTCTGCTTCAGTTCCGGCAAGGACGTCGACGCCCTGGTCGCCAAGCTGGACGGGCTGCGCAAGCTCGGCTTCACCGCGTTCCAGCTGCAGTTCCTGGACGTCAGCTACGACGAGTGGCACTGCGACGACGACCAGGACGAGTACGGCCGCGGCCCGGCCGCCGCCGCCAAGGCGCAGGCCGCGCTGGTCAAGAAGGTCCAGGACCGGCTGGTCGCCAGGAACCCGGGGCTGGCGCCGCTGTCGATCGTCCCCACCGAGTACCACAAGCAGGGCTCCACGCCCTACCGCAAGGCCCTGGCCGACGCGCTGCCCGGCGGCGTGCAGGTCGCCTGGAGCGGCGGCGGGGCGATCCCGGAGAAGATCACCGGCGCCCAGGCCTCCGACACCGGCAGCCTGTACGGGCACCCGCTGGTCACCATGGACAACTACCCGGTCAACGACGCCAGCCCGGACCGGCTCTTCCTCGGCGCCTACACCGGCCGCGAACCCGAGGTGGCGACCCGCTCCGCGGTGCTGCTGACCGGCGCCATGCAGCAGCCGGTGGCCTCCCGGATAGCCCTCGCCACGGCCGGCGACTTCGCCTGGAACCCGACCGGCTACAAGCCCGAGGACTCCTGGCAGGCGGCCGTGCGCTCGCTGGCCGGGCCGACCGGCGCCAACGCCACCCCCGCCGGCTCGGCCCTGGCCGCCGTCCAGGCGCTGGCCGGCAACAGCACCTCCTCCCCGCTGGCCAAGCAGGAGTCCGGCTACCTCCAGCCGCTGCTCGACCAGTTCTGGGCCAACGCCGAACCCACCTCCGGCGCCACCCCGGACCTCGCCAAGCTGATAGCGGCCGCGGGCCCGCTGCGGGACGCCTTCACCGCCATGGCCGGCGCCCGGCAGACCCTGGCCGGCACCGACGCCACCGCCCAGCTGGCCGCCGAGGCCGGCCCCTGGCTCGGCCCGCTGCGCGACTACGGGCTGGCCGGGCAGGCCGCCCTCGACATGCTGCTGGCCCAGCACGGCGGCGACGGCGCGGCGGCCTGGAAGGCCCGGGTGCAGCTCAACCGGCTGCGCGCCCAGCTCGCCCAGGCCCCGGCGACCATCGGCGCGGGGGTGCTCGCGCCCTTCCTGGACCGGGCCGTGCGCGCCGCCGACAACTGGTCGGGCGTGGTCAGCGGCGGGGTCACCCCCACCACCAGCATGGGCACCGCACAGGACCACCTGCCCGCGCTGATGACCGACGGCCAGGCCGACACCTTCTACTGGAGCTCCGCTCCCCCGCAGCCCGGCGACTCCGTCGGCGTCGACCTCGGCGCCGGGCGGCCGATCAGCGGCGTCACCGTGCTGATGGGCGGCTGGGGCAACGGCTCCGACGCCCGCACCGCCGTGGACGACTACATCCGCGACGGCGTGCTGGAGTACAGCACCGGCGCGGGCGGCTGGCAGCAGCTCGCCGTGGTGAAGAACCAGAAGACGGTCAGCGCCCAGCTGCCGCCCGGCACCGTGGTGCGGGCCGTACGGCTGCGGGCCACCGCCGCCCAGAAGACCGCCGTCGCGGTGCGCGAGTTCACCGTCACCGCCCCCGACGAGTCCCCGGCCAGCGTCACCGGCGGCCCCGCCGCGCTGCCCGGCTCCTCGGCCGCCGCCGTCCTGGACGGCAACCCGGACACCGCGTACCGCGCCGCCAAGGCGCCCACCGCGCAGGACGAGCCGCTCACCGTCGAGCTCGGCGCGGCCCGCCCGCTGGACCGGCTGACCGTGCTCACCGACCCCACCGTGCACGCCAGCGCCACCGTCGCGGTGCGCCGGGCCGACGGCGGCTGGACGGACATCGGCGTCATCCAGCCCGGCTACAACGAGCTGCCGGCCGGCGGGCAGGTCGCCGACGCGTTCCGGATCACCTGGAAGCCCGGCGGCGACCCGCCGGTGGTCAACCAGGTCATCCCCTGGTACGCGGACATCCCGGCGGCCCGGCTGAGCCTCGCCGACCCGGCCCTGGACGTGGTCACCGGCGCGGCCTCGCCCGCGAGGACCCAGGCCACCGTGGAGGCCGGCCGCCCCGAGGGCACCACCGGCGAACTGCGGGTCGAGGTGCCGGCCGCCGCCAAGGGGCTCACCGTCACCCCGGCCGGGCCGGTCACCGTGCCGCGCGGCGGCCGGGTGGGCGTGCCGCTGCTGGTCACCGCCGTACCGGGCACGCCCTCCGGGACGTACCAGGTGCCGGTGTCCTACGTGGCGGGCGGCACCACCGTGAAGCAGGTGCTGCAGGTCCACGTGGTGCCGCCGACCGGCGGGCCGGACCTGGCGCCCGGCTCCCAGGCCTCCTCCTCGGGCGACGAGACCCCGAACTTCCCGGCCGCGGCGGTCGCCGACGGCGACCCGAAGACCCGCTGGTCCTCGCCGGCCAAGGACGACGCCTGGGTGCAGCTGGCGCTGCCGCAGGCCGTCCACCTGGGCGCGGCGACGCTGCACTGGCAGTCCGCGTACGCCTCCTCGTACAAGATCCAGGTCTCCTCGGACGGCAGCAGCTGGACGGACGCCGCGACGGTCGACAACGGCAAGGGCGGGGACGAGACGGTGCGCTTCGACGCCTCGAACGTCCGGTACGTACGGATGCAGGGCGTGGCGCGGGCCACCAAGTTCGGCTACTCGCTGTACGGGATCGAGCTCTACGCCGTCACGGCGCCGGCCGCTCCGCCGCAGCCGCCGACCCCGCCGGTGGCCCCGGCGGGCCAGCCGGGGACGCAGCCCGGCACGCCGGCGGTGCCGCCCAAGCAGTGAACGCGGCGGGCCGCCGGGCTCCCCTTCGCGGGGGGCGCGGCGGCCCATGAGGCGCGTACCGACGGTGTGACGGGCGGGCCCTTGTGGTGCTGGGGTCAGGCGGAGAGCGGTTCGGGCTGCTCGCCGCGGCGGACGGGGGCGGGGTGGGCGACGTGCGCCCGGCCGATCGGGACGGAGTGGTTCGGCTCCGTATGGTCGTGGTGCTCGTACTCGCCCCACTGCGGGGCGCGCAGTTGGTCGCCGCCGCCGTACGGCTCCAGGTAGGGCCGCCAGCGCGGGTCCTTGATCCCGGTGCCGATGATCCGCCAGGCGAGGCCGCTGGGCGGTGCGGGCGGGCGTTTCATCCGCCAGCCGAGCTCGGTCAGGTGGCGGTCGGCCTTGGTGTGGTTGCAGCGGCGGCAGGCCGCCACCACGTTGTCCCACCGGTGCTGGCCGCCCCGACTGCGCGGGATGACGTGGTCGACGCTGGTTGCGGCGGCCCCGCAGTAGACGCAGCGGCCGTGGTCCCGGGCGAACAGCGCCCGGCGGGTGAGCGGGACGGGCCCGCAGAACGGGACCCGCACGAAGCGGGTCAGGCGGACGACGGACGGCGCCGGAAGGGCGCTGGTGGCGCTGTGCAGAGTGACTCCCGAGTCCTCCAGGCTGACCGCCTTGTGGTTGAGGACCAGGATGAGTGCGCGGCGCATCGATACGACGCCGAGTGGCTCGTAGGACGCGTTGAGGACCAGGACATGCGGCACGGATGCCTCCTTGGACGCCTGCGGCGCGTGGCTCGCGCCGGGACGAGCGGTTGGATCGCGCAACGAGTGCGTGATCTCCCCCAGTGTCGCCTTACGCCTTCGTACGGCGCCACCACTCCTATGTAACGGACCTGACGTGAACTCCGGGTGTGGTCTCCGTCATACCCCGTAGTACCCGGTATGCCCTGGGGAAGGTCCACTTGCACCCCCGCGCCGCCGGGCCCGGCGCGGCGGACCGCCGGGGAGGTGCGGCTCGGCCGGTCGGAGCAGCCCCGGGGCCGTACGGCGGGCGGGGGCGCGGCCGTTCGGGGGTGGTGGGACCGGTGGTGCGGGGGTGGTGGGGGGACGGTGCCGGGGCGGTGCGGGCCGCGCGGGCCGGGGAGCGCACCGGGGCGTTGACGGGGCGTCCGGGACGGGCCGCACGCCCACCGGTGTGTCCGGGCTGGTGTTCGGTGCCGGATAGGCTGGCCCGCACGGTCCGCGGGCCGCTCGTGCGGCGCGGGACCGGGTCACGCCCCCAGCAAGGAAGGTAGGTCCCGCACGTGTTCCGCTCCGGCGCCACCGGTCCGACCGACGCGTCCTCGACGCTCTCCACCCCGACGCCGGCCCCCTCCGCCACCACACCGCAACTGCCGGACCTGCGCATCCCCACCAGCGCGCAGGAGGTCACCGACACCACCAAGCAGGCGGCCAGCTGGTTCGACACCCACTGGCAGAGCTGGCTGGCCGGCGGCCTCCGGATCGTCCTCATCATCGTGCTGGCCCTGGTGCTGCGGGCCGTGGTGAACAAACTGGTCACCCAGCTGATAGCGCGGATGACGCGCAGCCACGACCAGCACCGGGAGGAGAGCCGGTTCGGCGGGCTGCTGGCCAACCACGGGGTGGTCAACCCGGAGCGGCGGCAGCAGCGCTCGGAGGCGATCGGCTCGGTGCTGCGCAGCCTGGCCTCCTTCACCATCCTGGGCACGGCCGCGCTGATGGTGCTCTCCGCGCTCGGGATGAACCTGGCGCCGCTGCTGGCGAGCGCCGGTGTGGCCGGTGTGGCGATCGGTTTCGGCGCCCGCAACCTCGTCACGGACTTCCTCTCCGGGGTCTTCATGATCATGGAGGACCAGTACGGCGTCGGCGACGAGATCGACACCGGGGTGGCCACCGGCACCGTGCTGGAGGTCGGCCTGCGGGTCACCAAGCTGCGCGGGGCCAACGGCGAGATCTGGTACATCCGCAACGGCGAGGTGAAGCGGATCGCCAACATGAGCCAGGGCTGGGCGACCGCCTCGGTGGACGTGCAGGTCGGGTACAAGGAGGACCTCCAGCGGGTCGAGGACCTCATCCAGGAGACCGCCGAGGCGCTGTCCAAGGAGGCGCCGTACGACGAACTGGTCTGGGCGCCGGTCTCGATCCTCGGCGTCGAGTCGGTGGCGGCCGACTCGGTGGTGGTCCGGATCGAGGCCCGCACGGCCCCGGGCAAGGCCCCCCTGATCTCCCGGGCACTGCGCCAGCGCCTCAAGACGACCTTCGACCTGGCCGGTATCAAGGTCAAGGAGGAGGCCGCCGCCGTCGCCACCGGCGTCTCGATCACCGCGGCGGAGCCCTCCCCGCCCTCCGCCCTCTCCGACCCCACCTCCCCCCGCTACCGCGCCACCGAGCCCATCCCCCAGCCGAAGCCCCCGACGGACGACCCGACGCTCACCAAGCCGTAACGGTTCGGCGGTACACAGAGCCCCGCTCCCCACCACGATGGGGGCGGGGCTCTCCGCTTCCCCGCGGGGCGGGAGGTCACGGGTCTACGGGCAGGGCACGCCGTGCTCCAGATAGACGGTCGCGGACCGCGCCCTCGCCAGGCACGCGGCCCGGACACGGCGGGCGAGGCGCGGGATGAGGACTTCGTCGAGCTGGTCGGTGGCGTGGAAGGCGTACTCGCCGATCTCCACCTGGTCGACGGTGATGCTGTCGAGCTCGTCGGCGGAGAGGACGCCACCGTCGAAGACGAAGAGGAGCTTGTCGCCCTCGGTGGAGTGGGGTGCCCAGTCGGCGACGAGCAGGCGACCGATCGGCGGGGTGATGCCGAGTTCTTCCTTGACCTCGCGGGCCGCGCCCTCGCTCGGGGTCTCACCGGCGTGCAGGTAACCGCCCGGGATCTCCCAGCCCGGCTTGTAGGTCGGCTTCACGAGGAGGACGCGGTCATCCTCGTCGAAGAAGAGCACGCCGGCGGCGGTACGGGGCTGGGCCACGACCTCGGGGGCCTGGGAGTCGCTCATGACGACGACTGTAGCCACCCAACCGCATCACGCGACGATCTGGAAGCGCTGCGCGACGCCTGCCGGCAAGTAGCCGGGTTTGCCGCGCTGTTGGCGGCCCAGTTGGTCACCAGGTGCCGGGGAGGGTGAAGTGGTAACGGACTCTACTCGGGGGCCGTTCCTCAGCGCCCTGGCGGGTGGCGGGAAGGGGCTTGGGATCGACCGAGTACGTTCCCTACTTGGGGGCCGGCGGGAGGTTAGGGAGCGTGCGCGGAGCCTGATCGCGCGCGCGGAACCCGAAGCTGATGAGGGTGACGCTCTCTCCGGCACTGAGCGGCGTTCGGCCGTGAGGAGTGAGCGCGCCGTCGAACACGACGCAGTCACCTGCGGCGAGATCGCACTCGAGGTAGCCGTCGGCCTTGATGAACACGGTAGTGCTGACCTTGGACCGGCCGGTGGGGCGCTCGTGCTTGAGGCAGAGGATCAGGTTGGCCTCACCGAAGCCGGACTCGTCCACGTGGAAGTCGAGGAACTGCTCTTCCTCCAGGTAGGCGATGTAGACGGCGGCGTGCGGCTGCGCGACCTCCAGACCGGTGGACCGTGCCACGACTGCGGCGAGATCGATCTGTGTGGCGAAGCGGGTCGCGGCGTCACCGACGGCCGCGTTCCACTTGCCGTTGTGGAGGTATCCGTCAGCCGCGACAGCCTTCTCGGCCTCCTCCGCCATGGCGGCGATCAGCTCGGCGGGGAACGACTGATCCCGCAGGTGGCACGGGTGCACGCGCTGCTGTGCGGTGAGCCCACGCACAGCGTCCCGGAGGTCGGGGAAGTCCTCTGCCCACCGGGCCGGCGTCCGGGCCGTGGTACGGGACTGGAGCCATGAGGTCCACTGACCGCTCCACTCGCGCGGCACCGCACCGCCTGCCGCCGATGCGTCGGGCCGGCCGATCAACAGCTCGACCCGGTCGAGTGCGGCCTGCGTGGACTCGATCAGCCCGGCGTCCTCCTTGGCGATCCGCAGCCGCAGCGCTTCTTGGAGACGGGCCTGGGCGCCCATGAGGTCGCCGCGCTCCATGAGGTGCTTGCCGGTGTGCTGGAGGGCGAAGTCAACGAGCTCCGGGTGCCGGCTTCGCGCGGTGTTCAGGGCGCTGAGGTAGAGCGCGTCCGCAGTCTGCACGTCACCGGCGTAACGGTGCGCGTCGCCGAGGTTGAGCCCGGTGGCGACGACGGCCCGGGTGTTGCCGATCGCTGCGGCCAGGTCGATCGACTGCCGGAGGAACGCGCGGGCCTCCTCGTGGTGGCCCAGGCACATCCGGCCGATGCCGATCCACCTGGTCAGGACCCTCGCACGCCCGGGGTCGTCCTCCTCGGGCAAGGCCCGTAGCTCCGCATGGAGTTGATCGACGGCGGTGGTCAGCTCGTTCCGGTCGGTGGGGACCATCCGCAGGTTGTCGTCCTGGTCGATGAGGTGCTGGAGCACAAGACTTCCCTCGTTCGGTTCTGCTCGGTGTGGTACTACAACTGATCGGTCTGGTGGCGCAGGTCGGCCAGCAGCTCCACCCCGTGCGAGGAGAAGTGCTCCCGCAGGAGTTCGAGTTCGCGCATGAGGTAGCGGACGGCCGGCAGGCCCTCGTCGTAGGCGCTCTGAAAGCTCGCCCGCTCGGTGGGCGTCAGGTCGTCGCGGCGCAGTTCGGTCCGGCGGAACCGCAGCAGCTGGTTGTACACGCAGGTCGCGTGGAAGGCCCTGTCGATCTCCCAGTACTGGTTGCGGCCCTCTCCCTGCCCGGCCCGCCACTTGATCTCGATCTTGGGAGAGGTCTTGGACGAGTACCCGTCGGCGAACACCCGGCGCTGGAGGACGTGGAAGCTGATCGACTGGTGCACGCCTTCGTGCAGCAGGTTCTCCGCCAAGAAGTGGGGGGACGGCTGCCCGCTGACCGTGTTCGGCGGAATGTGGCGGCATGCTTTGTCGGAGAACGTGATGATGTACGGGAGCGCCGGGTCGCTGGAGCTAGTCAGCGAGGAGGTGCGGACGCCGGGCTTGAGGCCCACCCACAGCAGCCCTCGGACGAACTCGCGCACGCGGGCGAAGCCTTCGGGGTGGATCAGAGACAGGTGGTCCAGGGCCTGGGTCAGCACCGCGCGACGCTCGTCGGTGTGTTGGACGATCCCGTAGTCCGCCAGGTTGATCTCGTCGGCGATCTCTTCGGGCAGCTCGGCGTCGAACCAGTCGAAGGTCACTCCGGCCACGGTCACGGGTTCGCTGCGCAGCGAGCGGGCGTGTTCCGCGTAAGGGGTGCCCGACCTCACCAGGCGCTCCATCAGGGCGAACGGAAGGGCCAATTCGGCCCCCTCCTCGCGGAGCCGGGTCAGCACCGGATCCTTCCGGTCGAGGTCGAAGAAGGAGCCGGCGGGGACGCGGGTGGCGATAGCGGTCTTCACTGCGGACTCTCCTTGATTGGGGATGTGTGTGCGACGCCGGGCGGCGGGTCGGCGCGGATGATCACCCACGCCGACCCACCCATGCCGTCAACCGACCGGCATCAGTTCGGAACTGCGATCAGGCCTCAGTACCCACCGGGGCGAAGTCGCCGTCCGGGACCGAGTGGTCCAGTCGGCGGGTCAGGGACTCGACCTCCGTCTCCGTGACGAAGCTTCCGCCCTCACTCTTCGGCTTGTCACCGTTGTGGTCGCCCGACCCGCTGCTGGTGCCGTTCTTGTCGTGCATGCCGTGCACTCCTTCCGTATCGCCCGCTGAGAAGCGCAGGGGTGGTGGGCTTTCGAAGGTCGCCGTGCGCAACCGGCAATCCCCGAAGCGCAACCAACTCTGCACATCAGCGAGTAGTCGCTCCGTCACTCCGACGGGCAGGGACAAGTTGACCGCCACGGCGAGATCAACGGCTGCTGACCGACGGACTTTTCGACGGACTTTTTCGCTGGTGGACCTCTGCACGGTCAGCGACCCGCGAGCTACCGTCTGCCATGTGGAGACACAATTCACCTGCCTGTGTACAGAGTTCGGCTGGAGTAGCCCGGCCCGGTTCAGACAGGTGTACGCCGCGACAGCACGCAAGCTCGGAGAGGACGAAGAGGTGAGCAGCCGCCAGTACCACCGCTGGCGACAGCCGCTACCGCCATGCCCTCATCCGGCACGCCAGCGGGTTCTCGAAGCGATGTTGGGTATCCCGTTGGAGCAGGCGGGATTCACTGTGCCGCCACACCGTCGATCAGGAACACCACCCACGCCACGAGAAGAGTCAGAAGACGTGAACCGCCGATCCTTCATCGCCCTGGCCGGCGGTGCCGCCGTGTCCGCCAAGCTGACGCCGCCGCGAATCGGGGCCGAGACCGTCATGGACCTTCGCGCCGGGCTCGCCTCCTTGTACGGGCTGGACGACCGGTTTGGCGGCGCGACAGTCGGCCCCCTCGCCCGAGCCCACCTCGCTCGGGTCGAACGGCTGATCGCCACCAGGAGCTACCCGGGTGCGATCGGCCGTCAGCTCCGACTGATAGCCGGGGAGACTGCGGAACACGTGGCGTGGCTGGCCTTCGACGCCGGCGACAACACCCGGGCCCGGACGCATTGGGAACACGCACTCACCCGAGCCGAGGAGTTGCAGGACAACTCACTCGCCGTGGTTGTGATGGCGTCCATGGCCCTGATGAGTCTTCGAGAGCGCGATCCTGCTGCCGCGCTCGACCTCGCTCGCGGAGCGCAGACGAAGGCCGCGTCGTGGGCGCCTCCCTCATTGATGTCCATCCTGATGACCCGGGAGGCCCGCGCGCTCGCCATGTCGGGCGACCCTGTCAGGGCCCGATCCACTTTGGCGCAGGCGACTCGCACCTTCGAGCAAGAACGCAACGAGCGGCCGGTACCCGACTGGGCGGTGTTCCACGGGCCGGCGGAGTTGGCGCTGGCGCAGGCATCCCTCTTCACGGAGGCGGGGCACCACAAGGCAGCCGTGGACTGGCTGCGGCGCTCGCTCCAGCACCAGGAGACGACCTACGCGCGGAACGAGGCACTGGTTCGGTTCAGCCTCGCCGGGGCGCTCGCACGAGCAGGTGAGGCCGAGGAGTCGGCCCACGAACTCACCTCGGGGGCCGTCCTGCTGACCGAGGTGTCGTCAGGCCGGGCCCGTACATCGATGGAGGAGGCGCACTCCCACCTGAAGCTCCTGAATCCCTCCCTGGCTGCTGCCAGCACCGCCCACCTGATCGCCTAGAAGGAGAACCGTGCAGACACCCGCCTTCGAGACCTTTACGGATCCGGATGCCGCTGCCCGAGTGCTGGACGAGATAGCGCCGCTGTACGAGCAGGTGTTCGCAGAGCCGCCCTACTTCGAGGGGCCCCGCGACCTGGCCGGGTTCCTGGAGGGCTACGAGGCCTTCCGGGCCATGCCCGGCTTCCGACTGGTGCTGGCGCGCTCGGGTGCTGCGTTGGTCGGATTCGCTTTCGGCGTCCTGCTCCAGCCGGACAGCGGTTGGTGGAACGGCCTCGGCTTGGACAAGGGCTTCACCCGCGAGGACGGACACCGAACGTTCGTGATCCGGGAAATCGCCGTGGCTCCGGGGCAGCGCCGTCGGGGGCTGGGCCGGGAACTGCACTCAGCGGTACTCGAAGGAGCCCGGGTGGAGCGTGTGACGCTTGCGGTCCGGCCCGAAGCACAGGCGGCGATGAAGATGTACGAAGCCCTCGGCTATAGGGACCTGGGCGACAAGCCCCCGGCCTGGGAAGGGGCCCCGGTGTACCGCTACATGGTCCGATGACCCGCTACTCGGCTCCGGACGGATGCGTCCGGAGCCGAATCACCCTGTCAAATGGTCGAACTCTCCTGCCCTGACACCGCGCAGGAAGGCGCGGAGCTTGCCGGGCGTTGTGGTGATGATGACGTCGGGGTCATCGCTCTCACGGAGCTTGATGCTGCGGTCAGGGCCTTCGGCAAGGTTGATGCAGTTGACCGACTCGGAACTGTGGCTGGACTTCTGCCAGTTGAGAGCTGTCACGGCGCTTCCTCTCAGATGTCCTTCTCGATTCGGGCAATGAGATCACGCGACTTCGCAGGACTGAGGGCACAGGCCTCCATGAGGTCCGCGGGCCCGCCCTTCTCATCCGTTCCCGGTTCGCCCTGCATCGCACCCCGTTCCGCCGCGATCACGATCGCGGCGGAACGGCGAAGGAACTTTGATTGACCCACAGAATTCCCATCTCCTGCGCAGGAAGTCGGTCTGGCCGACTTCCTGCGCAGGGGCGTGGCAATGGCGTCGCCGCTTCGGCCATGCCGCAGTAGCTGGATTTGCTTTTTGCTGCCCGCCTCAGCACTCGTGCGAGGCGGGCAGCAAAAAAATAGAACCTTCCTCTATATGGCCCCGATGCCCACTTGGCTCGCCAAGGGGGCATCGTTGTCGACCAGTACTTCCACTGCACGCCTCTCCCTGGAGGAGGCCTGAGCCCTTCCAGTCCTTATTTCCCTCTCGATTTCCCAAGACCCCCTTCTGCTGATATCGGGTTTTTCTTGCGGTGCCCCTCGGCCTGCCGAGGGGCACCGCAAGCAATTCAAGGAAGCCCTCAACGATCCAGCGAGAGCCCGAAAGACGACCTCCCCCATTTCACTTCGTTTCCATTGGTGTCGTCTCTCGGTGCGCCGAGGGGCCACACCGCAATCCCCTCTTCTTCAGGAGTCCCGCCCCCGCCGGGGTGGGGGTGGGGCCCGCCGTGGGTCCGGTAACGCTTCGGCATCCGAGGGTGTGGGGGGCATTGACACTGTGCTGACGGGGATCGTACGGTCCTGTTCCGAGCGACTGGAAAGTTTCCTAACAGTTCACGCAGGGGCGGCGGAAGGGGAGGATCCCGGCATGACCAAGAGCACCGCCAAGGCTCCACTCGCCGGTACGCCGAGCCTGTTGCGCGCCATCAACGACCGGGCCGCGCTGGAACTGCTGCTGGAGAACGGGCCGTTGTCCCGGACGCAGATCGGCGCGCTGACCGGGTTGTCGAAGCCGACGGCCTCGCAGTTGCTGTCCCGGTTGGAGGCGGCCGGGCTGGTGCTGCCGGTCGGGACGACGGAGGGTGGGCCGGGGCCCAACGCGCAGCTGTACCAGGTGAATCCGGCGGCCGGGTACGTGGCCGGGCTGGACGTCACCAACAGCGGGATCCGGGTCGCCGTCGCCGACATCACCGGCAACACGCTGACCGAGCACACCGTGTCGACCAAGGGCGTCCCGGCCGCCGGGACGGTGCCGCGGGTGGCCGCGGCCGTCGCCGAGGCGGTGCGCGCCGCCGGGGTGCCCGCGGGGGGTCTGCGGACGGTCGCGATCGGGCTCGGCGGTGCGCCGGACCCGGTCACCGGGAAGCTGCGCTACGCCTCGCACCTGCCCGGTTGGCACTCGCCGCGGCTGGTGGAGGAGCTGACCGGGGCGATCGGCGCGCCGGTGTCGATCGAGAACGACGTGAACCTGGCCGCGGTCGCCGAGCAGGTCTCCGGTGCGGCGGCCGGCTTCGAGGACTTCGTGCTGCTCTGGGCCGAGTCGGGGGTCGGCGCCGCGGTCGTGATCGCCGGGCGGCTGCACCGCGGCTTCACCGGCGGCGCCGGGGAGGTCGGCTACATGCCGGTGCCCGGCTCGCCGGTCGAGTGGGACGCCCGGCGCCGCAAGTTCGGCGGCTTCCAGGACCAGGTCGGGGCGGTCGCCGTCCGGACCCTGGCCCGCGAGCACGGGCTCGGCGCGCCCACCGCCGAGGAGTCGGTCGCCAAGGCCCTGGAGACCCCGGGTGCCGGCGACGCGTTCCTCACCGAACTGGCCGGGCGGCTCGCCGTCGGGCTGTCCGTGATCGTCGCCGTGGTCGACCCCCAGCTGGTGGTCCTCTCCGGCGCGGTGCCGAACGCGGGCGGCGAACGCCTGCGCGCGCTCGTCGAGGACGAACTGGCCCGGGTCTGCCACGCCCGGCCGGAGATCCGCAGCAGTGCCCTGTCCGGCTCGCCCGTCCTGCTCGGCGCCCTGCAACGGGCCCTCACGGACGCCCGTGAGGCGGTCTTCTCCACCCACTAGCGCTCCCCGCTCCCCCGCTCCCCCCGCTTCCCTGCTCCCGCTCCCCAAGACGCCCTGCACCCACCTCTCCCCCAACCCCTACGCGGGCCCCGAGGCAATGACGCCTGTCCGCGCACCCCCAGGAGGACCTCGAAGTGCACGCCACCCCCTCCCGCAGAGGCCGCCGCACCGTCGCCGCCGTCGCCGGCAGCGCCGTCCTGGCCCTGCTCGCCTCCGCCTGCACCGGTTCCAGCGAGTCCGGCGGCAACGACGACTCCGCCAGCGGCAAGGACGTCACCATCACCTTCTGGCACGGCTGGAGCCAGGACAACGAGGTGAAGGCGATCAACGACACCATCGCCGCCTTCGAGAAGGCCCACCCCAACATCCACGTCAAGCCGGTCGGCAACGTCGCGGACGACAAGGTCAACCAGGCCCTGCGGGCCGGCGGGGACGACGCGCCGGACGTGGTGTCCTCCTTCACCACCAACAACGTCGGCATGTTCTGCTCGACGAAGGCGTTCATCGACCTCAAGCCCCAGCTGCAGAAGAGCGGCATCGACGCGGCCAAGACCTTCCCGGCCGCGATGCTCAACTACACCCAGTTCCAGGGCAACCAGTGCTCGCTGCCGCTGCTCGGCGACGCGTACGGCCTGTACTACAACAAGAAGGCCTTCGCCGCGGCCGGCATCTCCGCGCCGCCGAAGACCTTCAGCGAGTTCGCCGCGGACGCCAAGGCGCTGACGCTCGCCGACGGCGACTCGTACAAGCAGCTCGGCTTCATGCCGCTGTACCACGGCTACGAGTCCACCACCGAGCACTTCCTCGGCCAGTACGGCGCCACCTACTTCGGCGCCGACGGCAAGTCGAACCTGGCCGCCGACCCCAAGGTCGCCGCGATGCTCGACTGGCAGAAGGGCATGGTCGACCAGCTCGGCGGCTACGCCAAGCTGGAGAAGTACCGCGCCACCTTCGGCGAGGAGTTCAGCGCCAAGAACCCCTTCCACACCGGTCAGGTCGCGATGGCCATCGACGGTGAGTGGCGGACCGCCTCGCTCGCCGAGAACAAGCCCGACTTCGACTGGGCCACCGCGCCGTTCCCGGTGCCGGACGACCAGGCCGACACCTACGGCCGCGGCTACCAGACCGGCACCATCGTCGGCATCGCCAGCACCAGCAAGAAGCAGACCGCGGCCTGGGAGTTCGTGAAGTTCCTGACCACCGACACGGACGCCGTGGTCAACTTCGCCAACGCCATCCACAACGTGCCGAGCACCTTCGACGCGCTGAGCTCGCCGAAGCTGGTCAGCGACCCGAACTTCAAGACCTTCCTGGACGTCGCCAAGAACCCGAACTCGGGCACCACCCCGGCCAGCGTCAACGGCGGCGCCTACATCGTCTCGCTGCAGAACCTCGGCTACGACTACGAGTCCGGCAAGCAGACCGACCTCAAGGCGGGCCTCGCCGCCACGGCCAAGCAGGTCGACACCGACATCGCCCAGGCGAAGTAGCGGGAACGGTCCACGGAGCACCCCATGTCAATCGCGTTCGGCACCCGCAAGGGCGCCGCGACCACCGACCCGGCGACGCCCTCCACGCAGCAGCTGCTGCGCCGGAAGCGCCGCCGGGAGGCGGCCCGCACCCTCGCCTTCCTCTCCCCCTGGCTGATCGGGTTCAGCGTCTTCTTCGTCTACCCGCTGGTCTCCACCGCCTACTTCTCCTTCACCCGGTACAACGGCATCGGCGCCGCGACCTTCAACGGCCTCAAGAACTGGGACTACGTCCTCAACCAGCTGCCGACCTTCTGGCAGGGCCTGCGCAACACCCTGTGGCTGGTGCTGATCATGGTGTCGCTGCGGGTCGCCTTCGGGCTCGGCATCGGGATGCTGATCACCAAGGTCAAGACCGGCGCGGGCTTCTTCCGCACCGTCTTCTACCTGCCGTACCTGGCCCCGCCGGTGGCCGCCACCGTCGCCTTCGCCTTCCTGCTCAACCCGGGCACCGGCCCGCTGAACCACCTGCTGGGCGAGCTCGGCCTGCCGCAGCCCGGCTGGTTCGCCGACCCGGACTGGTCCAAGCCCGCGCTCACCCTGCTCGCCATGTGGGGCATCGGCGACCTGATGGTCATCTTCATGGCCTCGCTGCTGGACGTCCCCAAGGAGCAGTACGAGGCGGCCGAACTGGACGGCGCCGGCCCGTTCCAGCGGTTCCGGTACGTCACGCTGCCGAACATCTCGCCGATCATCATGTTCGCGGTGGTCACCGGGGTCATCCAGACCATGCAGTACTACACCCAGGCGATCGTCGCCGGGAAGGTCGCCAGCGGCATCGCGGGCAACTCCGGCCAGCAGTTCGAACCCGGCTACCCCCAGGGCTCCACCTGGACCCTGCCCCAGATGGTCTACAACCTCGGCTTCCAGCGCTTCAACTACGGTGCGGCCTGCGCCGTCGCGATGGTGCTGTTCGTCATCTCGATGGCCGTCACCTCGATCCTGCTCCGCCGCAAGTCCGGCTTCATGGCGAGCGACGACTAGCGGACAGTGAGGACCCGACCATGACTCTCAGCTCCACGCTCCCGAAGCCCCCCGCGGGCGCCTCCCGCACCGGCACCGCGGCCGCCCGCGCCGCCCGGCGCCGCGCGCTGCTCAACTGGGTGGCGGTGCACTCGCTGGCGATCGCCGCCGCGCTGTTCTTCCTGCTGCCCTTCGTCTTCGTCTTCCTCACCTCGGTGATGAACGACCAGCAGGCGCTCACCACCGACTACTGGCCCACCTCCTGGAACTGGGGCAACTACGGCCAGGTCTGGCACACCCCCGGCTTCCTCACCTGGTGGCGCAACACCCTGGTGTACGCCTGCGCCGGCACCCTGCTGACCGTCGTCTCCAGCCTGCCGGTCGCCTACGCGCTCGCCAAGTTCCGCTTCCGCGGCCGCAACCTGGCCCTGATGGCCGTCATCGCGATGATGATGCTGCCGCCGCAGGTCACCGTCATCCCGATGTTCCTGTTCTGGACCAAGCAGCTGGGCCTCGGCGGCTCGCTCTGGCCGCTGATCATCCCGATGGCCTTCGGCGACGCCTTCTCGATCTTCCTGCTGCGCCAGTTCCTGCTGACCATCCCCAAGGAGTACCTGGAGGCCGCCCGGATCGACGGCTGCGGCGACCTGCGCACCCTGCTGCGGGTCGTGCTGCCGATGGCCAAGCCGGCCATCGCCGCCGTCGCCCTGTTCCAGTTCTTCTACTGCTGGAACGACTACTTCGGCCCGCAGATCTACGCCAGCAACAACCAGCAGGCCTGGACGCTCAGTTACGGCCTGGAGTCGTTCAAGGCCGCTCACCACACCAACTGGAACCTCACCATGGCCGCCACCCTGCTGGTGATGGCACCGGTGATCGTCCTCTTCTTCTTCGCACAGAAGGCCTTCATCGAAGGCGTGACACTGACAGGGGTCAAGGGCTGATGTCCGCACTCAAGTTGGCCATCGTCGGCGGCGGTTCGACGTACACCCCGGAGCTGATCGACGGCTTCGCCCGGCTGCGCGACACCCTTCCGGTCGGCGAACTGGTCCTGATCGACCCGGCCGCCGAACGGCTGGAGCTGATCGGCGGACTGGCCCGGCGGATCTTCGCCAAGCAGGGCCACTCCGCCACCGTCACCGTCACCACCGACCTGGCGGCGGGCGTCGCCGACGCCGACGCCGTCCTGCTCCAGCTGCGGGTCGGCGGCCAGGCCGCGCGCGACCAGGACGAGACCTGGCCGCTGGAGTGCGGCTGCGTCGGCCAGGAGACCACCGGCGCGGGCGGGCTCGCCAAGGCGCTGCGCACCGTGCCGGTCGTCCTGGACATCGCCGAGCAGGTCCGCCGCACCAACCCGGACGCCTGGATCGTCGACTTCACCAACCCGGTCGGCATCGTCACCCGGGCCCTGCAGAGCGCCGGGCACAAGGCCGTCGGGCTGTGCAACGTCGCCATCGGCTTCCAGCGCAAGTTCGCCGGGCACCTGGGGGTGGACCCGGAGCTGGTCCGGCTGGACCACGTCGGGCTCAACCACCTCACCTGGGAGCGCGGGGTCACCCTGCTGGACGGCCCGGGGGCCGCCGGCGGCCGCGAGGTGCTGCCGGAACTGCTGCGGGACTTCGGCAAGGAGATCGCCGAGGACCTCCACCTGCCGCAGGCCTTCGTGCAGCGGCTCGGCGTGGTGCCCTCCTACTACCTGCGCTACTTCTACCAGCACGACGCGGTGGTCGAGGAGCTCAGGGTGCAGGGCTCGCGGGCCGCCCAGGTCGCCGAGATCGAACGGCAGTTGCTGGAGCTGTACGCCGACCCGGCCCTCGACACCAAGCCGGAACTGCTCGGCAAGCGCGGCGGGGCCTTCTACTCGGAGGCCGCCGTCCAGCTGATCGCCGCCCTGCTCGGCACCGGCGGCGGGACCTCCGTCCAGGTCGTCAACACCCGCAACGACGGGGTGCTGCCGTTCCTGCCGGACGACGCCGTCATCGAGGTGCCCGCCGAGGTGGACGCCCGCGGCGTGCGGCCGCTGCCGCAACGGCCGGTCGAGCCGCTGTTCGCCGGCCTGGTCGCCGCCGTCACCTCGTACGAGCACCTCGCGCTCGACGCCGCCCTGCGCGGCGGCCGCGACCGGGTCTTCGACGCCCTGCTCGCGCACCCGCTGGTCGGCCAGATCGAACTCGCCGACCGGCTCACGGACCGGCTGCTCGCCCACAACCGCGAGCACCTCTCCTGGGCCTGAGAGCCCTCACCGGGCCCCCCGCGTGGGGGCCCGGTCCCCGGCCGGAGCTCGCGGCCGGGCCACGTACGAGCCGCGGGGACCTGATGACCCACCAGCCCGAACCACTCCTGCCCGGCGTCCTCGCCATCGACGCGGGCAACTCCAAGACCGACGTCGCCCTGATCGGCGCCGACGGCACCGTCCGCGGGACCGCCCGCGGCGGCGGCTTCGCCCCGCAGAAGATCGGCGGCGCGGCGGCCGTCGCGGGCCTCGCCCCGCTGGTCGAGGAGGCCGCCGCGGCGGCCGGATTCCCGTCCTTCCGCGGCGTGCTGACCAGCCACGTCAGCGCCTGCCTGGCCAACGCCGACCTCCCGGTGGAGGAGGAGGCGCTGCGCGCAGCCCTGGAATCGCACCCGTGGGGGCTCAGCAACACCGTCGTCAACGACACCTTCGGCCTGCTGCGGGCCGGCACCGACGGCCCGCGCGGGGTCGCGGTGGTCTGCGGCGCCGGGATCAACTGCGTCGGGCTGCTGCCGGACGGGCGCACCGCCCGCTTCCCGGCCCTCGGCGAGCTCACCGGCGACTGGGGCGGCGGCGGCGGACTGGCCGCCAGCAGCATGTGGCACGCCGTCCGCGCGGAGGACGGGCGCGGCGGGCCCACCGGGCTCGCCGCGGCTATCGCCGAGCACTTCGGCCTGTCCAGCGCCGGGGCCGTCGCCGAGGCCGTCCACCTCGGGCACCTGCCGGCCAGCCGGCTGCACGAGATCGTCCGGGTGCTGTTCGCGGTCGCGAACGCCGGGGACGCCGTCGCCCGGGAGCTGATCGACCGGCAGGCCGACGAGATCGTCCGGCTGGCCGTGGTCGCCCTCGGCCGGCTGGACCTGCTGGACTCCGCCACCCCGGTGGTGCTCGGCGGCGGGGTGCTCGCCTCCCGGCAGCCGCTGCTGCTCGACAACCTGAGGGAGCGGCTGGCCCGGGCCGCGCCGCTGGCCGAGCCGCGGGTGGTCGTCGCGCCGCCGGTGCTGGGCGCCGCGCTGCTCGGGCTGGACCACCTGGGCGTGGACGCGGCCGCGCAGGCGCGGGTGCGCGGGGCGTACGAGGCGCAGCCGGCGGTCACGGTCTGACACCTGGCGCCTGGCGCCTCGCCCCTGGCGTCCGACACCTGGCGCCTGCCCCCTGAACCTCCCGCCCCCACCGGACCCGCACGTCCGGCGGGGGCGGGAACCGTACGGTGCGCGCCGCTCGTGGTACCCGGGTACCGACCACCGCCGCCGCCCGGGGAGACTTGTGTCATGGCCGTGCCCCGTACCCTCCTCGCCGCCGCCGCCCTGACCGGACTCACCCTGGCCGGACTCACCGGCTGCACCCCCGCGGACTCCCGCCCGACGGTGACCGCCGCCTCCTCGGCCGAGGCCCTCGCCGACGAGGGCCTGGACGACCCGCTGCTGGACGGCGACGACGACTTCGCCGACGAGGAGGCCTACGCCGCCACCGGCACCGCCGCGGGCACCGTCGCCGCCGCCCCGGGCGCGCCCGTCGACCCCGCCCCGGAGTGCACCGCGCCCGCCCTGCGGCCCGGCCACCAGGTGCTGGTCGTGGTCGCCGCCGGCCCGGCCGAACTCACCGCCCAGCCCGCCCGGTTCGCCTGCACCCCGCCCCGCTACGAGGCCACCGGCTCGCCCGTCCACTACGGCTTCGCGGCGGCCGGCGTCACCGCCACCCTGATCGACCGCCCGCGCGGGGAGAGCGCGCGGCCCGTCCACCTGGACGAACTGGTCACCCACCTCAACGACTGCCTGGCCGAACGCGACCCGGCCGACCCGTACGGCTGCCACGGCAACGCCTACGACGTCGTGCTGGACTCGCACGGGCGGATCATGCGCATCACGGAGGTCCGGGGCACGGAGCTCCAGGGCGCGGACGTCCAGGGCACCGACGTCCAGGGCACGGAAGACCCGGAGGTCGAGGGCGCGCAGCGCTGAGCCGGACGGCGGGCCGGGCCGGGGCGGGCCGCCATACGGTGTAGAAGGCCCCTTCAACTGTTGAGGCATGTCTTCGTCAAGCGCGTCAACCACCTGTCAACTGCGGGTTTTTGACGTTCAATACCTCGTCCGAGGCCGCTCTTGGGGCTGGTCTTACTCCCGGCGTCGTTGACCCGGTTTCCGCGGCGGTGCTTTGCTTCCCGCCGTCGGCAGTGAACCGGTCCCCCATCCCCGTTTCACCGACCGTCCCTGACGGGCGGTCGGTGGACACCGGCCTGCCGTCGTCGCTCCTCCCCCTTTGTCCCCCACGGTGTCGCCGCGCCCCCACCGGCGTGCGGTCGGCATGAGAGAGGAACCCTCACGATGGGCATCTCCCCCACTTCCCGCCGGGCACGGGTCCGGGCCCTGACCGGGCTCAGCGCGCTGGCGCTGGCCGCCACCGGCTTCGCCGCCGCGCCGGCCGCCCAGGCCGACCAGCCGGGCAGCGAGTTCGCCGGGCAGTCCCACCCGTACCGGCACGGCACCGTCCCGACCAAGGAGGCCGCCGAGCACGCCAACGCCGCCTCCGCGGCCGCGAGCCGCACCACCAACCTCAAGTACGGCGGCGCGGTCGACGGCATCGGCGTCACCACCGGCGCCCCGAAGGTGTACGTGGTCTTCTGGGGCTCCCAGTGGGGCACCGCGGGCACCGACGCCAACGGCTACACCACCCTGTCCGGCGACCCGTCCGGCGAGGCCGTCCGGGCGCAGCAGCTGTACAAGGGCCTCGGCACCAACAGCGAGACCTGGTCCGGCGTCATGACCCAGTACTGCGAGGGCGTCGCCAAGGGCGCCACCACCTGCGGCTCCACCGCCGCGCACGTCGGCTACCCGACCGGCGGCGCGCTGGCCGGGGTCTGGGTGGACAACTCGGCCACCGCCCCGGGCCAGGCCACCGGCAACCAGATCGCCAACGAGGCCATCAAGGCCGCCGGGCACTTCGGCAACACCACCGCGGCCGCCAACCGCAACGTGCAGTACGTGGTGCTCTCGCCGACCGGCACCCACCCGGACGGGTTCAACACCTCGACCGGCAACTTCTGCGCCTGGCACGACTGGAACGGCGACACCACGCTGACCGGCGGCGCGGCCACCTCCCCCTACGGCGACGTGGCGTTCAGCAACGACCCGTACGTGACCGACATGGGCACCTCCTGCGGCCAGAACTACGTCAACAGCGGCAGTGCGGGCCTGCTGGACGGCGTGACCATGGTGTTCGGCCACGAGTACGCGGAGACGGTCACCGACCAGAACCCGGCCGGCGGCTGGACCGACTCCTCCGGCTCGGAGAACGCCGACAAGTGCGCCTGGAAGGGCGTCGGCGGCACCGGCGGCTCGCAGAACGTGGCCTTCGCGACCGGCTCGTTCGCGATGCAGGGGACCTGGTCGAACGCGGTCAGCGGGTGCCAGATCTCGCACGCGATCGTCCACTGAGCGGTCGGGCACTGAGCGGTCGGGCACTGAGCGGTCGGGGACCGAACGGTCGGGGACCGACCGACATCGCCTGAACGCCTCCGAACGCCGTCCCCCGAGCAGCGTGGGGCAGCTCGGGAGCTGACGGGACCGACGGATCGGACGGGCCGGAGGGGTCTTGTGCCCTGACGATCCGGTACGGGGGAAGCGCCGGGGCGGGCTGTGCGGGCCCGCCCCGGCGCTTCGCGCTGTCCGGGGCCGGCCACCGGGGCGGCACCGTCACGAGGGCGCGACGAGCCCGAACTCGTAGGCGTGGATGACCAGGTGGACCCGGTCCCGGGCGCCCAGCTTGGTGAACAGCCGGGCGACGTGCGCCTTGGCGGTGGCCACGCTGATGGTGAGTTCCTCGGCGATCTCCGTGTTGGACAGGCCGCGGCCGACCAGGGTGAGCACCTCGCGTTCGCGCCCGGTGATGCCCTCGGCGGACGTCCGCGGCCGGGCGGCCGTGTCCGGGCGGGCGGCGAACTCGCCGATCAGCCGGCGGGTGATGCCCGGCGCGAGCAGGGCGTCCCCGGCGGCGACCACCCGGACGCCGTCCAGGATGGTCTCCAGGGCGAGGTCCTTGACCAGGAAGCCGCTCGCCCCGGCGCGCAGCGCGCCGTACACGTAGTCGTCGTCGTCGAAGGTGGTCAGGACCAGCACGTGGGTGGGCAGGTCCGGGTCGGCGAGGATCCGGCGGGTGGCCTCGATGCCGTCCATGCCGGGCATCCGGATGTCCATCACGGCGACGTCCGGGCGCAGTCGGGCGACCACGTCGACGGCCTCGGCGCCGTTGCCGGCCTCGCCGACCACCTCCAGGTCGGGGGCGTCGGCGATGAGCACGCGCAGGCCGGTGCGGATCAGCGGCTGGTCGTCGACCAGGACGACGCGGATCACGGTCCCACCTCCAGGGGGGTCGGTTCGGGGCTCCCGGCGGGCACGGCCGGGAGCGGCAGCAGGGCGGCCACCCGGAAGCCGCCGCCGGGGCGCGGGCCGGCGCTGAACTCGCCGTCCAGCAGGGCGACCCGCTCGCGCATCCCGGCCAGGCCGTAGCCGGTGCCGGGGGTGGCCGTGGGCGTGCCGGCGCCGAGGTCGACGACGGTGACGGCGAGGTGCTCGGGCGCGTACGCGACGGTGACGTGGCAGTCCCGGGTGCCGGAGTGCTTGACCACGTTGGTGACCGCCTCCTGGACGATCCGGTAGGCGGCGAGGTCCACCTCGGGCGGCAGCGCCCGGGCCTCGCCGCTGCGGCTGAGCGCGACCCGCACCCCGGCGCCGGCCGCCTTCTCCCGCATCCGCTCCAACTCGTCCAGCCCGGGCGCCACTTCGAGCGGTGCGGACTCGCCCTCGCCCTGCCGCAGCGCGCCGAGCATCCGGCGCAGCCCGGCCAGGGTCTCCCGGCTGGTGGCCTCGATGGCGTTCAGCGCGTTGCGGGTCTCGGCGGGCTGGGTGTCCATGACCCGGCTGCCCATGCCCGCCTGGATCGCGATGATGCCGATGTTGTGGGCCACCATGTCGTGCAACTCGCGGGCGATCCGCAGCCGTTCGGCGGTGACGGCCTGCTCGGCGGCGCGGCCGCGCAGCGCCTCGGTGTGGGCGCGGCCCTGGCGGACGGTGTTGCCGATCAGCCAGGCGATCAGGACGGTCGCGGCGATGCCCAGGTAGGCGTACGGGTTCACCGGGTAGCCGTTGACGGCGCCCCAGGCGAACAGCGTGGCGAGCACGGTCAGCGGCATCGCCACCGCGATCGTCGAGAGCAGGCGGGAGCGGGTGACCACGCAGTAGCCGACCACCGCCTCGGCGATCAGGAACTGCACCGGCGCGGTCGCCGTGACCGTCCACATCCCGAGCGAGAAGACGCCACCCGCCAGCGCGACCGCGACCGCCGCCAGCGGCAGCCGCACCAGCAGGAAGGCGACCAGCGTGGTGACCACGGCGGTGACCACCAGGGCCATGTCCTCGGTGTTGCCGTCGTAATTGAACAGGTGGCTCAACTCGTTGTCCCGGGTGAAGAACCGGAACACCACGATGGACGTCCAGAACGCCGCCACCCACACGCCCGCGGGCAGGCGCCTGAGCAGCGGCGGGCGGGGTTCGGTGATCATGACGCGATGGTAGCGGCGGGCCGTCGGACGGCGCATCGGCCCGCGGGCGTAATCCCCGGGGCGGGGGCCGCCGCTCCCGGTTGTGGCCCGCCGCCCGATGCCCGATCACGCCCCCGACCGGCAGCGTTGTCCCCGTGATCGAGATCGAGCGACTGACCAAGCGGTACGGCGCCACCACGGCCGTCGACCAGTTGACCTTCACCGTCCGGCCGGGCACCGTCACCGGCTTCCTGGGGCCCAACGGCGCGGGCAAGTCCACCACCCTGCGCATGGTCCTGGGCCTCAACACCCCCACCGCGGGCGCCGTCACCGTCGACGGGGTGCCGTTCGCCGGCCGCCCGCGCGGCCTGCGGCACGTCGGCGCCCTGCTGGACGCCGGGGACGTGCACGGCGGCCGCAGCGCCCGGGCCCACCTGTCCGCACTGGCCCGCAGCAACCGGATCCCGCTCGGCCGGGTGGCCGAGGTGCTCGCCGAGGTCGGCCTCGGCAAGGCCGCGGACCGGCGGATCGGCGGCTACTCGCTGGGGATGAAGCAGCGCCTGGGCATCGCCGGGGCCCTGCTCGGCGACCCGCCCGTACTGCTCTTCGACGAGCCGCTGAACGGCCTCGACCCCGAGGGCGTGCTCTGGGTGCGCGGCCTGTTCCGCCGCCTCGCTGACGAGGGCCGCACCGTCTTCGTCTCCAGCCACATGATGGCCGAGATGGAGCACACCGCCGACCGGCTGGTGGTGATCGGCCGCGGCCGGCTGATCGCCGACGAGAGCCTGGGTGAGTTCTCGGCCCGGTACGCGGAGTCGAGCGTGGCCGTCCGGGCACCGGAACTCGCCCAACTGGTGCCCGTGTTGCGCGCCGAGGGTGCCGAAGTCGGCCTGTCGGAGCCGCAGTTCGGTGTCGTCACCGGGATGGCCGCGGCCCGGATCGGTGAACTCGCGCTGCGCCACGGCGTGGTGCTGCACGAGCTGGCGACCCGGACGTCGTCCCTGGAGTCGGCGTTCATGTCCCTGACCGCCGACAGCGTCGAGTACCTGGCAGGAGAGAGCCGATGAGCACCACGACCCTGATCCGCACCGAGAGCGCCCGCTCGACGGAACCCGCGCCCCGGTTCACCGACCTGCTCGCCGCCGAGTGGATCAAACTGCGCTCGCTGCGGTCGACGTACTGGGTGCTGGCGCTGGCCTCGCTGGTCGCGATCGGGATCAACCTGAACGCCGTCCACTCCGACCTGACGTACATCGACCACCCGCCGCGGCCGATGCCCGGCTTCCCGCCGTACCGGTACGACGCGCTCTACCACAGTCTCAGCAGCACCGCCTGCTACCTGATGGCGATCGCGGCCGGCAGCCTCGGCGCGATCACCGTGTTCGGCGAGTACACCACCGGCATGATCCGCACCACCTTCGCGGCCGTGCCCGACCGGCGCGGGGTGATCGCCGCCAAGGTGCTGCTGGTCGGCGGGATCACCGCGCTGGCCGGGGCGGTGGTGTCCACGGTGTCCTTCTTCGGCGGCAACGCGATGCTGGCCTCCCGGCACGTCGGGCTCTCCATCACCGAAGGGGTCAGCCTCCGGGCCGTCCTCGCCTACGCGTTGATCGTGCCGGTCTGCGCGCTGATCGGGATGGCCCTGGGCGCCGTGCTGCGGCACGCCACCGCCTCGATCGTCTCCCTGGTGCTGCTGTTCTTCATCCTGCCGCTGATGTTCGGCGGGGACCGCTACCGCTGGCTGCACGAGATCGGCGCCCACCTGCCGATGGACACCGTCAACCTGCTCACCTACAACCCCGACTCCTCGACCACGATCAGCAAGTGGGCGCCGAGCGTGCTGGACTCCTGGATCACCATGGGGGCGTGGGCGGTCGTCTCGGTGGCGGTGACGGTGGTCGTGGTGCGGCGCCGGGACGTCTGACGCCCCCTCCGGTGGCCCCGGCCCCGGCCCTGGCCCGTCAGACTGCGGGGGCTGCGGGCACCGCCGCCTTGCTGCGGAAGGCCGCGAGGGTGGCGGCCGGGACGCCGCAGGCGGGGAGGAAGGCCTCGGCGCCGCCGTGACGGGTGCGGACGTGGCCGAGGAAGACCGACATCGCCTCGGCCGGGGCCTGGAGCAGCGGGGCGGGGATGGTGAGGGTGCGGCCCTCGGAGTCGGTGACGCGGGTGGCGGTGCCCCGGTCGTTGAGGGCGGTGCGGTGGCGCTCGGCGAGGTTGGCGAAGATCTGCGGGAGGGCCTCGGCGGTGCGGGCGTAGTCCTCGACGATCCGGTCGGCGGGGACGCCGAGGAGGTCGAGCAGCAGGGCGGTGAGCAGGCCGGTGCGGTCCTTGCCGGCGGCGCAGTGCAGCAGGACGGCGCCGGGGCGGGTGGTGGCCTCGACGGCGGCGGCGACGGCCTCGGGGGCGGATTCGGCGAGCAGCAGGTAGAACTCGCCGAGGTCGGCGGCGGTGGTCATGGTCGCCATGTGGGCGGTGAGGGCGTCGGTGGCCGGGTTCACCGGGGCGGCGACCACGGCTATCCCGGCGGCCTCGGCGGCGGCCCAGTCGTCGGGCCGGGTCTCGCGGGGGTCGCGCAGGTCGACGACGGTGCGGATGTCGCAGGCGCGCAGCTGGGCGACGACGGCCTCGTCGGCGGCCGGGAAGGGCTGGGCGGAGCGGTACAGCACGCCGGGGCGGATCCGCAGGCCCTCCGGGTCGCTGAGGACGGCGGAATCGCGGAAGTTGACCAGGGACATGCGAGGGCCTTTCGGTGAAGCCGCACACGGGAGGGCTGAACGTCCAGTAGGACATCTAGACGTCTAGATGTCCAATTCCCCCGGCGGGCTCGGGGCACCCCTCCATCCCACCGCCGCCGGCCCGCCACGGCGACCCGGGGCGGGGCCCTCGGCTTCGTAGGATCGGTCCGTGGCGACGAACCCCCCGGGCACTCCCCCAGGCACTCCCCCGAGCACTCCCGAGAACCCTCCGAGCACTCCCCCCGACAGCCCGAACACCCCGGTCTACCGCCGGCTGGCCCGCCGGCTCCAGGACCGGATCGACGCGGGCGGCTACCCCGCGGGCGCCCGGCTGCCGAGCGAGCCGGAGCTGAGCGCCGAGTTCGGCGTGAACCGGCTGACCGTGCGGCAGGCCGTCGCGGAGCTGGAACGGGCCGCGGTGGTGGAGATCCGCCGGGGCGTGGGCACCTTCGTCCGCCCGCCCGCCGTCCGGGTCTCGATCGCGGTGGACCCGCGCAGCCAGCGCTTCGACCTGGGCAGCGTGCACGAGGCCGTGCCGGCGGGGGGTCGCGGCGACGGCGAGTTCGTGGTGGCCGCCCCGCCGGTGACCGGCTCGGCCGAGGACGAGGAGGCGGCCCGCCAGCTGGGCCGGGCGCCGGGCGAGCTGCACCGGCTGGACTCGGTGATCCACCTCGGCGGCCGGGCCCGGGCCGCGTGCAGCTACTGGGTGCCGTTCGGTCCGCTGCCCGCCGAGCTGGTACGGCCCGGCCACGCCGGGAACCTGGTGCTGGACCTGGCCCGGGCCGCCGGGGTGGAGCTGGAGTACGACTGGCGGGCCTTCGGCGCGATCGGCGCGGACCTCGCGGACGCCGAGCTGCTGGGCGTCCCGGCGGGCACCCCGCTGCTGGTCCGCGAGGGGGTCAGCTGCACGCCGGACGGCACACCGTCGCTGTACGTCCGGCGCCGGATCGACGGCAGCAGCGCGCGCTTCGTGCTGCACTTCCGCGAGCGGTAGCGGGAACGGCTCCCGGGCGTATGGATCCTGATAACGTTCAGCGCCGAAATCGCAGGCCACACGGGGGTTGGCAGTAACGGTGAACGAGACGGACGAGTGCGACATACCGAACGAGCTGGCCGAGGCGTACCTCGCCCTGCTCGCCGACACCTCCCGCACCGGGCGCCTGCCCCGCCGGGACGAGCTGGAGGCGCTGCGCCGGCTCGGCGAGCAGTGCGCCGAGGCCGGTTACGGGCTGCGCGAGGTGGTCTCGCACTGCCTGGCGGCGGCCCGGCGGGCCTGGCAGACGCTGCCGGGGACGGCCGCCGCGAGCAGTGTCGGCGAGCTGCGCCGGACCGGTGACGCGGTGCTGGCCGCCACCGACGCCGCGCTGGCCGCGCTGGGCGAGGGCCACGAGCGGTCCCAGCGCCTGGCGGTCCGTCAGGAGGAGGCGGCCCGAAGGGAGTTCATCGACGACCTGCTGCACGGCCGCAGCGACCTGGGGCTGCTCGCCGAGCGCGCGGAGCGGTTCGGGCTGCGGCTGGCGGGCGCCTACACGGTGGCGGTGGCGGTGGGCGACGAACCGTTCGCGGACGTGCACCCGATGCTGCACCGGGTGGAGCGGGAGCTGACCGGGCGCTTCGGCGAGCGGGACGTCCTGCTCGCCAGCAAGGACGGCCGGCTGGTCTGCATCGCCCCGGACTCCGAGCGGGCCGTGCTGGAGGCCTTCGCCGAACTGACGCTGCGCCCCGGGCCCGGCTACCGGCCGGTGCTGCGGGTGGCGACCGGCCGCCGGCACTCGGGGGCGAGCGGGGTGCTGCGCAGTTACGACGAGGCGCTGGACGCGCTGGACTACGCGCAGCGACTGGGGCTGTCGGCCTGCCAGTTGAAGGCCGAGGAGCTGCTGGTGTTCCCGGTGCTGATGCGCGACCGGGCCGCGATGGCCGACCTGGTGCGCAGCGTCCTCGGCCCGCTGACCGAGGCGCGCGGCGGGGCCCGTCCGCTGCTGGACACCATCGCGGTGCAGGCGGAGGCGGCGTACGTGAACGCGGAGGCGGCGCGTCGGCTGGGGCTGAGCGTGCGCACCCTCGGCTACCGCCTGGAGCGGATCAAGGCGCTCACGGGCTACGACCCCTCGGACGCGTTGCAGCGCTTCACCCTGGAGACGGCGGCGATGGGCGCGCGGCTGCTGAACTGGCCGGAACAGCCGCTGTAGGGCTCCCGCGCCCCGCCTTCCGCGGCGCGTCTCCCGGCCCGCCGAAACCCCGGGTGACCTGCTCAAGTCCGTTCTGTTGCCCGACCGTCACAGTGTCACGGGCAGCGCGCGTACCAGGGTGTCAAAAGGCCGTAAAGATTGCCGGATCCTGGCAATGTGCGAACGCCCCGCCCGCTGCCATGATCTCTGCGGCGCCGATGCCCGGTGCCGGGGGAAAGGCGGGGGGCATGGCCGGGACGGGGGACTTCTTCGCGGCCGCGCTGGCCTTTCCGACGGCGCTGTTCAGCTTCGCGCTGGTGGTGGTCGTCGGGTACTGGCTGCTGATGCTGATCGGCGGCCTGGGGTTCGACGCCGTGCACGGGGGGCACGGCGTCGGGCACCACCTGGGTGCCGGGCACGCCGGACATGTGGGCCCGGCGGGTCACGTCGGACACGGTGCCGGGGGGCACGGTGTCGGGGGGAACGTGGCCCACAGGGCGTCCGGCGGGCACGGCGCCGGTGGGGGGACCGCCGACGGGGGGACCGCCGACGGAGCCCACGGCACGGGCCACCACGGGGGCGTGCTGGACGCGCTGGGACTGGGCGGGGTGCCCGCGACGGTGGCGGTGTCGCTGCTGGTCGCGCTCGCCTGGTTCGTCAGCCTGTCCGGCACCGTCCTCACCTCCGGGGCACCGGCGCGCGGCGGCGTGTTCGTCGTCGCGCTGGTCGCCTCCTGGGCGGGCACCCGGGTGCTCGTCCGACCGCTGCGGCGGCTGTTCCCCGAGGACCGGCCGGTCACCCGGGGCGACTTCGTCGGCCGGGTCTGCGTGATCCGCACCGGCCGGGTGACGGCCGACTTCGGACAGGCCGAGGTGACCGCCGGGGACGGCTCCACCGCCACCGTGCAGGTCCGCACCCCGCAGGCGGAACCGGAGCTCACCGCCGGGCGCACCGCACTGATCTACGACTACGACGCGGACGGCGAGCACTTCCTGGTCGCGCCGTTCGACCCGTCCCCGCCGGGCCTCTGACGCCTCGTCAATACAGCTTCCCCGTCAACCACTTCGCACCACCATCCCGTCAAAGGACTCCGTGATGGACACCATCGCCGTGGGTTTCGGCGTACTCATCGCCGTCGTGCTGCTCATCCTGCTCGCCGCGCTGCTCTTCGTGGGGCGCCTGTTCCAGAAGGTCGAGCAGGGCAAGGCCCTGATCGTCTCCCGCACCAAGAGCGTGGACGTCACCTTCACCGGGGCGATCGTCCTGCCGGTCCTGCACAAGGCCGAGTTGATGGACATCACGGCGAAGACGGTGGAGATCCACCGGGCCGGCCGGGACGGCCTGATCTGCCGGGACAACATCCGGGCGGACATCCGGATCTCCTTCTTCGTCCGGGTGAACAAGACCGTCGAGGACGTCGTCAAGGTGGCGCAGTCGATCGGCACCGCCCGGGCCAGCGACCCGCAGGCGATCCAGGACTTCTTCGCGGCGAAGTTCGCCGAGGCGCTCAAGACCGTCGGCAAGCAGCTGGACTTCACCGACCTCTACACCCACCGGCACGAGTTCCGGGACCAGATCATCGCGGTCATCGGCACCGACCTCAACGGCTACACCCTCGAGGACGCGGCCATCGACCACCTCGAACAGACCCCGATGAGCCAGCTGGACGGCGACAACATCCTGGACGCCCAGGGCATCCGCAAGATCACCGAGCTGACCGCGATCGAGCACGTGCGCACCAACGAGTACCAGCGCAACGAGGAGAAGGAGATCACCCGGCAGAACGTGGACGCCCGGGAGACCGTCCTGGAGCTGGAGCGCCGCCAGGCCGACGCCGAGATCCGCCAGCGCCGCGAGATCGAGACCCTGCGGGCCAAGGAGGACGCGGTGATCGCCCGGGTGCAGGAGGAGGAGCGGCTCACCGCCCAGACCGCCTTCCTGCGCACCGAGGAGGTGCTCGGGGTGCAGCGGGAGAACCAGGCCCGCGAGGTCGCGGTGGCGCAGAAGAACCGCGAGCGGGTCATCGCGGTGGAGAACGAGCGGATCGAGAAGGACCGGCTGCTGGAGGTCGTCGGCCGCGAGCGGGAGACCGAACTCGCCGTGATGGCCAAGCAGAAGGAGGTCGAGTCCCGCCGCCGGGAGGTCGCCGACGTGGTCCGCGAGCGGGTCGCGGTCGAGCGCACCGTCGCCGAGCAGGAGGAGGCCGTGAAGACCCTGCGGGCCGTCGAGGAGGCCGAGCGGATGCGCAAGGCCGTGGTCATCCAGGCCGAGGCGGAGGCCCAGGAGAAGCTGGTCAAGGACATCAAGGCCGCCGAGGCCGCCGAGCAGGCCGCCTCGCACAAGGCCCGCGAGTCGCTGGTGCTGGCCGAGGCCCGGCAGCAGGCCGCCGAACTGGACGCGGCCGCCAAGGTCAAGCTGGCCGAGGGCGTCCGGGCGGAGGCCGCCGCCGAGGGCCTGGCCCGGGTCCAGGTGCGGGAGCAGGAGGCCGCCGCGGTGGAGAAGGTCGGCCGCGCCGAGGCCGTGGTGCAGACCGAGAAGGCCAGGGCGAGCGCGCTGGAGGTCGGCGCCAGGCTCAAGGCCGAGGCCGAGGGCCTGACCGAGAAGGCCGCGGCGATGGCCAAGCTGGACGAGGCCTCGCGCGGGCACGAGGAGTACCGGCTGCGGCTGGCCGCCGAGAAGGACGTCCGCCTGGCCGGGCTGGACACCCAGCGGCAGATCGCCGAGGCACAGGCCGCGCTGGTCGCCGCCGGGCTGGAGAAGGCCAAGATCGACATCGTCGGCGGGGACTCGGTCTTCTTCGACCGGCTGGTGCAGTCGGTGACGGCCGGCAAGAGCGTGGACGCCTTCGTCGGCCACTCGCAGACCGCCCAGGCCCTGGCCGGGCCCTGGCTGGACGGCAGCGCCGACTTCACCAAGGACCTCACCCGGGTGCTGTCCTCGGTCTCCACCGCGGACGTGCAGAACCTGACGGTGTCCGCGCTGCTGCTCAAGCTGATCGGCGGCGGCGGCGAGCAGGCCGGACAGCTGCGCCAACTGCTCGACTCCGCACGGAAGCTGGGCATCGCGGAGACCCCGATCGGGGCGCTCACCGGCGCCGCCGTGAACGGCAGCAAGTAGTCACCCGCCGAGCAGCAGCAGGCAGACACCCGCCGAACACCAGGGGAATGACCGTGGAAGCCCTCGACGACGCCCGGCCCGACGCCGGCAGCTACGAGGTCCTGCGTGGCCGGCTCGCCCGGGCCGCCGCCGAACTCGCCGACCGCGCGGAGGCGTTGAACACCCGCCGGGTCGCCGAGTTCGGCGGCGGGGAACTACGGCTCACCGGCACCGGGCGGCTCACCACCACCCGGGCCTGCCTGCCGCAGGACCTCACCGCCGTCGGCGGCCGACTGCTGCTCGGCACCCGCCCGGCCGAGGCGGAGGGCGGCACCGAGGACTTCACCGACCTCCTCTCCCTCCACCGGCCCGACGACCTCTCCCCCGCCGACGGCACCCTGCTGGACGACCCCCGGCTGCGCCAGGACCTCACCGACCTGCGCCGCTACTTCCGCGACGCCCGGCTGGAACGGCTGCGCCCGGTCGGCGGCCGGCTGCTCGCCGTCTTCCGCACCGGCCCGGCCGCCACCGACGTCCGGGTGCTGCGCTGGCGCCTCGACGACGACCGCGCCACCTACCAGGACGGCCGCGGCGAACGCGACCACACCCCCGCCGACGGCCGCCAGCTCGACTGGACCCCGCTCACCCGCGACGACCAGCTGCCCGCCGCCCCCGGCACCGCACCGCGCGCCGACCTCGCCGGGGAACTCCACCTCGGCGTGGACGGCGGCCGGCTCACCCTCACCACCCCCGACGGCCGCGAACTGCACCGGGAACCGCTCGCCGAGGCCCTCCAGACCCTCGCCGACGCCCAGGTCGCCCACGCCCGGCTCGCCACCCTGCTGCTGGTGCGGGTCCGCCCGTACCAGGAGGAGACCGTCCGGCACCTGGTGGTCCACCTGCCCACCGGCCGGGTCACCCGGATCGACGCCCTCGGCCAGGCCTGCCTGCGGCTGCCCGCCGACCAGGGCGTGGCCTTCCCCGGCGGCTGCCACCTCGCCGACGGCACCGTGCGCACCTTCGACCAGCCGGTCGACGGCCTCGCCTACGAACGCACCGTCCTCTCCCCCAACGGCGAGGACCTGCTGTACGAGTTCCGCTCCGCCACCGACGGCCGGGCGCTGCTCCAGCCGTACAACTCCGTCCGCCAGGAGGCCGCCGCCCCGCTCGCCTGCCAGGGCTACGCACTGCTCGACGACGGCACCCTGATCGCGCTGCGCCCCGCCGAGGACGGCCCGACCCGGCTGCACCCCGTCCAGCTCTGGCAGAGCCCGTTCACCAGCGAGCGGCACGCCGCCGAACAGCCGCCCGGCACCGGCCCGCTGGCCCGGATCGGCAACGCCGACCTGGTCCGCGGCCTGGCCGACTGCCTCGCCCTCGCCCGGCTGGCCGCGGCCGGCGCCGACACCCCGGCCGGGCACCACGCCGTGCTCACCGCCTGCACCCGCACCGCCGACCGGCACCACTGGCTCGGCCAGAGCGGCCTCGGCGACCTCGCCGCACCGCTCGCCGAGATCCGCGACACCGCCCGGCAGGTGATCGCCGAGTACGAAGCGGTCGCCCAGCTCACCGCCCACGCCGCCGCCCGCACCGAGGAGACCGCCGAGCACGTCGAGGGCCTGCTGCGCACGGCGCGCGGCGAGACCATCGCCGACGCCGCCGAATGGGTCGACCGGCTGGCCGCGCTGCGCCGCGCCCAGGGCCGGGTGGAGGCCCTGCGGGACCTGCCGCGCGCCCGGGCGGAACGGATCGACGCGCTGGCCGAGCACCTCGCCGAGGGGCTGGCCGGGGCCGCCGACCGAGCAGTGGTCCAGCTCGCCGAACCCGCCGCCTTCGAGCCCCACCGGCGCCGGGCCGGCGAGCTGGCCGAGCGCTGCGCCGCGCTGGCGACCGCCGCCGAGGCCGAGCCGCTGGGCCTCGAACTCACGGCGCAGAGCGAGGCGTTGCAGACCGTCTCGGAGCTGGTCGGCACCCTCGACCTGGCCGACGCCACCACCCGCACCGCCATCCTGGACCGGCTCGCCGACGTCCTCGGACTGCTCAACCGGGCCCGCAGCACGCTGACCGTCCGCCGCCGCGAGCTGCGCACCCGCGAGGCCGCCGCCGAGTTCGCCGCCGAGACGGCGCTGCTCGCCCAGGCCGTCACCGCGGCGCTGGCCGCCGCCGACACCCCCGAGGCCTGCGACGACCGGCTCGGCCGCCTGCTGCTGCGGATCGAGCAGCTGGAGACCCGCTTCGCCGACGCCGACCCGGCGCTCGGCGAACAGCTCACCGAACGCCGCACCGAGATCCACGACGCCCTCACCGCCCGCCGCCAGCACCTGCTGGAGCAGCGGGCCGGCCGGGCCGACCGGCTGGCCGCCTCCGCCGAACGGATCCTCGACACCCTGCACCGGCGGCTGGCCGCCCTGGGCACTCTCGAGGAGATCGAGGCCGCGTTCGCCGCCGACCCGACGGCCGTCAAACTCCGCGACCTCGCCGGACAGTTGACCGCCCTCGGCGACCGGGTCCGGGCCGAGGAGCTGACCGGACGGCTGCGCGCCGCGCGCGGCCGCGCCCACCGGGCGCTGCGCGACCGCGCCGAGCTCGCCGGAGACGGCCCCGGCACCCTGCGACTGGGCCGCCACCTGTTCGCGGTCACCACCCAGCGCCCCGAACTCACCCTGCTGCCCTGGCGGGGCCGGCCCGCCTTCACCCTCACCGGCACCGACTACCGCGCCCCGGTCACCGACCCGGCCTTCGCCGCCACCGAACGGTACTGGGACCGGCCGCTGCCCTCCGAGACGCCCGCGCTCTACCGCGCCGAGTACCTGGCCGCGAGCCTGCTGCTGGCCGCCGAGCCGGGGGAGCCCGACGGCGATCTGCTGGAGTACGTCCGGCGGGCCGCCGAACGGCGCCCGGACGAGGGCTACCAGCGCGGGGTGCACGACCACGACGCCGCGCTGGTGCTCCGCGCCCTGCTCGAACTCCGCGCCGAGGCGGGCCTGTTGCGGCACCCGGCGGCGGCCCGGGCGGCCGCCCAGCTGTACTGGGCGCACGGCGCGGACGAACGGCAGCGGCTGGTCTGGCACACCCGGGCCCGCTCGCTGGGCCTCGCCCGGCAGGCGTACGGCGGCGCGGTGCCGGCGCTGGCCGCCCTGGCGGCCGAACTGTCGGCCGCCGTCGCGGAGTTCGCCCCGACCGGGTCCGGCCCGGGCGCGGCCGGGGCCGGGGCCGGGGCCGGGGCCGGGGCCGGCGCCGAACCGGCCGGGGCCTACCTGGTCGCCGAACTCGCCTTCGAGACACCGGAGTTCGCCTACTCCCCCGGGGCCCGCGCACTGCTGGAGAAGTTCCACGCCGCCCCCGAGTCCGCCGGGCTGACCGAAGCCCTGACCACCCTGCCCGAGGACCCCTCCCTGCTCCCCGTACGGCACCAACTGGCCACCGCCTGGCTGGAGTCGGCCGCCGCCGACGCCGACCCGGGCGACCTCGCCGAGGCCGCCGCCGTACTGCTCTGCCCGACGCTGCCGCGCCGCCGCGCCGCGGGCGCCGTCGGCACCCGGCTGACCGGACTGCTCGGCGACCACCCGCGCCTGCGCGGCGGTGCGCTGGACCTCCGCCTGGACGAACTGCTCGCCCGGGTCCGCGGGTTCGAGGCGGTCGACGTCCCCGGACACCGCGCCTACCAGCGGCTGCGCGGTGAGCTGCTGGCCGCCGAACACGCCCGGCTGCGGCTCGACCAGTACCGGCCCGCGTCGCTCAACGGCTTCGTCCGCAACCGGCTGATCGACCAGGTGTACCTGCCGCTGATCGGCGACAACCTCGCCAAGCAGCTCGGCACCGCCGGCCCTGGCGGCCCGGTGGACCGCAGCGGCCTGCTGCTGCTGGTCTCCCCGCCCGGCTACGGCAAGACCACCCTGGTCGAGTACCTCGCCGAGCGGCTCGGCCTGCTGCTGGTCTCGGTCAGCGGCCCGGCACTCGGCCACCGGGTCACCTCGCTGGACCCGGCCGAGGCCCCCGACGCCGCCGCCCGGCGCGAACTGGAGAAGCTCAACTTCGCCCTGCACGCCGGCGACAACGTGCTGCTCCACCTCGACGACGTGCAGCACACCTCGCCCGAGTTCCTGCAGCGCTTCATCCCGCTGTGCGACGCCCAGCGCCGGATCGACGGCGTCGCGGACGGCGAGGCCCGCGAGTGGGACCTGCGCGGCAAGCGCTTCGCCGTGGTGATGGCCGCCAACCCGTACACCGAGTCCGGCCGGCTCTTCCGGCTCCCCGACATGCTCGCCAACCGGGCCGACGTGTGGAACCTCGGCGACGCCGTGGCCGGCCGGGAGGACCTCTTCGCGCTCAGCTTCGTCGAGAACGCCCTGCCCGCCAGCCCCCACCTGGCCCCGCTCGCCACCGCCGAACGCACCGACCTGGACACCCTGCTCGCCCGCGCCGGCGGCACCCCGGGCGGCACCCTGACCGGCGCCTGGCCGGCCGCCGAGGTCGAGCGGATGACCGCCGTCCTGGCCGGGCTGCTCCACCTGCGCGGCACCGTCCTGGCCGTCAACCGCGCCTACCTCGCCTCCGCCGCCCAGGACGACCGCGCCCGCACCGAGCCGCCGTTCCTGCTCCAGGGCTCCTACCGCAACATGGCCAAGCTCGCCCAGCGCCTCGACCCGGCCCTCACCCGCCCCGAACTCGACGCCCTGCTCACCGACCACTACCGCGCCGAGGCCCAACCCCTGGGCGCCGACGCCGAGGCCCAGCTCCTGAAACTCGCCGACCTGCGCGGCACCCTGACCCCGGAGCAGGCGCAGCGCTGGGAGCGGTTGAAGCGCCGGTGGTGCGAGGGGGTGTAGCTGGCTGCACCCCCGGAAGTGAACCCCTGGCCATTGAGCCGCCCCCGCCCCGGGCGGTGGGATGGGGATCATGAACGCCGCCGCCCCCGCCACCGACCTCGCCGTCGAACTCCGCTCCGTCCGCCGGACCTACCGGTGCGGGCCCGAACCCGTCGTCGGGCTCGACGACGTGACCGTCGGGTTCCCCTTCGGCACCTTCACCGCCGTCATGGGGCCGTCCGGGTCGGGCAAGTCGACGCTGCTGCGGGCCGCCGCCGGGCTGGAGGCGGTCGACCGGGGCGAGGTGCGGGTGGACGGTGCCGTGCTCGGCGGGCTGCGGGACAAGGAGCTGACGGTGCTGCGCCGGGAGCGGATCGGCTTCGTCTTCCAGTCCTTCAACCTGCTGCCCGCGCTGACCGCGGCGCAGAACGTGGCGCTCCCGGCCAGGCTGTCCGGCCGCCGCCCCGCCGCGGCGGAGGTGGCCGCCGCGCTGGCGGCCGTCGGCCTCGCCGACCGGGCCGGGCACCGGCCGGGCGAGCTCTCCGGCGGCCAGCAGCAGCGGGTCGCCATCGCCCGGGCGCTGATCACCCGCCCGGCGGTGCTGCTCGCCGACGAGCCGACCGGCGCGCTGGACACCCGCAGCGGCCGCGAGGTGCTCACCCTGCTGCGCGGGATGGCCGACGACCCCGGACGCGCGGTGGTGATGGTCACCCACGACCCGGTCGCCGCCTCGTCCGCGGACCGGGTGCTCTTCCTCCGGGACGGACGGCTGGCCGGCTCCCTGGAGCGGCCGACCGCCGAGCAGGTCGCCGCCCGGATGACCGCGCTGGAGACCGACCCGGTGGAGGCCGACCCGGTGGAGGCCCGTACCCCGGAGGCCCTCGCATGCTGAGCCTCGCCCTCGCCTCCGTCCGGCTCCGCTGGGCCTCCTTCGTCGGCAGCTTCGTCGCCCTGGCCTGCGGCGTCGCCCTGCTGGCCACTTCGCTCCTGGTCATCTCGGCCACCGTCGGCGTCCCGGACCAGGGGCGCCAGCGCTTCTCCGAGGCCCCGGTGCTGGTGATCGCCGACCTGAACGTGGACTTCACGCCCGCGGGCGGCGGCGACGTCCAACCGACCCAGGTCCCCGCCCAGCCGGGCCTGCCCGCCGGGCTGCTCGCCGCCGTGGCCGCGACCGGCCGCACGGTCGAGGACCACACCTTCTACGCCCAACTCGCGGACGGCCCGCGCGACCAGGTCGGCCGGGCCTGGTCGAGCGCCGCCCTGGGCGGCTACCGGCTCACCGCGGGCACCGCGCCCGCCACCGACGACCAGGTCGTGCTCGGCGGCGGCCGCCCGGAGCAGATCGGCCGGTCGGTCCGGTTCGTCACCGCCGACGGCCCGCACACCGCGACGGTCTCCGGCGTCACCGGGGCCGAGGCCTTCGAGCACGCCGTCTTCTTCACCGACGCCCGGGCCGCCCGGTTCAGCCCCGCCGTCGGCGCGCTGGCCGCCTTCGGCCCCGCCGACGCCGTACGCCGGGCCGTGGAGGCCAACGGCGGGGCCGGCGTGGCCCGGGTGCTCACCGGTGCCGAGCGCGCCCAGGCCGACCCGCACCACGCCGAGGTCGCCGCCCGGCTGGACGGCGTGCAGACGCCGCTCGGCCTGTCCGCCGCGGTCTCCGGCGGCACCGCGGTGTTCGTGGTGGGCGGCACCTTCGCGCTGTCGATCGCCCAGCGCCGCCGCGAACTCGCCCTGCTGCGGCTGATCGGCGCCACCCGCCGCCAGCTGCGCGCCCTGGTCCTCCGGGAGGCGCTGGTGGTCGGTGTGCTGGCCTCCGCCGCCGGGTGCGCGCTCGGCGCGGTCGGGGCGGCGCCGGCCGGCCGCTGGCTGGTCGACCACGACCTGGTGCCGGACGGGTTCACCGTCCCGGTGACCGGGTGGGGGCTGCTCGTCGCAGGCGCGATCGGGCTGCTGACCGCGCTCACCGGCGTGCTGTCCTCCGCGGTGAAGGCCGGCCTGATCAGCCCCGGCGAGGCGCTCGCGGAGGCGGACGCCGAGCGGACCTCGCGCGCCGCCCTGGCGTTCCGCTGGGCGAGCGGCCTGCTGGTGCTCGGCGGCGGCATCGCCGCCCTCGCGCTGACCGCCCGCGGCTGGCCGGACGCGGCGGCGAGCGTCGCCGACGCGCTCGCCCTGCTGCTGCCGATCGTGGCCGGCTGCGTGCTGCTGGCGGCCGTGCTGGCCGGGCCGGCGATCCGGCTGCTGACGGCGCTGCCCGCACTGGTGGCCCGGCTGCGCGGCCGGTCCGTCGAGGACGGCGGCGGCATCGTCTGGGCGACCGCCCGGCAGAGTGCGCTGACGGCCTTCCGGCGCACCGCCGCGACCACCACCCCGGTGGTGCTGATCGTCGCCTTCGCCGGCTGCCTGGTCGGCAGCATCGACACCATCGACCGCGCCCAGGTCACCGAGACCCGCACCCAGCTGTCCGCCGCCGACCTGGTGGTCGTGCCGGCCGGCACCCCCGGACTGAGCCGGACCGTGGCGGACCGGGTCCGGGCCGTCCCCGGGGTGCGGGCGGCGGTGATCACCCCGACCTCGCTCATGGCCGCCGTGGACGACGGCCAGGCCCTGGTGCCCTTCCGCGCCGCGACGGCGGACCCGGCCGCGCTGGCCGCCGTCGACCGGCTCCCGGTCGTCGCCGGCTCGCTGGCCGACCTCGGCCCGGGCGCGGTCGTGCTCAGCCGCACCTGGCCGGGCTCGCCCGCGGTCGGCGCGCGGATCGCCGTCCGGCTGGCCGACGGCACCCCGCGGGAGCTGCGGGTCGCGGCCCTGCTGGGCACCGGCGCCGAGGCCGTCCAGGCCTGGGTGACCGACCCCGACGCCGTCACCGGCGGGGTCGGCGGGGTCGGCGGGCCGGCCCTGGCCGAGCGGATCGACCTGCGGCTGCCGCCCGGCGCCGACCGCGCGCAGGCCGCCGCCGCCCTGCGGACGGCCGTGGACGGGCTGGGCGCCCGGCTCGAAACGCCGGAGCAGGTCTGGTCGGCCGCCACCGACAGCACCGCGCGGGACTCCTGGAACGCCCTGCTGATGATCCTCGGCCTGGCGATCGGCTACGCGGTGATCACGCTGGCCAACTCGCTGGTGATGACGACCGGCGACCGGCGGCGGGAGCTGTCCCTGCTGCGGCTGGCCGGCGCCACCCGGGGCCAGGTGCTGCGCACGGTGGCGGTCGAGACCCTGCTCTGCGTGACGGCCGGTGCCCTGCTGGGCGGGCTGGGCACGGCGATCAGCGTCGGCGGCTCCTGGACGGCGCTGACCGCGCTGGTCGGCCCGACGCCCGTGCTGGTGCCGTGGACGGTGATGGGCGTGCTGGCCGCCTGTTGCGCGGCCGTCGCGCTGCCGGCGGCGGTCCTCCCGGCCGCGCTGGCCCTGCGCGGCCGGGACGGCGGCGGCATCCTGCACGGCGCGGCCGGCCCGGCCTGAGGCCCGGCTGCCCGGCTGCTCGGCTGCCCGGCTGCCCGGCTGCTCGACTGATCGGCTCTCGGCTGCTCGGCGAGGGGCCGGTGAACTCCCCTGGAGTCACCGGCCCTTGCGCGTCCGCCCGTCAGGCCCGCGCGTCAGACCCGCGTCAGACCCGCCCGTCAGGCCCGCGCGCGCAGCCCGTCCAGCAGGGCGTCGGCGAGCCGTTCCGGCAGGTCGGGGTCGACCGAGCGGTGTCCGAGCACGGCCCGGGTCTGGATCGGGGCGCAGAGCAGTTCCAGGGCGAGGCGGGCGTCGGTGCCGGCCGGGAGTTCACCGCGCTCGACGGCCCGGTGCACGATGACGCCGGCCCGGTCGAGGCGGGTCTGCCAGAAGGCCTGCCAGGACTCGGCGAGGGCCGGGTCGTCGGAGTTGTGCGCGGCCGCGTGGACGACGGCACGGCCGAGCGGGGTGGCGGTGTAGTCGGCCAGGGCGCGGGCGAAGGCGGCCAGGTCGGTGCGGACGGCCCCGGTGTCGGGGACGGGGATCCCCTCGTCGCTGGCGGTCAGCATGGCGTCCAGCGCCAGCTTCTCCCGACTGCCCCAACGCCGGTACACGGTGGTCTCGTTGACCCCGGCGCGGGCGGCGACGTCGGCGATGCCGAGCCGGGCGAGACCGCCCTCGGCGAGGGCCTCCATGGCCGCGGCCAGGACGGCCTGGCGCACCCGGGCGGCCCGCCCGCCGGGGCGGCGGCGGATCGGCTCCGGTTCCGGTTCCGGTTCCTGCTCGGTCATGCGGCGGTCCCCTCGTTCGGCTCGGAGGCCAGCTTAACGCAGGAGTACTTGCGTTTACGGTCCGCCAGGCGCATAGTCACTAACGCAAGAGTTCCGGCCTTAAGAATCGGAACATCGAGAGACCCAGCAGCACGGGAGGCACCACCATGTCCTTCACCTGGCCCCTGGACCCGCAGGACCTGTTCGCCGAGCGCCACCCCCAGATGACCCTCGGCCTGCCCGCCGCCGAGGTGGACGCGGTGCGCGCCGCCGTCACCGAGATGTGGCCCGACCGGCCCGGCGGCTGGGTGCACGAGTGGTCCGCCCTGGCCGCCCGGCACGCCGCCGCCGGACGGCACCGGGAGGCCGCCCAGGCGTACGGCTGGGCCAAGTTCCCCTCGCTGGCCGACGCCCCCAAGCGCACCGCGCTCGCCCGCCAGATCGAGCAGTACGTCCTGGCCGCCCCCGGCTTCCCGGTGGAGTTCGAGCGCCGTACCGTCACCGTCCCGTACCGCGGCGGCACCACCTCCCTGCCCGTCCACCTGATGGCCGCCCCCGGCCTGCCCGCCGACGCGCCGGTACTCCTGGCCAGCGGCGGGGTGGACTCCTGGAAGACCGACCTGCACGGCATGTGGGAGCAGCTGGCACTCGCCCTGCCGGTGCGGCTGCTGCTGTTCGACCTGGCGGGCACCGGCGAGACCGCCCACCTGCCGATGACCCCGGACGGCGGAGCCGAGGTGATCGAGGGCCTGATCGCCTTCGCCCGTACCCTCGGCGGCGGCCGGGTCGGCCACTTCGGCATCTCGATGGGCGGCTACTACGCGGCCCGCACCGGCCTGACCGACGCCGTGGACGCGGCGGTGGTGCTCGGCGGGCCGGTGGAGCGGTCCTTCGCGCGCGGCCGCGGCTTCGCCTTCGGCATGGACGGCATCGTCGGCAACGCCCTGGGCTTCGACGCGATGCCGGGCCCGACGGCCCGCGAGGACGCGTTCGCCGCCTTCGACCTGCGCCCACTGCTGGACCGGGACGCCAACGGGCCGATGCTGGTGGTCAACGGCGCGGACGACGTGCACGTCCCCCAGCACGACACCCTGGTGTTCACCGGGCGCCGGGACACCCGGGTCGAACTCGTCCCGGACACCGGCCACTGCGCGATCTCGCGCTTCGGCGAGGCGATGGGGCTGATCGTGCCCTGGCTGCGCGCCACCCTGGTCGGCTGATCAGCCGGTCAGACGACCGTACGAACCCTCCCGGCGGCGCAACCGCCCGTGGCGCCGCCGGGAGGGGCGACGGGCCCGCCGCTAGCGTGACGGCATGGTCGCCCAGGAACTCGATCTCGCCGCGCTGCGCCGGGTGTACGGACGCGCCGGGAGCCGGTGGTTCTACACCCGGGTGGCGCGCAACGCCCGGCACTGGGGGTGGACCGAGCCCGGCCAGTCCAAGTGGCGGCTGTGGCGGGCCCAGCGCCAACTCCAGGACGTGCTCGGGCAGAAGCTGGCGCTGCCCGCCGGATCGCGGGTGCTGGACGCGGGCTGCGGGGCCGGGGTGGTGGCCCGGGCGATGGCGACCCGCTTCGGGCTGCTGGTCACCGGGGTCGACGTCCTGGACTTCCACCTCGCCGAGGCCCGTCGGCTGAGCGCCCGCGCCGCGCTGGCCGACCGGACCGACTTCCACTGGGGCGACTACCACGAACTCCCCTTCCCCGACGGCGGGTTCGACGGCGCCTACTCGATGGAGACCCTCGTCCACTCCTACCACCCGGCCCGCGCGCTGGCCGAGTTCCACCGGGTGCTGCGCCCGGGCGGGCGGCTGGTGCTGCTCGGCCCGATGAGCACCGGCCCGGTGGACCAATTACCCGCACCCGCACGGGCCTTGCTCGAACCGTACCTGGACGCGATGGCGATGACCGGCGCCCTGCTCTACCACGCGGGCACCCTGCCGCAGCTGCTCGCCGGGGCCGGTTTCGAGGTCGAGGAGTCGCTGGACGCGACGCCCTACTACCTGCCGACCACCGAGGCGGTGCACGCGTACTTCCGGCTGCCCTGGGAGCTGCTGCGCCGCCTCGGCGACCCGGCGCGCTGGCTCAACCTCCGTTCCACCGTGGAGATGTACGCGGTGCGCGAGCACATCGCCTGGTACGTCCACACCGCCGTCAAGCCACCGAGGTGACCGCCATGGCCGAGCACTCCGCCCCGCTGCCGTACCCGAGCGGCTGGTTCTGCGTGGGCCGCGCCCGCGACCTGCCGCCCGGCCGGGTCCGCACCGCCCGGCTGATGGGCGAGGACGTGGTGCTGTACCGGACGCGGCGGGGCGCGGTGCGCGCGATCGGGCCGCACTGCCCGCACCTGGGCGCGCACTTCGGCGCGGGCGGGCGGGTGCGGGGCGAGGAGCTGGTCTGCCCGTTCCACGGCTTCGCCTTCGCCCCGGACGGCTCCTGCACGGGCTCCCCAAACGGCACCCGGTTCCGCGGCGAGCTGGCGCGGCGCCGGCTGGTCGAGCGGGACGGCGCGCTGTTCGTCTGGCGGGGCGGGCCGGAGGACGGGCCGGACGGCGCCGCGCCCGCCTGGGAGCTGCCGCCGGCGGTCGGGGTGCGGCCGCTGGCCTGGTGGAGCGGGGAGTTGCTCTCCCACCCGCAGGAGGTGATGGAGAACAGCGTCGACTTCCGGCACGTCGCGGTGCTGCACGGCCTGGACACCCGCGAGAGCGCACCACCGGAGCCGGACGGCCCGCTGTTCACCGTCCACCAGCGCACCACCACCCGGTTCCCGGGCCTGGGCGCGGTGAGCCTGGACCAGCCGGTGACCCTGGCCGGGCTGGGCATGATGCGGCTGACGGCCGAACTCCCCGACCTGGGCAGCTCGTTGCTGGTGTGGGTGCTGCCGACACCGCTCGCGCCCTGGCGCACCCTGGTGCGCTTCGCGGTGACCGCCACCGTACCGGTGCCGGGGGTCGGCGCGGCGCGGGCCGTGGACCGGGCGGCGTCCTGGCTGGCACTCCAGGCCTCGGTCCGGATCATCAAGCAGGACCGGCCCGTGCTCGCCCACAAGCGCTACCTGGCGCAGCCGCGACTGGTGCCCGGGGAGCGCTCGATCGGGCTGTTCCGGCGCTGGGCACGGCAGTTCTACCCGGAGGGCTCCGATGCCGGCACGGCCGTGGAGCCGACCGGCAGGACCGTGGAGCCGACCGGCGGCTCCCGGAGCGGGCCGCCCCCTGCGCAGGGCCCCTCCGGAAGGCCGTAGGACGGGCCCTAGCGTCGCCGGCCCGCCGCCAGCAGTTCCGCCACCGTCGCCAGCTTCACCCTCGGCCGTCCCTGCGCCGCACCGCGCTCGCGCTCCGCGCGGTCCACCGCGCGGAGCTCCTTCAACCCGACGGCGTCCGGCCGGCGCCGCCGCACCAGGCGTTCGAACTCCGCCCGCCCCGCCGGGGGTTCCGGCAGCACCCGGGCCACCGCGTCGTCCAGCAGCGCGTCCACCGTCTCCCGCGCGCAGGCCCGGTTGGCCCCGATCCCGCCGGAGGGCCCGCGCTTGGCCCAGCCGACCACGTACGCGCCCGGCAGCGCCTGCCCGGTTGCCGGGTCGACGACCCGGCCGCCCCGCCGGGCGACCGTCCCGGTCCGTTCGTCGAAAGGCAGCCCCGGCAGCGGCACGCCGCGGTGCCCGATGGAGCGCACCACCAGCCCGGCCCGCAGGGTCTCGCGCTCCCCCGTCGTCCCGTCGGGCACGCCGTCCCCGGTCAGCCGCGTCCGCTCGACCGTCAGCCCGGCGACCCGGCCGTCCGCCCCGGCCAGCTCCACCGGGGTCGACAGGAAGCGCAGCACGATCCGCCGGCCCGGCCCCGGCCGCGCACCCTCGCCGCCCTCGCCGCCCTCGCCGCCCTCGTCCCCGGTGCGCACCAGCGGCAGACCCGCCAGCAGCGCGGCCCGCGAGTCCGGCGCGGCCGCCTCGATCGCCGCCCGCACCTGCGGGTGGTCCTCGACCACCAGCTCGACACCGGGCAGCCGGCGCAGCGCCAGGAACTCCGGTGCGCTCCAGGCCGCCTGCTCGGGCCCGCGCCGGGCCAGCAGCACGACCTCCCGGACCCGGCTGCGGCGCAGCGCGGCCAGGGCGTGGTCGGCGATGTCGGTGACGGCGAGCCGGTCGGGGTCGGTGAGCAGGATGCGGGCGATGTCCACCGCGACGTTGCCGTTGCCGACCACCACGACCCGCTCGGCGGACAGCTCGACCGCGTCGGCGGGCACCGTCGGGTCGGCGTTGTACCAGCCGACGAAGGAGGTCGCGGGCAGGCTGCCGGGCAGGTCCTCACCGGGCACGCCGAGCCTCCGGTCGGCGGCCGCGCCCACCGCGTACACCACCGCGTGGTGGTGCGCGGCGAGTTCCTCGTGGGTGACGTCGGTGCCGACCTCCAGATTGAGGTGCATCCGCAGCCGGGGGTCGTGGAAGACGCTCGCGAAGCTCTCCGCGATCCGCTTGGTGGACTGGTGGTCGGGGGCGACGCCGTGCCGCAGCAGGCCGCCGGTGACCGGCAGCCGGTCGATCATGGTCAGTTCGGCGCTGGTGCAGCGCAGCAGTTCCTGAGCGGTGTACCCGGCGGAGGGACCGGTGCCGACCACGGCGATCCGCAGGGTGCCGAGTTCGCCCGGCAGGCTGCGCGGGAAGCCGGGCGCGCCCCAGGCGTGGTCGTTGGGGTGGTCGCGGTACCAGTCGCGGTTGAGGTCGCCGAAGACGACGTCCGGACCGCGCAGCCGGTCGACCGGGTACACCGCGTCCACCGGGCAGGCGTCCGCGCAGGCCCCGCAGTCGATGCACGCCTGCGGGTCGATGTAGAGCATGTCGGTGGTGCCGAACTCCGGCTCCTCCGGGGTCGGGTGGATGCAGTTGACCGGGCAGACGGACACGCACGAGGCGTCGTTGCAGCAGGTCCGGGTGATCGCGTAGGCCATGGCCGGGGTGGGTCCTCGCTGTGGGTGACGGATCGTCAGAGCATGTGCACGCGGCGGTAGATCGCCGCCGAACGGCTGGTGATCAGCCCGGTCTCGGCGAGGAAGGCCATCAGGTGCCGGGAGCTGTTGCGCATCATCGCCTTGCGGTGCTCGTTGCCCTTCACCTCGTCGAGGGCGCGGGCGACGTCCAGCCCGACGGCCTTGTAGACGCCCGGGTGGACCATGCTGCTGACGATGACGTACGCGCCGATCGCGATGCCGGTGGCCGAGGCGCGGCGCCGGGCCGGGCCCGCGTGGCGCACCCGTTCGCGGATCTCCTGCCGGGCGAACTTCATGTGCCGCGACTCCTCGACCACGTGGATCCTGGAGCTGCCGCGGACGATCTCCAGGACGTTCTCGCCGCGCATCCAGTCGCGCTGCATGACGTCCAGCACCTCCTCGGCCACCAGGATGCCGCCGTAGGCGAGTTCGCCCTTGGCGAGGGCCTTGAAGGCGCGCCCGGCCTGGGCGATCACCTTGTTGGGCCGGTAGGCGGGGACGCCCATCTTCTGGCAGGCGCGGGCGAACATGATGGAGTGGCGGCACTCGTCGGCGATCTCGGTGAGCGCGAACTGGAACTCGGCGTTGGCGGGGTTCTTGAGGTACTGGTCGCGCAGCACCATCTGCTGGAGGATCATCTCGAACCAGATGCCGGTGTTCATGATCGAGCAGACCTCGTGCCGGGTGAGCGCGATCCGCTGCTGCTCGGTCATCTCGTCCCACAGCCGGGTGCCGTAGAGGGTGCTCCACTCGGGGTTGAGGCCGTAGTGCTCCTCGGGGAGGGGCGCGTCCCAGTCGATCTCGGTCATCGGGTCGTAGGAGAGGGTGGCGGCCGACTCCAGCAGCCGCTTCGAGACGTCGTCGTCGGCCGCCGTGTGGCCGTGTTCCGCCGCCCCGTGGCCGTTCCGGTCCGCCGGCGTCTGCCGGGTGAGAGCCATGGCTGCCTCCTGGTGCCTGCCCCTGCGGGTTCCCGCTCACCCGCCTTATTAGACGGACAGTACAATAAGAGCCCGTTCCCGAGAACCCCTCGCGCAGCGCCGAACCGGCGCACAGCGGACGGCGCGCGCCTCGGGGGCGGGCGGGCACACGGACGTGCGTTTTACGCGGACGTGCGTTTCACACGGGTGTCCGGCGTGGCCGTCTGATACGGACGTACGTTCCGGCGAGCGCCTGGGACGGACGTCCGTCCCACTGGACGTCCAGGACGGACGCACCGTGCGGCTGGTCGTCTGACACGGACGTACGTCCCAGCGGGAGCCTGGGACGGACGTCCGTCCCATTGCGCCTCCGAGACGGACGTCCGTCCCATCCGCGCATCACACGGACGCCCGTCCCATCCGCGCATCACACGGACGTACGTTCAGGACCGCCCCCGCCCCCACCGCCGCGCCCGACCCTGGGCGTCGAAGAGGACCAGGGCATCGGCGGCGGGCCGGAGGACGTCCCGCAGTGCCGACGCGGTGGCCGGCTCCAAGCCGCCGAGGGCTTCGGCGAGTTCGTCGGTGACATCCTGGGCGATCTCCGCCGCGACCGCGTCCGGAGCCGTGCGCGGGCCCAGCTTGCTGACGGCGGCGGCCGCGCGGGCGGGGGTGAGCAGGGCGGAGGCCTGGACCAGCAGCCAGGCGGGGACGCCGGCGGCACCCTCAGGCGGGGGGAGGTAGGGGCGGGCGCCGTCGTAGCGCCCGTCCTCGGCGAATGCCTTCTGCTTGACCTTGAGCACCGGGCGGGCCGCTCCGGACTCGCGCCATTCGCCGGCGGGCTTGAGGACGTAGCCCTCGGCGAGGTTGTCGGCGAGTTCGGGCAGTCCGAACAGGGCCGGCACCCGGCTGGGGAAGGCGGCGGGCAGGTCCTGGAGGGTGTTCAGCGGGCCACGGGCGAGCAGGGGGACGCAGCTCAGCCCGGCGGCGTCGGCGGCGGAGCGGAGTTCGCGGTCGGCGAGCCAGCAGCGGCCGTCGGCGGTCTCCACCGTGGCGTCGAAGGGCAGCCAGCGCAGTCCGGGGTCGTACCAGACGCCCGTCTGCACGGGTTCGGCCCCGGGGGCGACGGGCACCCCGGGGTGGGGGTAGCGGCCGCCGGCCAGCTCCCCGTACACGGTGACGACGGCGGCGCCGCCCCGGCCGGCCCGCACCGCCGCCGCGAACCGGCCCGCCGCGACGCGCAGTCGGGGCCAGATCCGGCTGACGCCGAAGAAGGCGTCGAGGTCCTCGTCCCCTAGCAGGTCGCGCCGCTTGGCGGCCCGTACGGCGTCGCCCTCGCAGACCACGGCGAAGTGCGCGCCGTGGACCTTCTCCGCCGCCGTCCACTCCCGGCTGCCGGGCGCGTCGGGGCGCCCCTTCGTGGGGATCTTCGGATAGGGCGTCAGTTCGGACCAGGAGTCGGGCACGAACAGGATCCTCGCCGCAAAGCCCCACCCCCGCAACGGAGATACCCGGCAGGGACACCAGGCGGAGACGCCCGGCGGAGCCAGCTGACGGAGCCAGCCGACGGAGACGCCTAACGCTCCCGCCACAGCCCCGCGAGATGGGCGTGCAGCAGTTCCTCGGCCTCGGCCGTGGTCCGGTGGCCGATGAGGACGTGTCCGGTGAGCCCGTCGGCGAGGGCGAGCAGCGTACGGGCTTCGCGCCGGGGGTCGAGGGCGGGGGCGGCCTCGGCGACGAGTCGGGCGAGCAGCCCCTCCAGGTCGGTGTAGCCGGCCCGCAGGTCGGCGGCCAGGGCGGGGTTGACGGCGGCCGCGGCGAGGAAGGCGAGCCAGATCCGGGCCTCGGCGCGGTGTTCCTCGCGCAGCAGCGCGACTTCGCCGACGACGTGGCCGACCGTGCTGGCGGCGGACTGGGCGGGGCCGGCGACGAGTCGGCCCCGGGCCCGTTCGGTGACGCGTGCGCCGATGTGGCCGAGGGCGAACCGGAGCATCTCCTCCTTGTTGCGGAAGCAGCGTTGGACGGCGCCCATGGAGACGTCGGCGCGGGTGGCGACGTCCCGCAGGGTCGCGCCTTCCAGGCCCTGGGCGTCGATCAGCGCGCAGACGGCGTCGGCGATCCGTCGGCGCCGCTCCTCGTGGTCGACCTGCTTGGGCATCCGCCACGCACCTTCCGACTCCGCCCGATTCCACCCGCCTCCGGGCTCCACCCCGGGACATTCCGATGCAACCGTATCGGATCCACCGTCGGGAGCCCAACAGCCACCCAGCCGCCAGCCCCGGGCCGGCGACCCACCCCCTCGGCCCACCCCCTCAGCCCGCCGCCGGCACCCCCGGCGCACTCGGCGCCCCCGACGCACCTGGCACACCCGACACCTCCACCCCCGCCTCCCGCAGGATCGCCGACAGCGCACGGGCCTCGTGCTCCGTCATCCGCGTCGTCTCGTACGGCACCGCGTTCACCCAGCGCTGGGCCAGCCGGGCGATCCGCTCGCCGTACCGTTCGGCGGTGGCCAGGTCCCCGCGCGACCCGGCGTGCTCCGGCCCCTGGTCGGCGTTGCTCTGGCTCATCAGCCCCAGCCAGGAGCCCAGCCGGTTGACGTCGTCCCGGCTGCCGCCGCTCCAGTTGTTGCCCGGCATGTCGCCGACGCCGATCCACTGCATGCCCAACTGTGCACCGAAGACGGCCAGTTGCTCCAGCACGGCGAGCTTGTCGCCGCTCTGCGAAGCCGACATGGTGAACCCGCCGGCCAGCTTGTCCTTCCAGCCCTGGGTGACGAACGGCGTGAACGCGGCCTCCATGAACGCCTTGAACACCGCCGACACGCTGCCCATCAGCGTCGGACTGCCGAACACGATGGCGTCGGAGCGGTCCAGCAGGGCCAGCACCTCCGGGTCGTGCCAGCGGCCCGCGTTGACATCCTCGGCCCGGATCTCGACCAGGTGCACCTCCGCGCCCGGCACCCGCCGGGCGCCGGCGGCGAGGTGCTCGGCCAGCACCCGGGTGTGGCCGTGCACCGAGTGGAACACCACGCCGACCGTGACCGCCGGCACTGCCCGGCCGGACTCAACACCGTTGACTGCCATGTCTCTTCACCGTTCTCGTCGATCGACTGCGCTGCTTGTCCTCCCATCTCAGCCCGTGCGCGGTCCGGCATCAACGCCGAACTCCGGCATGCAGCGATCGGTGGCACCGATCGATCGCCGGGCCGGTCGCGCTACCGTGGGACGGTGGACAGGATCGAACTGGAAGCATTCGTCGCGGTCGCCGAGGAGCTGCACTTCGGCCGCGCCGCCGCCCGTCTCCACCGCGGGCAGCCCACCGTCAGCGACGCCGTCCGGCGCCTGGAACACACCCTCGGCGGCCGACTGTTCGACCGCACCAGCCGCCGGGTCTCCCTCACCGAGCTCGGCACGGCCCTGCTCCCCGACGCCCATGCCACCCTCGCCCAGCTGCGCGGGTTCCAGCAGCGCGGCCGCGCGCTCGCCGCCGGCGAGCGGACCGGGACCACCCTCGTCGTCGGCCATGCCGAGTACACCGGCCACCAGCTGCTGCTGCGCTGCCTCCCGCAACTGCGCGAGCGCTTCCCCGACGTGACGATCGTGCCGGAGGCCATGCCGACCACCGCCCTGGTCGCCGCCCTCCGCGCGGAGACCATCGGCCTGGGCATCGGCTGGGCCACCGGCGGCATCACCGGCGTACGGGCCCGGGTGCTCTCCACCGAGCGCTTCATGGCCCTCGTCCCGGAGGCCCATCCTCTGGCCGGGCACGCCGAGTTGAGCACCGCCGAACTCTCCACCACCGGCCTGCTCACCTGGCCCCACCAGATCAACAGCGGCCTCTGCGACCGCCTCCTCACCGCCTTCCGGATCGGCGGGGCCGACCTGCGCATCATCCGCACCGCCGACAGCGTCCACGCCATCGCCGCCCACGTCGCCGCGGGCACCGGCATCGGCATCACCGTCGAGTCCGCCCTCGACCACCGGCCTCCGGGGCTGCACGTCATCCCCCTCACCGGCCCCTCGACCACCGCCGACCAGGTCGTCCTCACGCCCGCCGCGCCCTCCCCCGCCGCCACCGCCCTCCGCGACCTCCTCGTCGCCGCCTCGGCGGCGCTCCGACCCCGGCACACCTAGGGCGGCTCGACTACTCTTCGTGTCGACTCACGCGCCCTCCGTGAGAGGATCACGCGACGGCACCGCGCCCCGACCCCGAGGAGTAGGCATGGCCGAGCGCCAGAACGGCACCGTGAAGTGGTTCAACGACGAGAAGGGCTACGGGTTCATCAGCCCGGAGTCCGGCCCCGACCTGTTCGTGCATTTCCGGGCGATCGAGTCGACCGGCTTCAAGTCCCTGGTGGAGGGCCAGAAGGTCTCCTTCGAGGCCGTCCAGGGCCAGAAGGGCTTGCAGGCCGACAAGGTCCGGGTCGAGGAGTAGCGACCCCGGCGGATCCGTTGCGCGCGCCCGGTCGGCGCTGTGGCCGACCGGGCGCGCCTCCGGCGCCGCTACTGGGCGTGGAGCCCGGCCAGTGCCCCCTGCACCTGCTGGACGACTGCCGGGGGCAGCGTGCCGTACTTCATCGACTCGCCGCTCGCCTGGCCCGGGCCGCTGACCGCGTAGGACGCGAGGCCCGCCACGACGGCGGAGTTCCCGCCGCTCCCGCAGAAGGCGAGGTAGCCGAAGCCGACCACCGGATAGCCGCCCTTGACCGGCTTCTGGTAGTCGAGCTTGACCGACACCTTGCCGCCCGAGGTCTCCGCCGTGCCGGTCGCGGCCATCGTGCCGGCGGTCGCGGTGCTCGGGGCCGCGTCGGAGTCACCGGTGCGCACCCGGGCCGCGTGGAGGTTCCCGACGTCCCGCAGCGGGACGAAGCCGATCGACCCCTGGGCACCGGCGACGGCGCCGGGGATGCTCGCCTCGGTCGCCCCCGGCCGGGCCTTCGCCTCGGAGTCCCAGACCGCGCCCACCTCGTACGGCCAGTCGGCGGGCGCGGCCTTGCCGAGGTACTGGGAGAACACGTAGGCGGACCAGGACAGCCCGGCCGGGATCCGGACGTCGATCGGTGAACCGGGCAGCACCGTGGCCGGGTTGAGCGCCCTGATCGCCGGGTCGTTCCAGGACTGGATCTGCTTCCGGAAGATCTTGGCGAGCGTCGGGGCGTCGAGCACCAGGTCGACGACCCCGGGCACGTTGAAGACGACCGCGACGGGGGCCACGGTGACCGGGAGCTGGGACACCTGGCCGGTGGCGCAGTGCTTGCCGTAGGTGACCGCCTGCTGATCGGTCAGTGTGGTGTCGAATCCGGCGGCGTCGAGCCCGCCGTCGGCGAGGAGGGTCGCGTTGGCGGTCTTGAACGGGTCGTCGGCGCTGGGGGCCGCAGGGCCCTTGTAGGTGAGCCGGTTGCCCGGGCAGGCCTTGCCGAAATCCGCCGTCCACCGCTCGACGAGGGCGCCCTCCATCCCGTCCACGCCGATCGTGGCCTGCCCGGCCGGGGCGCAGCTGACCCCGGAGGCGACGGCGGACGGGCCGGTCTGCCCGCTCTGCCCGGCCTGCCCGGCCTGCCCGGTTTCCGGCGCACCGGAGTGCCAGGTGAGGTAGCCGAGCGTGCCCGCCGCGGCGATGACGGCGGCGGCCACGGCGGCGCCGATCAGCAGGGCCTTACGCGGTCGGGATCGACCGGCGGGGGTGGTGGAGGGAGCGACGGAGGGGGCGGTCGGCAGGTACGGCGGTACGGTCGGCGGCGCCGGTGGCGGCACCGACGCCGGGGCGACCGGGTTGGGGGCCGTGGGCGTCGGAACGACCGGAGCCGGAACGGTCGCAGGAGCAGGAGCAGGAGCCGAGGCCGGAGCAGGCGCCACCGGCCCCGTCCGCAGCTGGACCGTCCGTTCCCTCGCCGCCTCCCCCGTCATCCTCAACAGCCCGTCCACCGTGGGCCGTTGCTCCGCCTCCTTGGCCAGGCACCCGATGATCAGCGGGTACAGCTCGGGTGCCAGCCCGGCCAGGTCCGGCTCCTCGTAGACGACCCGGAAGCCCACGGCGTGCGAGGAGTCCGCGCCGAAGGGGCCGCGTCCGGTGGCGGCGAAGGCCAGCACGGAGCCGAGGGCGAACACGTCGGTGGCCGTGGTCGCCGTGCCGTTGCGGAACTGTTCGGGGGCCATGAACGGCGGGGTGCCGACGGCGACGCCGGTGCTGGTCAACTGGGTCTCGCCGGCGCTGCGCGCGATGCCGAAGTCGATGACGCGCGGCCCGTCCTCGGCGAGCAGCACGTTGCCGGGCTTGAGGTCGCGGTGGATCAGTCCGACGCGGTGGATCTCCTGGAGCGCCTCGGCGAGTCCGGCGGCCAGCCTGCGCACCTCGGGCGGGGTCAACGGGCCCTGGCCGGAGACCCGTTCGCCCAGGGAGGGGCCGGGGACGAAGAGCGTCGCCAGCCAGGGCGCCGGGGCGTCGGGGTCGGCGTCGAGCACGGGCGCGGTGAATGCCCCGCTGACCTTGCGCGCGGCCGTGACCTCCTGCCGGAACCGGGCCCGGAACTCGGCGTCCGCGGCCAGCTCGGGCCGGATCACCTTCACCGCCACCTGCCGCCCGGAGACCGACCGGGCGCGGTAGACGACGCCCATCCCGCCCGCGCCGAGCCTGCCCTCCAGGAGGTACCCGCCGATCTCCCGCGGATCGTGTTCCGACAAGGTCACGTGCCGTTTCCTCCCCCAGGCGCGTCCGGCCGTCCAGCCGGTCGGCCGTCCAGCCGACCGACCGGCCCAGCCTAGTAGGGGCCGGGAGCGGCAGGTGAGGCAGGCTCAACCGGTGAAGCCCGGCACCACCAGTCCGGACTCGTACGCGATCACCACCGCGTGGGTGCGGTTCTGGGCGCCGAGCTTGGTGAGCACGTTGCCGACGTGGGTCTTGACGGTCTCCAGGCTGACCGTCAGCGTCTCGGCGATCTCCGGGTTGGACAGCCCGGTGGCCATCAGCCGCAGCACCTCCTCCTCCCGCCCGGTCAGCGCCGCCTGCGGCAGGGCCTCGGCGGAGTCCAGCGGCCGGGCGGCGACCATCCGGCGCAGCGCCGCCGGGAAGAGGACCGCCTCGCCCGCCGCCACCACCCGTACCGCTTCGGCGATCTGCCGGACGGGGAGGCGTTTGAGCACGAAGCCGCTGGCCCCGGCGCTGAGCGCGGCGGTGACGTAGCCGTCGTTCTCGAAGGTGGTGATCACCACGACCTTCGGCGGCTCGGTGGACTCCGCCAGCAGCTGCCGGGTGGCCTCGATCCCGTTGCGGCGCGGCATCCGCACGTCCATCAGGACGACGTCGGGCCGCAGCCGCAGCGCCTGCTCGACCGCCTCCACCCCGTCGGCGGCCTCGCCGACCACCTCGATCCCGGGCTGGACGCCGAGCAGGGTGCGCAGACCGCTGCGGGTGATGGCGTCGTCGTCCGCGATCAGCAGCGTGACGGGAGCCTCGGGCGCGGTGCTCACACCGCCGCCCGGACCGGCAGTCGGACGGCGAGGCGCCAGCGCGCATCGCCGGCCGGCCCGTCCCCAACCGACCCGTCCCCGGCCGGCCCGCCCCCGACCGACCCGTCCCCGGCCGGCCCGCCCCCGACCGGTCCGGCCTCGAACTCGCCGTGCAGCAGCCGCACCCGTTCGGCCAGCCCGGGCAGGCCGTGCCCGGACGTCGGGAAACCGCCCACCCCGGCCCCCGCGACCGCCCCCACCTGGTTGACCACCCGCAGCTCCAGCGCGTCCGGCCCCGCCGCCACCCGGACGGTGATCGGGCCGCCCGCCCCGTGCCGGAGCGCGTTCGTCAGCCCCTCCTGGAGGATCCGGTACGCCGCCCGGGAGATCGTCCCCGGCACCTGCGCCAGGTCGCCGGACAGCTCCGGCTCCGCCACGGCGCCCGCGTGCCGCAGCCGGTCCAGGAGTTCGGGCAGGTCGGCCAGGGTCCGGGTGGGCGCGGTGCCCGCCTCCTCCTCGCGCAGCACGCCCAGCACGTAGTCCAGGTCCTCCAGCGCGGCCCGGGTCGACTCCTCGATGCTGCGCATGGCGGCCCGGGCCGTCACCGGGTCGGCGTCGAGCACCTCGCCCGCGACGGCGGCCTGGATGGTGGCCGCCGTCAGGGTGTGCCCGATCGAGTCGTGCAACTCGTGGGCCAGCCGGTTGCGTTCGGCGAGCCGGCGCTCCCGTTCGGCGGCCTGCGCGAGCCGCTCGGCGGCCGACGGCCCCAGCAGGCGCGGCGCCAGCCACCGCAGGGCCGCCGCCACCGCCGCGCACCCGGCCACCGCGAGCAGCACGCACACGACGGCCACCGCCCAGCTCCACCCGCCATCGGCCACCGACGCCGACCGGCCGAACAGGCTCAGTTGTGCCCGGCCGTCGAGCCAGCCTCCCGGCAGCGACAGGCCGGCGAGCAGCAGCAGGCCGCTGGCCAGCGCCCCCGTCCACCCCAGGGCCACGTGCAGCAGCAGCCACAGCGGCGTCCGCCAGCGGTCGGCGACGGCCGCCCCGGCCGTTCCCGACGCTCCGGCAGCACCGGGATCCGGCAGCGCCACCCCCAGCAGTCGGCGGGCGGACGCGACCAGCACCCGGCGCGTGGTGCGGGCCAGCCCGACCACGCCGATCAGCACCGCCCAGACCAGCAGGGTCAGCACGACCTGCACCCCGTACGGAGCGGACCGCCACGCCAGGGCCGGCACCATCACGACCGGCAGCAGCGCGAGGCTCCCCAGCGCGCCGCAGTAGGCGAACAGCGCGCCCGTGTACGTGGAGCCGCGCAGCAGCGGCCGGATTCCCCTGATCATGCCTGCCAGTATGTCCGGCCAGGTCAGCGGCCACCTCCCCCGATCGAGGGAGGGCCTTTTCCCGCTTTTCCGCGATGTGCGCCCGGGGCTCCGGAAGTCAGGATCGTGTCCTGCCAGTTGACGAGAGGACGGCCGTTGCACACCCGAGAAGACGAGCCCCGGACGGACGTCCGCACCCTGGACCGCCAGGCCCCCGGGCACGACCCCGCCCCCGGGCAGGGCCCCACCCCCGGCCCGCACCACGACCCCGGCCCGCACCACGGCGTACGGCCCCCGGCCCGCCGCAACGGCCCGGCCGTGGCCGCGCTGACGTTGGGGGTCCTCGGCGCGGTCACCTCGATCGTCGTCGTCGGCGGCCTGTTCGGCGTCCTCGGCCTGGTGCTGGGCGCCGTCGCCCTGCGGACGGCCCGGCGGACGGGTACCGGCCGGGGCATGGCCAACGCGGGCGTGGTGCTGTCGCTCCTCGCGATCGCGGGGTCCGTCCTGGCCGCCGTCCTGCTGGCCTGGTACGCCGACCGGACGCAGCCGTGCTACCGGCCCGACAGCTTCCGGCAGTACCGGGAGTGCGTCCAGCAGCAGTTCCACCGGGGCTGACCGGCGGTCGACCGCCCCCAGCGCCCGTGTTCCCGACGAATTCCCTTCGGTTTCCCTACGATTCACAGGAGTTGACGTATGCGTGAGCAGACTTGGCAGAGGCTTCGTACCCCCCGGCGGCGCAGCGCCGTGGCGGCCTCGGTGGCCGTGGCGATGGCGGCCGGCGTCCTGGCGGCGGGTGTCCTGACACCGACCGCCGCGTCCGCCGCCACCGCCGCCGCATCCGCCGCCGCCAAGCCCGACACCGTCCAGCAGGGCCTGGACGCGCTGGTGCGGCAGGACAAGCTGCCCGCCGCACTGGCGACCGTCAAGGACCGCAAGAGCCGCACCCAGGCCTACACGGCGGGCGTCGGCGACCTGGCCACCGGCGCGAAGGTACCCAAGGACAGCCAGGTGCGGATCGGCAGCAACACCAAGACCTTCACCGCCGTCGTGGCGCTGCAACTGGTCGGCGAGGGGAAGGTCCGCCTCGACGAACCGATCGAGACCTACCTGCCGGGCCTCGTCCGCGGGGACGGCATCGACGGGCACCGCATCACCGTGCGCCAGCTCCTCCAGCACACCAGCGGCCTGCCCGACTACGAGGGCGACATCGACGAAGCCACCCTCCAGCAGCGGTACTTCGAGCCGCGCGAGCTGCTGGACATGGCCTTCCGGCACAAGGCCGGCTCCGCGCCCGGCGAGAAGTTCGAGTACAGCAGCACCAACTACGTGCTGGCCGGCCTGCTCGTCCAGAAGGTGACCGGCCGCCCGCTCGCCGAGGAGATCGACCGGCGGATCGTCCAGCGGATCGGGCTGCGCCACACCTCCTTCCCCGGCACCGGCGACCGGAGCATCCGGGAGGCCCACCCGCAGGGCTACCGCCAGGAGAAGCCGGGCGGCCCGCTGATCGACACCACCGAGCTGGACCCCTCGGCGGGCTGGGCGGCGGGCCAGATGATCTCCACCAACGCCGACCTCGACCAGTTCTTCACCGCGCTGCTCGGCGGACGCCTGCTCCCGGCGGCCCAGCTCGCCGAGATGCGCACGACCGTCCCGATCGCGGACAGCGGCGCCGGCTACGGGCTGGGGCTGATCAGCCGCCCGCTGTCCTGCGGCGGCGTCTACTGGGGCCACGGCGGGGACATCCCGGGTTTCGAGACCCGGGGCGGGGCCACCGACGACGGCCGGGCGGTCAACATCGCCGTGACGCAGATCCCGGCGGACGGCGCCGTCACCCGCCGCCTGGAGCAGGTCGTGGACACGGCCCTCTGCCGCTGATCCGCCGCCCGCCCTCCTCGCGCGGCCGCAGCCGAAGCCACGCCCGCCGTCACAGCGACAGCCCGTCGCGGATCACCCGTCGAAGTTGGACCAGAAGATCCCGACGCCCGCACCACTCGCGTCCCGGCCGACCAGGATGCTGTTCGCGGTGAAGTCGCAGGTGGGGAAGACCAAGGCGTTCGCGCCGCTCGCCGGGTCGACGAGGACGTCCAGCAGCGGGGTCCGGGAGCCGGCCTCCTGCTGGGCCTCGAACGCGGCGGTGGCGTGGTCCGCCGGGTCCGCCGCCTCGGCGAACCCGGCGGACCGGCGCAGGGCCCCGCCGATCACCAGGTTGTCCGGGGTGGTGGAGCAGATCGCCGACGCACTCTCGCTCAGCTCGTTGACGTCGTCGGACGCCTCCTCCCAGTCCGCGTCGACCAGCGCCTCGGGGCCGGTACCGGCGGCGACCAGCGCGACCGCGGAGACGGTGGCGCCCCGCTCGTCGTTCCAGTCGTACGCGAGGTACACCTCGTGCAGCCCGTCGGCAATGTCGCTGAACGTGTAGTGGTCCCCGCCGTCGAGACCGCAGACCGCGATCTCCCCGCGGCTCGCCAGCCGCCCGGCCAGCGTGAACTCGCCCAGGAAGCCGGGCTCGTCCTCCGAGTTGTTCGCCTTCAGGACGGTTTCGATCGCTTCGATCATCTTCATGGCGGGGAGTGTGCCACCCCGCCCCGACAGTCCCGGCCCCGGCCCCGGCCGCTCACCGGTCGTCCGTCGCACGCCGGGCGATGACGTCGGCCAGCTGGTCGAAGGTGCGGTTCAGCACCGTCCGCCGTTCCTCCTTGAACTCCGGGGAGGGCTCCAGGCCGTCGACGGTCCGTTCCCAGACGGCCAGGAACGTCCGCTTCCAGTCCTCGACCACCCCGGCCTCCGGCAGGCCCTCGGAGGCGTAGCCGGCCACGGCGAGGGTGTGCAGCAGCTCCAGGTTGCACGGCACGGCGACGCCCCAGTACTCGTCGGGCTCGATCTCGACGGGATCGCCGTCCAGTGCCTCGGCGATCTCGGTGACGAGCCCGTCGACGACGCTCGACAGGTGGTCGAGGGCCGTGTCGCTCTCGAAGTTGCCGCTGCCCCAGGTGCCCATGTGGTTCTCCTCGGAGGGGTGGTGCCGGTGTCGTGTTCCTCGGGCCATCGAAGCAGGGCGCAGTGACACGGCCGGTCGGTCCTGGGACCGACCGGCCGTTTGCCGTTGCCGTTCAGCTCGGCCGTTCGCCGTAGCTGTGGAGCTCAGCCGCCGGGTGGCGGGCCGGCGGCCGCGGCGACCGCGCCGGGCGGGATGAGCCGGCGGGCGACGAGGTCGGCGTAGACCTGCTGGAGGTGGGTGACCTCCCCGGCGGCGGGGTTGACGGTGGCCGCGGTGGGTGCGGTGACCCCCGCGAGGACGTCGTCGGTGCGCGGCGCGGCGAGGGTGAGCACGGCCCCGATGTCGGCGGCTGCGGCGTCGCGGGCGGTGAGGGCGGGCAGCGACCAGCGCCGCTCGACGGTGCGCAGGACGCTGGTGTGGTCCAGCTGCGCCGCGGCGTCGGGTGACCGGAAGACGGTGCCGGGGGCGATCAGCGGGGAGACGAGCACGGTCGGCACGCGGACGCCGAACCGCTTGAAGTCGAAGCCGAGTTCGCCGGTGGTGCCGTCGCCGGGCGGGGTGGCGGTGGTGGGGGGCGGGACGTGGTCGTAGCAGCCGCCGTGTTCGTCGTAGGTGATGACGAGCAGGGTCTGCCCCCAGGCCGGCCCGCCGCGCAGGGCCCGGTAGACGTCCCGGATCAGCTGCTCGCCCAACGCGACGTCGAGGACGGGGTGTTCGCTGTTCCCGGTGGCTCCCCAACTGGGTTCGAGGAAGGTGAAGGCGGGCAGGGTGCCGGCCGCGGCCGCCGCCTGGAAGGCGGTGAAGACGCCGAAGTGGTCGGCGGAGGCGCCGTGGATGTCGGGGAAGTTCCCGGAGACCATCGGCGCGGCGTGGTAGCCGTAGGCCCGCCAGGACACATCGGCGCTGGTGAGCCGCCCGAAGATGCTGGGGCAGGTGAAGTTGTGGGTGTGGTCGTCCAGGTGCCCCTGGCTGGTCGCCGCGCAGGAGAACGCCCGGTTCGGCAGGGTCTCGGTGGGCACGGAGCTGTACCAGTGGTCGCACACCGCGTAGCCGCGGGCCAGTGCGGAGAGCACCGGCAGGGTGTCCGGGGTGTGGCAGCTCATGATGTCGGCCGGGACGGTGGCGGGAAGGACGGTGTGGTTCGGCTGGGGAGGCAGGTCCAGCACGCGCGCGAAGTCCGTCACGAACCCCTGCATCCCGGCCACCGGCGGCGTCGGCGGGTCGGTCGTGCCGAACAGCTGGGCGTTGGTCGGGCCGTACCCCTCACCGGGGTTGGCGCCCGGCATGAAGTAGGGATGGGGGTCCGTCGACTGGATGCGGCGGACCGTGACGAGCTTGCCGTTCTGGTCCGGGTTGGTCTCCTGGCCGGTGAGGCCCTCGTACGGCTGGCCGGCGGGAGAGACGTTGCCCTCGTCCGTGTACAGGAACCCGAGCATGTGGTCGAAGGAGCGGTTCTCCAGCATCAGCACCACGAGGTGTTCGACCGCCTGGAGGCCGTCGCCGCCGGACATCAGCCCCTCCGTTTGCTCGGCAGCCACTGGTCGCGCGGGATCCGGCGCCGTTCACGACGGCTGCCGACGTGCGCCCGGCTGTGGTACGCGACGGTGAGGGAGGCGGTCTTCTGGGTCCATCCGGTGCCGGCCGAGACGTCGAAGATCCCGATGTAGCCGCCGGGGAGGAGTTCGAGCGGCTGCTTGATGGCATTGCCGTGGTCGAACTGGGTGCCGTTCGCGGGGCGGGCGGACTGGAACCACGCCGGGTGGACGAAGTCGCTGACCTTGACCCCGGCGATGTCGTACGCGAAGTTCTCGTCCTGGCAGGCGTCGCACACCTCCATGGCGTACAACGTCCCCTTGTTGGCGGTCGGTTGGTCGAAGACCACCTGGTCGATGTCCGGGTCGCCGATGATCTCCAGCAGCTCGTGGCTGATCGTCACGGTCCAGTTCTCGCCGTACTGCTTGTCGGTGGCGGCGAAGACCTTGCCGATCGGCAGGAAGTTCGCGGTCAGGTCGTGGTACCCGAGGGCGCCGGCCTGGTCGGAGTTGTCCAGGACGACCATCCACCAGGCGGTGTCGGAGAGTGCGTTCGACGCGACGAAGGACACGTCCGCGTCGATCCCCCACACCGGCGCGAAGTCCCGGTGGACCTGGGTCTGGAGTGCGGGGACGACGGCGCTCACCTCGTGGTCGGTGAGCACGGTGCTCTCGTTGGTCACTTCGATCTTGATGATGGACATGGCTCCTCCCGATGTCCGATTCCGTGGTGTATACGTAGGTACTACGCATCTGCCGTAAATGTCGCTTGTATACTTACAGCCTCTGCCGCGCAGCGTCGGACGTCAAGACCTGAGCCCCGAGGACAGTCCGGGAGGCACTGGTGGGAACCGACTCGACCCCCGACTCGACCCCCGAGCCGAAGCCGTCCGGCCGGGGCCGGCTGAGCAGGCCACGGGTGCTGCGCGCGGCGGTCGCCCTGGTCGACCGCGAGGGCCTCACGGCGCTCACCATGCGCGGCCTCGCCGTCGACCTGGGCGTGGAGCCGATGGCGCTCTACCGCTACGCCGACGGCAAGCAGGCGCTCCTCGACGGCATGGTGGAGGCCTTCTACGCCGAGGTGAACGAGCGGGTGGGCGACGGGGCGGACACGGGCGACTGGCGGACCCGGCTGCACCACGTCGGCAAGGCCTTCCACCAGGTCGCCGACGCCCACCCGGAGGTGTTCCCCCTGGTCGCCACCCGCCCGCTCAGCGTCCCCCTGGCCCGCCGGCCGGCCTCGATGCTCCAGCTCAACGAACTCGTCCTGACCGTGTTGAGCGGCGCCGGCCTCGACGACCGGGGCACCCTGCGCCTCTACCGGGCCGTGGTCGGCTGGGCGATCGGCTTCCTGCTGGTGGACAAGCGGCAGGTGATCGACAACCCCGACGATCCCGAACCCCTGCTCCGCCTCGGCCTGCACCGCCTCCCGGCCGCCGAGTACCCACTGCTGCGCACCCTCGCCCCGCTGCTGATCGACCACGACGCGGAAACGGAGTTCACCACCGGCCTGGACGCCCTCCTGGACCGCCTGGTGCCGTAAAGCAAAAAGGCCGGTCGATCCGAAGATCGACCGGCCATTCGCTGTGCGCGAGGGGGGAGTTGAACCCCCACGCCCTTTCGGGCACTGGAACCTGAATCCAGCGCGTCTGCCTATTCCGCCACCCGCGCATCTGGGTGATGGGTTAACTATAGACCATCTGGAGGGGTGCCCCTGACCACCCAGAAGCGACGAGAGCGACCTGCTCCCCACCGAGGATGCGAAGGCCATGCTCTTCCCTGAAGTACGCGTAGTCCTTCAAGTTCAAGGTGGCAAGCGGAAGATCATGGGTCAGGCAGCAGGCCGCAATCCACATGCCATTGACGGGGCGCGGCAAGCCTGCCTTGAGACCGGCTGCGGACAACCGGCCCCACGTTGCCGCCACCGCCCCATCGCCGGGAGAACAGGGATACCCGACATCCAGTCCGCGAGTTCCTGGCGCCGCCGCCCTCCCCAGTCCCGTACCTCACTCCCCAGCCCTCCCCCGCACCGGAAGTCGGCCCGTCCGACTTCCCATGCGGGCGCGCCTACAGCACGGCGACGCACGCGCTCAGGTCGGTGGTCAGGAAGACGAGGTGGCTGTCACCGGTCATCTCCACCTTCGCCAGGGCGACCGGGGTGGCCCCTGCCCGGCGAAGGGCCGGCAGTCCCTGCTCGAAGTCCTTGACGGTGGCGACCCCGTCCTCCGCCATCCACTGCGCCCGCCATTCCCAGATGGCGAACAGCCGACTGGCCGGTGCCCTCGCGTCGGCCCACACCTGGAAGGCCGCCCCGGCCCGCAGGGCCAATGCGGCCCGGCGGGCGCCGTCGGTCCCGTTCCGTTCGAGGACGGTGATCAGGTCTTCGCGTTCCACGCCGTGCAGTGTTCGCCCCGCGCCGGTTCAGTGGTCCGGGAGGGTGTACGCGGCGCGGATGCCGCCGTAGACGGGGAGTTCGGAGGCGGTCAGGTAGCCCGAGTCCGGGCCGGCGAGGTAGGCGGCCGCGGCCGCGACCTCGTCGAGGGTGGCGAACCGGCCCATCGGGATGTGGGCGAAGCGCCGCCGGGTCTCCTCCTCGCCCATCCGCTCGAAGACGGCCCTGATCTCCGGGGCGTCGACCGGGCCCAGCGCCAGGGTGTTCACCCGGATGCCGCGCCGTGCCAGGTGGGTGCCCAGGTCGCGCCCGAGTTGGGTCACCGCGGCCTTGGCCGCGGAGAAGGCCGTCTGGGCGGTCGCCGCGCCCATGCCGGCGAGGAAGGAGCCGGTCAGCACGATCGATCCGCCGGGGTTCATCACCGGCACCCCGTAGCGGCAGCAGAGCACCGCGGGGGCGAGGACGGCCCGGAAGGCCCGTTCCCAGACCTCGGGGGGCGTCTCCAGCAGGCCGTGGTCCTCACGGTCCATGGGCCCGGCGTTGACGTGGAGCACGTCGACCCCGCCGTACTCCGCGTGGATGCGTTCGAACGCGAGTCGCGTCTCGGCCTCGATCCGCAGGTCCGCCGTGACGACCGGGAAGCCGGTCTCCACCGGCTGCCGGTCGATTCCGATGACGCGCCCGCCCTCGGCGGTGAGCCGGGCCGCCACGGCACCCGCGATGGCCCCGCCCGCGCCTGCGATGACGCAGATCCGCCCGCCCAGCCGTCCCTGGTCCTGGCTGTTCCCGTCCATGGCCGCTCCTCTCGTCGTTGCGCCCCGGCGGCCCCTGCCCGCTGCGGGCCCGGCGGATCCGCCCGGACACGGACGCCGGACGCCGGGCCTCGGACGCCGGACGCCGGGCCTCGGACGCCGGACGCCGGGCCTCGGACGCCGTCAGGAGTCTGCCGCCTCCACCGCGCCGAGCGGACTCACCACGCCTGCCGGCGTGCCGATCCGAACGATGATCACCGGCCAACACCCACCGGCCTCAAGCAGCGAGGGCCGTGCTCGGTCGCACGGCCCTCGCTGGGGGGTGTGGGGCGCCCCGTTCCCGCCCTCGTCGTCCGGATCTGCACGTGGTGGTGAGCTGTGCGCTGTGCCCCGTCACCTGTACGCGGTGCTGAGCTGCACTGTTGGGTGGGGAATCGAACCCCTTGCGTTGCTCTTCACGCGCCATGGACCGGATGAACCGCCGGCCCGCGGTGTGTGCACGCCTCCGTGACGACTACCTGCTGCCCCACACCCTGCTCATGGGACCGGGAGGTCAGTCCTCGATCAGGTCGATCTCCCAGTTGGTGCGCTGGATCAGGGTGTCCACCTCACGGATCTCCTTGGCCAGCGCGTCCGTCCGGGCACGGAGCTCCGCGACCGGCAGGGCGGAGAGGATCCGGAGCTCGGACCGCAACTGCCGTACGGCTCCCCGCTGGTCGCGCCCGGAGGCGGCGTCGGCGGCCGCGGTGATCACCGAGTGGCGCAGCCGCAGGACGTCCCGGCGGGCGAGGGCGTCGGTGAGGGTGCCGCCGCCCTCGATCCGCGCGGTGGAGTTGGTCCGGTTGATCTGGCGGATCAGCCGCTCCAGCTCGTCCAGCGCCGTTTCGGCCTGGGCCAGGACCTCCGCCGCACTCTCGGCCGGCTCCTCGCCCTCCTGGTAGCGGGCACTGCCGACGACGCGCGCCCGCAGCTGCTCCACCTGCCGCACCGCGGCCGCGCGCTGCGCGAGCGCCTCTGCCAGCTTCATCGCGTCATCACCTCCACGTCCTCCTGATCGTCCGGCAAGTATGCACGTCAGCGCGGTACGGCCCGGTGGCGGGGGTTCGGCGCCGACCGTCGTCCCCCATCCCCCGCGCGGGGGAGGCGAGTTGGGCCTCGCGCACGATCCGGGTGCAGCGGGCCGCGCGCCAGCATGGGGGCCATGGAAACCGACCGGAACCCGATGGCCACCGCCGCCCCGACGTACCGACCGCCCGCCCGCTGGGCGGTACGGGCCGCGCACCTCGCGGCGCTCACGGCCGTACCGTCCGGGATCTGGCGGATCGCGATGGGGGTCGGCGTCCCGGTGGGGTTCGACACCTCGGGCCTGGAAGTCCCCGGCCGGTTCAGCGCCGTGTGCATCGCGATGAGCCTGGCCACCGAAGGGCTCACCCTCCTCACGCTCGGGCTGGTGCGGCCCTGGGGCGAGGTGGTGCCGCGCCGGCTCCCGCTGATCGGGGGGAAGCGGGTCGCGCCGCTGGCGGCGGTCGTTCCGGCGCTGCTCGGCGCGGCCGTCGTGATGCTGCTGACGATCCCCCGGGCGGGCGGCTTCGGCGGGGCCCCGGGAGCCCCGACCGGGCCGGCCCTCTTCCTGATGGACGCCTGCTACGCACCCCTGTTGCTCTGGGGCCCACTGCTCGCGGCCGTCACCCTCGCCTACTACCGGCGACGCCGCCGCGCCTGAACGGGAAGTCGGCCCGGCCGACTTCCCGTGCACGGCGGAGTGTGGCGGAGTGCACCCGCTCAGGCCTCGACCCGGGACTTCCAGGCGAAGGCGAACTCCGTCCGCCGCGCCAGCGCTCCGTCCCGCCAGGAGTCCGTGACGTCCCGCCATCTGCCCAGCCGGGCGTCGCGGACACCGTCCTCGCGCTCCGGGTCGAAGGTGAGGCTGAACCGGTAGACCCGGCCCTCGGCGGAGATGACCTGCCCCTCCTCGGAGCCGAGGCTCTCCTGGAGGAGGTCCACGACGACCGTCCCCTCGGGATCGAGCCCCTGGCCGCGCAGCAACTCCCGCAGCCGGACCCAGAGATCGTGGTCGCTGTTCCGCAGGAGCCCGGTGTACTGCACGACGATGCCCGTGGTCATGGCCCCCAGTGTTCCAGCCGCCACTACCGCTACCGCCACCGCCACCGGCGGCCGGAGAGCCCGCACGGGAAGTCGGCCCTGCCGACTTCCCGTGCAGCACCATCCGCTCCCCCCGGCAGCGCCCCCTCCCTGGTGACACCCCGGCCTGGGACGATGGGTCGACGACCGATCCACCAGGGGGACCGCATGGAGCTACGGCAGCTGCGCTGCTTCGTCGCCGTCGCCGAGGAGCTGCACTTCGGGCGGGCGGCCGAGCGCCTGCTGCTCGGGCAGCCGGCGGTGAGCCAGCAGGTGCGGCGGCTGGAGCGGGAGTTGCGGGTCGAGCTGTTCGACCGTTCGCCCCGGTACGTACGGCTGACCCCGGCCGGGGAGCGGTTCCTGCCCGCCGCCCGGAACGTGCTGGCCGCCGAGGACGCCGCCCGGGCGCTCGCCGCCGACCTGGCCGCGCCCGCCGTGCTGCGGCTCGGCACCGTCACCGGGCTCGCCGAGCGGCTCGACCTGATCCTGGAGACCTACCAGCAGAAGGCCCCCGGAGTGCGGGTGGAACTGCACTCCGCCCCGGTGCGGGAGCGGCTGGCCCGGCTGTCCGACGGCCGGCTGGACGCCGCCTTCGTCCGCGGGGCGATCGCCGAGCACAGCCCGGACCTGCGCTTCCTGCCCGTCTGGCAGGACGAGTTGGTGCTCGCGCTGCCCGCCCGGCACCCGCTCGCCGACGCGGCCGAGGTGGACCTCGCGGACCTCGCCGGGCTGCCGCTGCGGCTCACCGAGCGGGCCAACCACCCGGCACTGGTCGACCTGGTGACGGGGGCCTGCGCCCGGGCCGGCTTCCGGCCCGTCCTCGGCCCGGCGCACGGCGCCCTCCAGGACACCCTGGCCTCGATCGGCACCGGCACCCCGATGTGGACGGTGGTGTACGCGGCCAACGCCCGGATGGTGAACACCCACCGGGTCGCCTTCCGCCCCTGCCGCACCCCGCTGGCACTGCCCACCTCGATCGCCGTGCGGCGCTCCGCCCCGGTGCCCCGACTGCTCCTGGAGACCTGCCGCAGAACACCCCCGACCTGGAACGATCAGGATTCGTGATCGCTGCGAGAGCGATTCGGGTCTGGGTGCGGACGGCACCGGTCGGGTGGACTGTTCCCAGCCGGAGAACCCGGCGGAAGAGCCCGGCGGAACAGCCGGGCAGGACACCCGGTCAGGAGCCGAAGATGCCGATCGTCACCATCCAGCAGGGCCCGCGCAGCGTCGAGCAGAAGCGCGAGCTGGTCGAGAAGGTCACCCAGGCGTTCGTGGAGACCCTGGAGGTCCCCGCCGAGAGCGTGTTCGTCTTCGTCAACGAGTACCAGCCGGAAAGCTGGGGCGTCGCGGGCACGCTCATCGCGGACCGGTGAGCCCCGGATCGGCCCGACGCGGCGGCCCGACCCCGCGGCTCAACCCTGCGAACGGGCGCGGGGTCACTGGCCGCCCTGGCCGGCGCTGCCCATCGGGCCGATCTTCACCGGGGAGCCGGACCCGTCCGTGACGGGCAGCGAGCCCGCGCCCGGCCAGGGCAGGGTGACCGAGTGGGTCTCGTCCGGCGGGGTCACCACCAGGCCGGTGATCTTGACGCCGGAGCCGCCCGAGGTGTTGTTCGGGTAGCTGATGCCGAAGAACGTCGACTTGCCGTTCTTGACGACGCCCGCGACGACCGGCTCGCCGGAACGCTGGGCGGACAGCGAACCGGCGTTGGTCTTGAGGTCGACGCCCGCGTACCCGGTGAGCGAGCAGTCGTGGCCGCTGTGGTTCTTCAACTCGACCACGACGGTGCGGTCGGCGTCGCCGTCGATGGTGCGGTCCACCGCCGTGATCGTCAGGTCGTCGGTCCGGCACTTGCCGCCCGCCTTGCCGCCGTCGGTGGCGCCCGTCCCGCCGGCCGTGGCCTTCCCGCTCGGGGCCGTCCCGCCGGTCCCGGCGGTCCCACCGGTTCCGGCGCTTCCGGCGGACCCTGCGGAGCCGCCCGTGGTGGCCTTGGTGGGCGCGGCGGTGACGGGCGCCGCGGCCGTCGGCTTGGCCTGGTCGGTGCCGGTGTCGTCGTTGGGGCCGCAGGCCGTGAGCGACAGACCGGCGGCAACGACCAGGGCGGCGGCGAAGGTGGCCTTGTGAACGCGCATCGTGACTTCCTCGATATCGGGTGGCGGTGGCGGCTGCTCGGCACGGATCGGTACGAGCGGCGGTTCTGGTGAGCAGGACCGCCCGGGCCGATGAACCGTTCCGTCCGACCATCCGTCAGGACAGTGCTGTTACACGGCCCGCCGACCACGAAGCGCCGGAGCGGGCCCCCCGCCCAGCCGGGACAGCGGTTCCCACCGCCCCCGCACCCCCGCACCCGGCCACCCCCCGCTGGGACACACCCGTGACCCGACGGACCTTGACCCGGTGGATCTTGACCCCGGCCGCCCCCTGGCCGCCCCCCGCCCGAGCACCGGACCGGCTCCATCGCCGCCCCGTGGTCCCAACTCGCCCATTTCCCAGCCAACTCGGATCGCTTCGACGGCAACCCCCGCGCTCCCCGGCCGGTCCGGGCACGTCATCATGGCCGCGCCGGACGAGCACTGGGGGGCTGTCGCCGAGCCGGTCCTTCGTCCACCGACATTCTCCTGACCGGACATGGCCAAATCTCGCCGGTGCGGAGTGGGGGGTGGAGTTAGCCTGGCGACATGGTTGCAAACTACAAGGAAGAAGTGGCCATGAGTGACCAGGAATTCGTCAGCGGACCCGCTCTGATCCTCCGGTCCCTCGCCTCGCACCCCGAACGGCGGGCCATCACCTCCGCCGACGGCGCCGAGATCTCCGCCGGCGACTTCGCCGCCACCGCCTACCGCCTCGCCCACGAGCTCCTGGCCCGCGGCGTCGGCCGCGGCAGCACCGTCACCCTGCTCACCGGCAACACCCCCGAGGCCCTCGCCGCCCGCTACGCGGCCGGCCTGGCCGGGGCCCGGGTGGTCAACCTGTACGACGGCATGAGCGCCCCCGTGCTGGCCGAGATCGTGGCCAGCGTGGACACCACCGCACTCCTCGTCGACGCCGAACGGTACGCGGGCGCCCCCGAGTTGCTGCCGCTGATCGACGTCCCGACGGTCCTCACCCTCGGCCCCGACGGCACGGGGATCGGGGAGGACGCCATCGCGGCCAGCGCCACCCGCCCGGCCACCGACCCCGCCGTCCCCCTCGGCCCCGGCGACGACATCGGCATCCGCCACACCGGCGGCACCACCGGCATCCCCAAGGGCATCCTCAGCCTCCACGGCCCCTACCACGACATGTTCCACGTCGACTTCGCGGGCACCGACGACGAGGAGCCGCCCCGACTGCTCGCCGCCACCTCGCTCGCCCACCTGTCGGGCGTGCTCGCCGACGTGGCGCTCCAGCGCGGCGGATCCGTCGTCCTCCAGCGCGGCTTCGAACCCGGCGAGGTCCTCGCCGCGATCGAGCGCGAGCGCATCACCGACCTCTGGACGCTGCCCCCGCTGATCTACCAACTGCTCGACCACCCGGCCGTCGGCCGCACCGACCTGTCCAGCCTGCGCCGGCTCGACTACGGCGGCTGCGCCGCCTCCCCGGCCCGGATCCGCGAAGCCCTCAAGGTGTTCGGGCCGGTGCTGGTCAGCCTGTACGGCATGTCCGAGGCCCAGAAGATCGCCTACCTCACCGCCGAGGAGCACACCCGGTTCACGGACGACGGCCCGCTCCCGGTCGGCCGGCCGTTCCCCGACGTGGACGTGGAGGTCCGGGCCGCCGACGGCACCGTGCTGCCCGCCGGCGAGCAGGGCGAGATCCACGTCCGCTCCGCCACCCTGATGGCCGGCTACTGGAAGCAGCCCGAACTCACCGCCAAGGTGCTGCGCGACGGCTGGCTGGACACCGGCGACATCGGCTACTTCGACGCCGACGGCTACCTCTACCTCGCCGACCGCCTCAAGGACCTGATCATCGTCGTCGGCGGCCACGTCTACCCCACCGAGGTCGAGGAACTCCTCCTCACCCACCCGGCCATCGCCCAGTGCGCCGTCTACGGCGTCCGCGACGACCAGCAGGCCGAACACGTCCACGTCGCCGTCGTCCCCGCCCCCGGCCAACGGCCCGACCTGGAGGACGTCCGCGCCTTCGTCACCGCCAACAAGGGCCGCCTCTACGCCCCCGAAGCCCTCCACCTGGTCGACGCCATCCCGCTCACCTCCGTCGGCAAGCCCGACAAGAAGCGCCTGCGCCAGGCCCTCGCCGACTGAACCCGCTCCGGACCTCGCGCTTGCGCGAGGTCCGGAGCGCGATGGGACGCGCACCGAAACCCCACCGAACCCCGGCCGGATCCCCACCCGCTTTCACCCCAAGGCGGGGTTTGGCTCAATGAACCACCGCCCCGGTGCCGAGAAGCCAACGGGGGGTGGCGGCGCTGAGGGCTGCCACCCCTCCCCGGCCCCGGCGCCGGGGCGGATTCACTCCGGGGCGGGGCCCCCGGCGGCCGAGTGAGGCCCGTCGGCCCCGTCGGCCCCGTCGACCGCATCGCCCGCATCGCCCGCCGCCAGGCAGCACCGCACGAAGTCCCGCACCACCGGGTTCCCGTCGTCCGCCGCGGCCCACGCCACCGCGATCCGGCTCGGGCTGACCCCGCTCACCGACCGGTAGGCGATCCCCGGCCGGGCGTAGAAGCGGGCCGTGGACGCGGGGGCGAGCGCGACCCCGTAACCGTTCGCGATGGCGCTCAGCCAGTCGTCCGGGTGCTCCACCACGGCGCCGAAGCGGACCGGGTGGCCCTCCCGCTCATCGGCGGCGACCCAGTAGTCCCGCCAACGGCCGGTCTCGGCCGGGGCCGCGACGAAGGGCTCGTCCCACAACTCCCGGAACGGGACCACCTCCAGCGCCGCCAGCCGGTGCGCCGAGGGCAGCGCGACCCACCGCGGCTCGGTGAACAGCTCGGCCACCCGCCACCCCTCCTGCCCGGGGAACGGCAGCCGCAGCAGCGCCACATCGGCCTCCCCGGCGGCCAGCCCGGCCGTCGGGTCCGACCACGCGGTGTGCCGCATCTCGACCCGCCAGCCGGGATTGCGGTCGGTGAACCCGGCGACGATGCCCGGCGTGGCCTCGTTGGCGGCGCTGGCCAGGAAGCCCACCCGCAGCACCCGCTCCGCCCGGCTGGCCGCGCCCCTGGCCTCGCGCAGCGTCGCGTCCCAGTCGGCCAGCAGGCCCGGCACCCGCGCGGCGAGGCTCCGCCCGGCCACGGTGAGCGCCATCCCGGCCCGGGAACGGACGAACAGCGGCACCCCGAGCAGCTTCTCCAACTGCCGGACCTGCTTGGTCAGCGCGGGCTGGGAGACGTACAGCCGCTCGGCCGCCCGGGTCAGGCTGCCGTCCTCGGCGACGGCGGCGAAGGTGCGCAGCAGCCGGGTGTCCACATCCATTCCACCAGGTTATGGAAGCCGGTATTGGACGCAAGCGGAGGCCCGCGAAGAGGCTGGACCCATGTCCATCACCTGTCTCGCCGTCACCGTCCTCGCCATCGCCGCCAACGCCGGAATCGCCGCCGCCGACTTCGCCAAGGCCCCCTTCGTCCTGGCCAATTCGGCCGAGGTGAAGGTGAAGCCGGAGTGGGTCCCGTGGCTCGCCTCGCTCAAGCTGGCCGGCGCCGTCGGCCTGCTGGTCGGCCTGGTCGCCCTCCCGCCGCTCGGCCTCGCGGCCGCGGTCGGGCTGGTGCTGTTCTACCTCGGCGCCGTGGCGACCCACGTCCGCACCCGGGTCCTCCACAACCTCCACTTCCCGGCCGGCTACCTGGCCCTGGCCGTCGCCACCCTGGCCCTCACCGCCACCCGCTGACCGGCCTACACCACCACCGCGCACACCTTGGTGGTGCCGTCCAGCACCGGCCACTCGGCACCGTACCGGCCGTTGTGGGCCGGGCAGTTGTCCCTGCTCGTGACGACCGCCGTGATGGCGAGCATCGCGTTGGCGGTCGACGGACCCTGCCTGAGGGTGCAGTCCCAGACCACACCGAGGAAGCCGTTGTCGATGGTTCGGTGGTCGGGGGTGTGGCCCAGAAAGCACTGGCCGTACCGGAACTGCCGCTCCAGGCACAGCACCGTCACCGAGTGGTCGCGGTTGGTGTGGACGTACGCGGCACGGCCTCCGCCCGCCGGACAGCCCGCCGCGGCGGCGGCGACCACGGCAACCCGGTTGAAGGCGCTGCCACCCCGGCAGTCCACGGCGACCGGGACCGTCCGGCTCCACGTTCCCCATCCGGTGTCGTAGACGTCCAGGCAGTCACCGGCGCGAACGGCGGCGAAAGCCACGTCCGCCGGGTCGGGCGGAAGCGGCGGCGGCGTGGGCGTCGGTGTCGGTGTCGGCATGGGGGTGGGGGTGGGGGTGGGGGTGGGAGTCGGCGTCGGCCTCGGTGCCGGCCTCGGTGTCGGCGGATCCGGACGCGGGTCGGTGTCGAGGTGCGTCGTCCGGTCCCACGGCACGACGGCGGACACCGACGGTGACGGGCTCGAATCCACCAACCCGCCCGCCACCTGCTGGATCGGCTTCCAGAGCGCGAACAGCAGCAGCCCGAGCACCAGCGCCGCGCCGAGCAGCGGGACGGTGATGTGGAAGTGCTGGTCCCGGCCCGCCTGGTTGACCCGCCCGTGGCCGCTCGCCGTGGCATTGAGGTTGAGGTTGACGTTGCGCGGGCCGCGCTCCGGCCGGTCCGGGCCGGGTGGCGGCCCCTGGGGGCTCACCCGCCCTCACCGTTCGTTGACGTGGATGTCCCCGACGGCCTGGTTGATCCGGGCCCGTCCGGAGGCCTCGGCGGTCATGGTGACCGACTGCTGCGGCACGGCGGGCGCCGATCCGCCGGTCAACTCCTCGACGAGCGCGCGCAGTTGTGCGGCGGCGCCGGGATCAGCGGCGAGCAGCCGCCGCAGCCGGGCACCCCACAGGTCGACCACCTCCTGCTCCGCCCGCTCGTCCCCCGCACGGCGCGCCTGCGCCACGTCCTCGCGCGACTCGCCCAGCTCGGCGAGCACCGTCTCGGCCCGCTCGGGATGCCGGCGGCGCCACAACTCCCCGACGGCGGCACGGATCCGCTCCCAGGCGGTGGTGGTCAGCTGCTGGACGACGGCCGTCGCGGCGACGCCCGCGAGTGAGCTCAGTTCCGGGTCCATGGTCTCCCCCGACGGATATGGACGCTCTTCCGGTGCACCGGCGCTCCGGTGCACCGGTGTTCCGGTCAGGAGCGTTATACCCTGCCGGAGCGCCGGGCACCACGCGGACCGCACCGTTCCGCCGCGGCTACAGCTTCGCGAGGAACTCCCTTACGGTCACCGCGAGTTCGTCGGGGGCGGTGACCGGCAGCAGATGGTCGCCGGCCAGCTCCGCGAGGACCGTCCCGGGGCGGCGGGAGACGGCCTCGGCCGCCTGCTCGGCCGGGATCGCGCCGCCGGTGGCCCGCACCAGCAGGGCGGGGCAGTCGGACGCCGTCCAGTCGGCCCGGTGGTCGCCGTGGACCAGCTCCTCGGACTCGTACATGTCCTTCGGGTGGAAGGGCAGCCGCCAGGTGCCGTCCGCGTCCTCCCGCAGCCGGTCGGCGAAGTACGGGGCGGCCGGACCGAGCGCGGCGACCAGCGCGTCCCGGCTCTGGGCGTCGTACGGCAGGCCGAGCAGGAAGGCCAGCGGGTGCGGGCCCTCCAGGCCGAGCACCAGCGGACCCTCGACGTTGACGATCGCCTCGACCCGCTCGGGGTGGCGGGCCGCGAACTGGTAGGAGTTGATCGCCCCGAGCGAGTGGCCGAGCAGCACCGCCGTCGGCAGACCCAGGTGGTCGAGCAGCGCCTCGACGTCGGCGAGGTAGCCCTCCCGCGAGTAGTCGGCGGCCCGCTCCGAGTGACCCTGGCCGCGCTGGTCGGGCGCGATCACCCGCCAGTCGGGGCCGAGTTCGGCCGCCAGCCGGGCCCACACCGCACCCTCCGAGAGGTGGCCGTGCAGCGCGAGCAGCGGGCGGCCGGTGCCGCCGAAGTCCAGGTAGGACAACCGGCGGCCGTCGATGACCAGTTCGCCGCGAACGGCTTCGGCGTGAGTGATGGCGTCGTTCATGTCCGGTTCCCCCCAGTGAAGCGGTTGATGGGATCACCATACTCATGGATCGGACGTACGTACAAGACAAACGTCCAAGACGTACGTCCGAACCGTCCACGCTGCACGGCGCATGGGACACCCGAACGGCGCGGACGTGCAAGACGTCCGTCCGAGACGAATGTGCTACACGGACGTCCGATCCACTCCGCCGCCAGGGAACCACCCGCAGGCCGACACCCCGGCCCGCTCCGCCACCTGGCCGCCCGGGCGCATCAGGCCGCGCCGAAGTGCCGCTTGGTGTCCGCGACCAGGGTCCGCAGGAAGGACCGGTTCGGCAGGTCCGTCAGCGCGGCCGGGCGGGCCAGCAGCGGGTTGGGCTCGAAGGCGAAGGTCCAGGTGAACCTGGTGCCGGTCGGGGTGGGCTCGACCAGGTAGTCCTCCCCGAAGCGCCGGAACAGCGGCAGGCTCGCCGAGGTGACGCAGAAGGAGTGCCGGGATCCCTCCTCCCAGCGCACGAACTCCTCCCGCAGGCGCAGCAGCCGCATCGCGGTGATCTCGCGGGTCGTGCCGACGCCGTGCGGGGGTCGCGAGGTGTAGCGGCCGCCGGCCAGGCCCCGGCACCAGGACAGCGGCGCGTCACCGGCGAGCCCCCGCCAGACCGTCTCCGGCGCCACCGGGAGGTCCAGCACGTACGCGTGGCGGTGCGGCGCGGTGTCGAAGAAGGACGGGTCGAAGCGTTCGAGCGTGAACCAGGGCATCGGGGCTCCTCTTCTCACGGGGTCTCACGGGGTCTCACGGGTCTCGCGGATCCAACGGATCTCACGGATCTCACGGGGCCTCACGGGCGGACGTCCCGAGCGTCCCGCCCACCGCCCACCGCCCGCAGGGCGAAGGGCAGCAGCCGGTCGGCGGTCTCCTGGGCGGTGGCCTCGTCCACGTCCTCGGGCAGGTGCGGAGTGAGCAGGAAGTGGGTCATCACCGGCCCGACCACCACCTCGCCGAGCAGGTCCACGCCGTCCAGCGGCGGGATCTCCCCGCGCTCGACGGCCCGCCGGACGACCTCCGCGACCCGCCCGTACACCGGCTGGAGGAAGGCCGTCACCAGCGCCTGGGCCAGGGCCGTGTTGTGGGCGGCCTCGCCGATCAGGGCGCGGATCAGCCGGCCGGGCTCGCCGGTCATGCTCGCCGCCTTGTCCCGCAGGACGACCCGCAGGTCGCCCTCCAGTCCGCCGGTGTCCGGCTGCTCGTAGGAGCTCTCCCCGTGCAGCGCGGCGGCGGCGATCACCAGGTCCTCCTTGGACGACCAGCGGCGGTAGAGGGTCGCCGTGGAGACCCCGGCCCGGGCCGCCACGGCGGCGGTGGTCAGCCCGCCGTAGCCGCTCTCCGCGAGGACGGCGAGCGTGGCGTCCAGCAGCGCCCGGTCCCGGGCGGCGTCACGGGGGCGCCCGCGGCGCGCCGTGGCGGCCGGTGCGGCGCCGGAGGTCGTGGTGCCGGACCGGGTGGCGCTGGACGGGGTGGTGCTGCGGCTCATGCCGGAAGTCTACCGAGAACTAGAAACGAAATCGTTTCGTTTCGTTTATGCTCGACGGCATGAGCCTCTCTGCCGAAGCCACGCCCACAGCCGCGCCCGCCTCCGCCGAAGCCACCCCCACAGCCGACCCCGCCGCGACCGTCGCCCGCCTGCACGCCGCCTTCGCCACCGGCCGCACCAAGCCCCTCGCCTGGCGCAAGGCCCAACTCCGCGCCCTGCGCCGCCTGCTGGTCGACCAGGAGGCCGTCTTCACCGCCGCCCTCCACGCCGACCTCGGGAAGAGCGCCGCCGAGGCCTACACCACCGAGATCGGCTTCACGGTCAACGAGATCGACCACACCCTGCGCCACCTCGACGGCTGGCTGCGCCCGCGCCGCATCCCCGTCCCGCTCGCCCTGCAGCCCGCCCGGGCCCGGACGGTCCGCGAGCCCCTGGGCACCGTGCTGATCATCAGCCCGTGGAACTACCCGCTCCAGCTCGCCCTGGCCCCGCTGGTCGGCGCGCTCGCCGCGGGCAACTGTGCGGTGGTCAAGCCCAGCGAGCTCGCCCCCGCCACCTCCGCCGCCCTCGCCCACTGGCTGCCCCGCACCCTCGACCCGCAGGCCGTCGCCGTCGTCGAGGGCGGCGTGCCGGAGACCGGCGCCCTGCTGGAGCAGCGCTTCGACCACGTCTTCTACACCGGCAACGGCACCGTCGCCCGCATCGTCATGACCGCCGCCGCCCGCCATCTCACCCCCGTCACCCTGGAGTTGGGCGGCAAGAGCCCGGTCGTCGTCGAACCCGGCACCGACCTCGCCACCGCCGCCCGCCGGATCGCCTGGGGCAAGTTCATGAACGCCGGCCAGACCTGCGTGGCCCCCGACTACGTCCTCGCCATCGGCGACACCGCCACCGAGCTCGAACGCCAACTCACCGCCGCCGTCCGCGAGATGTACGGCACCGACCCGGCCCGGAGCCCCGACTACGGCCGCATCGTCAACGAGCGCCACTTCGACCGCCTGACGGCCCTGCTCGCCGACGGCCGCATCGTCACCGGCGGCGACCACCACCGCGCCGACCGCTACCTCGCCCCCACCGTCCTGGCCGACGTCGACCCGGACGCCCCGGTGATGCGCGAGGAGATCTTCGGCCCCGTCCTGCCGATCATCCGCGTCCCCGACCTCGACGCCGCGATCGCCTTCATCACCGCCCGCGACAAGCCCCTCGCCCTCTACGCCTTCACCGCCTCCGACACCACCAAGCGCCGCCTCACCACCGAGACCTCCTCCGGCGCCCTCGCCTTCGGCGTCCCCAACGCCCACATCGTCGTCCCCGGCCTCCCCTTCGGCGGCGTCGGCGAGAGCGGCCTCGGCCGGTACCACGGCGCCCACTCCATCGACACCTTCAGCCACACCAAGTCCGTCCTCGACAAGCCCCTCCTCGCCGACCCCCTCCGCCCCGCCTACCCGCCGTTCACCCCCCTCAAGTCCCGCCTCCTGCGCCGCCTCCTCTGACCGGCACGACGGCGAATCGACTCAGTCCGGCTGAGTACCCGTACGGATGCGGAGCACCCCGGCCGCCCCTAGCGTTCTGCGAGCCAGAGCGCACGCATGACGACGACGGGGAAAGGCACACCATGGACGCCATCGCGATCCGACCGGCCGGACGGCACACCTCCGCGAGCACCCTGCACAACCCGGGTCGCCCGGGCAGCTCCGGCGACGACCCCGACACCGGCTGGTCCAGGCGGCGCGGCCGCCGCCCCTGACCGCTCCGCCGCCGCACCGGCTACGCTGCCGATCGATCGTCAACTCACCCCGGGGGGAAGCATGGTCAACCAGATCATCGGCAACGTCACCATCGGCGGCCAGGTCATCCAGTCGACGAGCGTCACCATGGACGGCCCGGGCCGGAGCAACCCTGGCCCGGACGGCCCGGACGGCCCGGACGCGGGCGACTCCGCCCGCAGCACGGCCGACCTGGCCCGGGGCGTCACGGAGGACCTCGCCCACCCGGGCGCACAGGTCCGGCTCACCCACGGCGAACACCGTGCCGTCCTGCGCCTGCTGGCGCACCTGGACGACACCGGCGCCCCGGAGGCCGACGTGGCCCGCGAACTCGCCGACCGGCTCCGGGGCCGATCGGGTCAGAGCCGGAACAGCGGCTGGTAGGCGTTGCCCTCCACGGCGTTGAGCAGCACGTACGACGGCCCGAGGCCGAGGGTGACCTCGCGCAGACGGGCCAAGGCCTCGGCCGCGGTGGGGACTTCGAGCCCGATCGCGGCCGCGGCCGCGTCCCGGTCGGCGAGCAGGTCGGGCTCGTCGGCCAGGTAGTCCTCGGCCGCCTCCGTGCTCTCCTCCTCGGTCAGCCGCACGCAGTCCCGCCACCACGGCACCGCCAGCAGCAGCCGGACCAGCTCCTCCAGACCGACGGCCAGCAGCGCCGCGCCGCCCTCCGAGTCGGCGTAGAGGACGGGGCGTTCGTCGCCGCCCTCGCCGCAGAGGAAGAAGGTGCCGCCCGCACCGCACTTGGCGACCTCCTCCAGGGCTTCGCCGGAGGCGAGCACGACCTCCTCCACGTGGGAGTAGGCGTCGAGGGAGAAGTCCCCGGGCCAGAGCAGGTAGTCGACGGTGGCGGGGGTCGCCCGCAGGCGATCGAGGAACGACATGCCGCACACCCTACGAGCCCGCTCCGACAACCCCGACGAAGGAACGAGACACGGTGAACGAAACAGGCGGTACCGGCGGAACCGACGAGGGAGCCGCCCGGACCGCGCTCTTCGAGGAGCACCGCCCGCACCTGCGCGCCGTCGCCTACCGGATGCTCGGCTCGGTCAGCGAGGCCGACGACGCGCTCCAGGACGCCTGGCTGCGGTACGACCGCACCGACACGGCCGCCGTGGCCAACCTCGGCGGCTGGCTGACCACGGTGGTGTCCCGGGTCTGCCTGAACCTGCTGCGCGACCGCGCCGCCCGCCGGGAGGAGCCGCTCCAGCCGGTCGGACCGGACGGCGCGAGCGGCCCCGAGCGGCTGCCGGACCCGCTGCTGCGCCGGGAGGGGGTGGTCGACCCGGAGCAGGAGGTGATGCTCGCGGACTCGGTCGGTCTGGCGCTGATGGTGGTGATGGAGTCGCTGTCGCCCGCCGAGCGGGTCGCCTTCGTGCTGCACGACCTGTTCGCGGTGCCGTTCGAGGAGATCGCCCCGCTGATCGAGAAGACCTCGGCCGCGACCCGCCAACTGGCCAGCCGGGCCCGCCGCAAGGTGCAGGCGCAGCCCGCGCCCGACCGGGACCTGGGCCGTCAGCGGCTGGCCGTGGACGCCTTCTTCGCCGCCTCCCGCACCGGCGATCTGGAGGCGCTGGTCGCCGTGCTGGACCCGGACGTGGTGCTGCGCTCGGACGGCGGCGCCGGGCTGGCCCGCCACACCGTGGTGCTCACCGGTGCCGCGACGGTGGCCGGGCAGGCCGTCCTGTGGGGCAGGCTGTCGCCGTTCGCCCGCCCGGCGCTGGTCAACGGCGCCGCGGGCACGGTGGTCATCGGCGCCAACGGCCGGGCGCTGTCGATCATGGCGTTCACCGTCGTGGACGGCGCGATCACCGCGATCGACGTGATCGCCGACCCGGAGCGGCTAACAACCTTCGACCTCTCGGCCTTCCGGGACTGACGGCGACCGACGCAACCGACCGCCACCGGCCACGACCGACCGCGACCAGCCACGAGTGAACCGCCGGGGGTGGGGGGGGGGGGGGCCCCCCCCCCCCCCCCCCCCCCCCCCCCCCCCCCCCCCCCCCCCCCCCCCCCCCCCCCCCCCCCCCCCCAAATTAAACCGCGCCGCCCGGGCGCCCCGCC
>NZ_JBIAXC010000012.1:0-210958 GCF_042896295.1 Kitasatospora sp. NPDC001309 | reverse complement strand
CCGCGCGGGGGCCGCCCCGCCCCCCCGGCCGGGGCCCGCCGCCCGGGGCCCCCCCCCCCCCCCCCGGGGCGCGGCCCCCCCCGCCGCGTCGACCTACCGGCCGCTCAGCGCCTCGCCCCGCAGGACGGGCAGAACGCCGCCCCGTCGGGCACGTCCTTGTGGCACTGCCCGCACTGGACGGGCTGCGCCAGCTTGAACCCGCAGCCGGGGCAGAACGGCGTGCCGTGGGTCTCCGTGTGGCACTGCGGGCAGACCAGTTGGCGCGGCGTCCGCACGTCGTACTCCGCGCCGGACTGCTGGCCGACCTGGTAGGCGCGGTCCGAGACCATGTCGTTGAGGCCGCGCCGCTGGGCCGCGGCCGCCTCGGCGGCGGTGTCCGGGGCGCAGTCGAAGCACAGGCCCTGCTCCGGGTTGAAGCAGCGGCCGCAGACGTAGCGGGTGCAGCGGGCACAACGGTTGAAGTGCGACTGGGCGTTGTCGATCGCGCGCTGGAACGCGGCGTCCCGCGAGGTGCCCCAGGTCTGGCCGGCCAGGCCGTCCGCGGCGTTGCTGATCGTGTTGGCGTTGCCGCCGATGAGGTTCCACGCCGCACTGACGCCCTTGCCCAGCCAGCCCGCCACCTGACCGGTGGTGAACCGCTCGAACGGCGAGCGCCAGGTGTCGGAGCAGCGGTAGCAGGAGAACTCGAACTGGAAGCCCGCGCCCGTCCCGTACTGCTCGCACAGGTCGCGGTAGTTGTTGTTGAAGTAGATCTCGGAACTCACGTCGTCCCCGGTTGCTGAAAGTGGCCTAGTCGGCGTTCGCTCCCAGGGACGACAGGGGTCCTCGAACGGTTCCGCCAAGAACTCCTGACACTCTCTTCACAACCCGGAGACCGGGAGCAGCCGTACCCGGTCGGGTTCGAACGGCCGCCAGTCGGCGGGCAGTCCGCTGCGGCCGACCCGCAGCCGGCACCAGTTCCGCCCGGTCGGGTCCTGCCACCAGCCGCTGATCCGGCCGGGCGCCCAGTGGCCGTCACCGAGGTCGACCTCGACCGGCTGGTACACCCACCGGACCTCCCGGTCCATCGGCGGCACGGGCACCTCGGTGGGCGCCGCGGGCACCGCGGACGACACGGCGGGCGCCGCGGGCCCGTTCGAACGCTCCACCACGGTCCCGCCTCCGATCCGACCGGTGCGACCGCGCCCGACGCCGCGGCCCGTCGCCGGAACTCTACAGCCGTGTAGAACACGGCGGGCGGAGTTCCGGCGGAGCGGTACCGCTCAGCGTCCGGTGCGCCGCGCCCGCCGGCGCCGCCACAGCGCGATCGGCACGACGCCCGCGAGGGCGAGCACCGCCGGCGCCGGGGGCGCCTCCACCGGGCTGCCCGCGGCCCGGGAGGGCACCTTGTCGAAGGTGTCCGGGACGGGCAGGGTGGACCAGTCGGAGATCGGCCACGCCACCACGAACGCCCGGCCGACCACGTTGTCCACCGGCACGAAGCCGTCCCCGGTGAGGTTCTGGTGCGGGCGGGAGTCCCGGGAGTTGTTCCGGTGGTCTCCCATCACCCAGAGCTTGCCCTTGGGCACGGTGACGGTGCCGACCGGGTCGTTGTCGCAGGGCGTCGCCCCGGGGAAGAGGTACGGCTCGACCAGCGCGACGCCGTTCACCTTCACCGGGCTGCCCGCGTTGCACTCGACGGTGTCGCCGCCGACCGCGATGACCCGCTTGATCAGGTCCTTCTCGTCCGCCGAGGGCATCAGGCCGACGGTGCTCAGCGCCTTCTGGACGGTGCCCATGACGCCGCCGGAGCTGGTCGTGGGGGTGTCCTCCAGCCAGCCGCCCGGGTCGCGGAAGACCACCACCTCGCCGCGCTCCGGCTCGGCGCCGAACCACGGGGTGAGCTTGTCGACCAGCACCCGGTCGCCGATCTGCAGGGTGTTCTCCATCGAACCGGAGGGGATCGAGAAGGCCTGCACGAAGAAGGTCTTGATGCCGAGCGAGAGCAGCAGGGCGATCACCAGCAGGATCGGCAGCTCCTGCCAGAACGGGCGCTTCTTGCGCGCGGGCTTCGCACCGGCCGCGGTGGACTCCTCCGGTCCGGCGGCCCGCCCGGCTTCCGGCTCCGGCGGCTCCTCCGTCCCGGCTCCGGAACGGGTTCCGGGGGCGGCGCCCGGCCCGGTGGCGGGCCCGGCACCGGGGCCTGCGCCGGGGCCTGCGCCGGGGCCGGTGCCGGCCCCCTCCGGCGCGGTCCCCGGCCTCTGCTCGGTTCCGCCGCTCTCACCGGACTCCGTGCTCTGCTGCACACTCATGTAATCGGCCCCTCCCGACGGCCTGCGGGGGAGCCCGAAGCGGAGACCCCCTGTCAGGGAACGAACCTACCGAACAGAGGTTCCCGGTCGCGCCCTGATGTGGATGCGTTCGCCCTGCGGACCGAACAGGCTGAGGAACTCCACCGGCTGCGAACCGGCGTTGCCGAAGCCGTGCGGGGTCCGGGTGTCGAACTCGGCGGCCTCACCGGCGGTCAGTTCCAGGTCGTGCGGGCCGAGCACCAGCCGCAGCCTCCCGGACAGCACGTACAGCCACTCGTAGCCCTCGTGGACCTTCAACTCCAGCTCCGGCCCGGCGTTCCGGCCCGGCGGCACGATGTGCTTGTACGCGTGCAGACCACCGAGGTGGCGGGTGAGCGGGACGACGGTCTGGCCGTTCCTGGTCACCGGGCGCGGGTGGATCCGCGGGTCCCCGGTGGCCGGGGCGCCGACCAGTTCGTCCAGCGGCACCCGGTACTCCCGGGCCAGCGGCAGCAGCAGCTCCAGGGTCGGCTTGCGCTGCCCGGACTCCAGACGGGACAGCGTGCTGAGCGAGATCCCGGTCGCCGCGGCCAGCTTGGCGAGCGTGGTGCCGCGCTCCCTGCGCAGGGCCCGCAGCCGCGGGCCCACCGTGGTGAGGACGTTCTCGAACTCTTCGTCGGCCATGCCTGCTATTCGCCGGGACGGCAAGGGTGCTTGTCAATCCGGCACACCGGTGACGGCCCGTCCCCACCTGCCGAGGGCCCGGTGGCGGTCCGCCGACCGCCACCGGGCCCCCTCCTCCGGCTTCCCGGATCACGGCCTTCCAGTCCTCCCCCGTCACCCGGTCGTCGGGCCGCGCGCCACCGGCACTCGCGCCACCGGTACGCGCGCCACCGGCACTCGCGCTACCGGTACTCGCGCAGCCGGGGCCGCACCCCCAGCGCGGTGAGCGCCACCGCCGCCGCCAGGACGACCCCGCCCAGGGCCGCCGAGGTGCCGTCGAGGTCGCCGTCGGTCGCCGCGAGGGCCGAGTCCATCGCCTTCTGGTTGACGTCGATGGTGTCCTGCATGGCCGCGCCCAACTGCCCGAACTGGTAGTTGGACTGCCCCTCGGCGAGGCCGGTGTTGAGCGTGATCGCGTCCTTGAGCTGCCCCGCGCCGCGCAGCACGCGCATCCGGTGGTCGATCGCCTGGTACTCCTGGAAGGCGCTCAGGACCCGCTCGGCGGCCGCCTGCTCGCCGGGGAAGGTGATGTTGTTCAGCTCGGCGCCCAGGTACCCGCCGAAGGGGACGGTGGAGCGGTCCTGGTGGTGGCGTTCGACGGCGGTCTGCAGCCGGGTGCCGTAGGTGTCCAGGGTCGCCCCGTCGAGGTGGACGATCGCCTGGCTCTGCTCCAGGTAGGCCTGCTCCCACACGGCCGCCCGGCTCGGGTCGATCAGGTAGCGGCTCTCGTCGGCGTTCATGTCGTACGCGACGGCCCGGGAGCGGCTGAGCGCGATCACCGAGTCATAGGCGTCGCTCTTGGCCGTCACCAGGTGGTCCGAGGTGCGGCCCACCAGGGCCAGACCGGTCACCAGCACCACGCCGGTCAGCAGGGTGACGCCGGCCAGCGCCGGGTTGAACACCCGGTGGTAGCGCACGAGCAGCGCGCGCTGGAGCCCGACCAGCGCGGCGAGGGCGAGCAGTCCGGCGCCGAACAGCCACCACCAGCCGGTGCCCAGGGCGTCGCGCTGCTCGCCGTAGACGCGGTCGACGGTCGCCTCGTTGGCGGCGGTGACCTGGTCGGCGGCGGGCAGCAGCTGGCTGCGCAGCAGGTCGGAGGCCTGCCGGTAGGCGTCCAGGGCGGCGGGCGAGGGCTGGCCGGCCGGGGCCTTGGCCTGCTCCTCCAGCAGCTGGGAGCGGGCCACCAGGGCCTCGTAGCTGCCGAGCCGGCCGAGCACCAGTTGGACGGCGCGCTGCCCGGCCGGGTCGGCGGCGGCCGCCTGGGCGGCCTGCTGGAGGTCGTCGTCGGCCTGGTTGCGGCGCTGCTCGTAGGTGTCCAGGGTCTGCTTGCGCAGCGCGGCGTAGTCCTGGTCGTCGCCGACCAGCAGCAGGTTGGCGGCCTGGGCGTCCATGTCGCTGAGCGCGAAGTAGAGGTCGGCGGCGCGGGTGGCCTGCGGGGCCGCCCGGTGGCCGATGGTGTCGGTGCCGTCCCGGGCGCCGCCGAGCACGGCGGTGGCGGTGGCGCCGAGGCCGATCAGGGCGGCCAGGCTCAGCGCGGTGAGCGCGCGGACCAGGCGCGGGGTGGTCCAGTAGGAGCGGCTGCCGACCGTCCGCAGGCCCTGCCCGAGCCGGGCCAGCGGCCCGGGCGGCAGCCACGGTCCGGTCGGCGGCCGCGGTCCGGCGGGTTCGCCGCTCCCGGCCGGTTCCGGGCCGTCGTCCCCTCCGGCGGCCGCCTCCTCCGAGGTGGCCGATCTGCCTGCTGTCGAGGTGGTCATGACCACACGTCCCTTTCCCCCGTGGCACGGTCCGCCGGGGCTCCCGGTGGGAACCGAACACAGAACCGTTTCTCTCCGCCGCGCGACGCTAGTGCCGCGCCACCGGCGGTGGGACGCTCCCTGACGGCTCCTTGACACCGGCGGACGGGGATCTTGACGCTTCCTTAGCACGGGGGTCGCCGGTGGCACCCGGACGGCCCGGAGCGGCGCCCGGCAGCTGCCCGGCCCGGGGCCGTCAGAGCCAGTCGCGGCGCTTGAACACCAGGTACAGCCCGGTGCAGACCAGCGCCATCAGCCCGACCGCGAACGGATAGCCGAAGGCCCACTTGAGCTCCGGCATGATCTCGAAGTTCATCCCGTAGACCGTGCCGATCAGGGTCGGCGCGAACAGGATGGCCGCCCAGGAGGAGATCTTCTTGATCTCGTCGTTCTGCGCGTGCCCGGCCTCGGCGAGCTGCTTCATCTCCTCGTTCTGCCGCTGCGAGACCAGCGTCGCGTTCACCGTCAGGATGTTCTGCAGCATCTGCCGGAAGCCGTCCACCCGCTCGGCCGCGTAGGTGGCGTGGTCGGCGACGTCCCGCAGGCGGCGCTGGAGCTCCTCGTCGGTGCCGTACTTGCCGAAGCCCGCCTCCAGGCTCCGCATGATCTCCAGCAGCGGCCGGGTGGCCCGCTGGAGCTCGATCACCTCGCGGGACAGCTCGTAGATCCGGCGGGAGACGTGCGGGTCCCCGCCGAACACCTCGGTCTCGATCTCGTCGATGTCGTGCTGGAGCCCGGCGATCACCGGCGCGTAGCCGTCCACCACGGCGTCCAGTACCCCGTACAGCACCGCCTCCGGACCGAGCGCCAGCAGCTCCGGGTCGTCCTCCAGGCGGCGGCGCACCGCGGAGAGGTCCGGGGCCTGCGAGTGGCGCACGGTGATGACGAACTCGGGGCCGACGAACAGGTGGATCTCGCCGAAGTCCACCTCCTCCGCCTCGTCCAGGTAGCGGGCGGCGCGCAGCACCACGAACAGGGTGTCGCCGTAGCGCTCCAGCTTCGGCCGCTGGTGGGCCACGATGGCGTCCTCGACGGCCAGTTCGTGCAGGTTGAACCGGTCCGCGGCCTCCAGAAGCTGCGCCTCCGCCGGGCGGAACAGCCCGATCCAGGCCATCGTGCCGGGCCGGTCGGGCAGTTCGCGGTAGATCGCGGCGAGGTCGGCGGGCGCGTCCGTGCGGCGGCCGTCGCGGTAGACCGCCGCGTCCACCAGGGAACGCTCCAGCGCCCCCGGCTCGACCGGCTGGTCCGGACGCGGGTCCATCGAGTGCTCGGGCGCGGACCGGGGGTCGACGGGCCGGCGCTCGGCCGTCGGACGGGAGAACGGACGCCTGCTCGCGCGCACGGCGCGCACACGCCAGTCGGACATGCGGGGAACCTCCACGGTGGGTGCCCGGCCACCGCCGTGCTCGGCACGGTGGGCCGGAGGCGCCCGGCCCGCCGCCACGCGCACGGCGCGACCGGCGGCGCGCCCCGCCGGTGGCGGGGTCAGCCCTGCGCGGGAGCCGTACGGGAGGAGGAGTGCCGGGGGCCGCGAATCCTGCGGGACAACCGGGGGCGGGGCCGACTTCGACCCGTACTACTGCACTCCACGGCTCTCACCTCCTCGAATCCGCGCGCCCCGGGGGACGCCGACGCAACCCCACCCGATGTTAGTACCCGCACGACCGACCCTCTCCACCGCCCCTGACCACCGCCCCTCTCCACCACCCTTCCGACCGGACACACCGGCGGCCCCGAGGCCGTCCGGACCGGGCCTCAACGGACTTACGCCGTCGGCCCGTTCGTCCAGCTGGAACGATTACGGTCCGACGCCGCCACCACTACGCTACGTCGCATGAATTCTTCGGAGACGGCCCCCGGGCGGGGCACGGCGGTGGTGATCGGCGGCGGGCTGGCCGGCGTGGTGGCGGCCTGGGCGCTGCGGGGGCGCGCCGAGCGGATCGTCGTGGTGGAGCGGGACCGGTACCCGGACACGCCGGCGTTCCGGGCCGGGGTGCCGCAGGGCCGGCACGCGCACCTGGTGCTGGAGGCGGGGCACCGCGCGCTGGAGGAGCTGATGCCCGGCATCAAGCAGGAGTTGACCGACGCGGGCGCGCACCGGGTCTCCACCTCGGGCGACCTCCGGTGGCTCAGCTCCGCCGGCTGGATGGCCGACTACCCGGCCCGACTGGCCTTCCTCTCCTGCACCCGGCCGGTGCTGGACAAGGTGGTGCTGGACCGGGTCCGCACCGAACCGTCGATCGAGTTCCTGGAGGGCACCGACGTGGTCGGCCTGCTCGGCTCGGCGCAGCGGGTCACCGGGGTGAAGGTCCGCGAGCGCGGCCGGGAGCGCGGGGACGTCCAGGGGCGCGGCGAAGTCCGGGAGATCCCGGCCGAGTTGGTGATCGACGCGGCCGGCCGCTCGACCTCGGTGCCGAAGTGGCTCGGCGAACTGGGCCGCCCGGTGCCGGAGGAGCGGGTGGACGCGGGCGTCGCGTACGCCTCCCGGCTGTTCCACCGACCGACCGGCGTCGACCTCGGCCACCAGGCCGTCTACCTCCAGACCAAGGCCCCGGACAAGCCCCGGATGGGCGTCCTGCTGCCGGTCGAGGGCGACCGCTGGATCGTGAGCCTGGCCGGGATGCGCGGCGCGGAGCCCGCGCCCGGCACCGAGGGCTTCACCGAGCACCTGTCCCGGCTGCGCGACCCGGCCCTCGCGGAGATGCTGCGGGGCGCCGAACCGGCGGGCGAGGTACGCGGCTTCCTGCCCGGCCCGGGCGTACGGCGGCACTACGAACGCGGCGCCCCGGACGGCCTGGTGGCGGTCGGCGACGCCGCGAGCACCTTCAATCCGGTGTACGGGCAGGGCATCACCGTGTCGCTGTTCTGCGCCCAGGTGCTGCGCCGCACGGCCGCCCGGCACGGCGGCGTCGGGCCCGCCACCGCCCGTGACGCGCGCCGGGAGATCGCGGCGGTGTCCAAGACCGCGTGGATGATGTCCAGCGCCGAGGACGTCCGCTTCGCCGCCACCACGGGCGGGCCCTCGGGCGCCCTGATCAGGCTCCAGCACCGCTACCTGGACAAGGTGCTCCGGGGCGCCACCCACAACCCCGAGATCACGGCGGCCTTCCACGAGGTACTGTCGCTGGTCGCGCCACCGACCCGGCTGTTCCACCCGGCAGTGGTGGCCGCCGTGCTGCGCGGCTGACGGCCCGCGCGGACGCACCCGCCAAGCGGACGCACCCGTTAATTCGGGTGCGTCCGGACCGGCCGCCCGTTACCCTGGCCGACATGTCTACGCCCCGCATCTCCTAGCTGACGGACCGCCTCCACGCCACCCGTCTGTCCGCTAGTCGTTTCGGAGCGTTACCCCATGATCACCACCCGTGGTGTCGACGTGCGCGTCGGCGCCCGTCTGCTGCTGTCCGACGTCACCCTGCACATCGCCCCCGGCGACCGGATCGGCCTGGTCGGCCGCAACGGCGCCGGCAAGACCACCCTGCTCTCCACCCTCGCCGGGCACCTGCCCCCCGCCGCCGGTACGGTCACCCGCACCGGACCGGTCGGCTACCTCGCGCAGGACTCCCGCGCCGCCGACCCGGCCGTCACCGTCACCGACCGCATCCTGTCCGCCCGCGGCCTGGACACCGCCCTCCGCGCGCTGCGCGACGCCGAGCGGGCCATGGCCGTGGCCGGCTCCGCCGCCGAGGAACGCCGGGCGATGGACGCCTACGCGCGCGCCGACGCCGCGTTCCAGTCCCGCGGCGGCTACCCGGCCGAGGCCGAGGCCGCCCGGGTCGCGGCCGGACTCGGGCTGCCCGCCCGGATGCTGGACGCCCCCGTCGGCACCCTCTCCGGCGGCCAGCGCCGCCGGGTCGAACTGGCCCGCATCCTGTTCGCCGACCACGGCACCCTGCTGCTGGACGAGCCCACCAACCACCTGGACGCCGACTCGGTCGGCTGGCTGCGCGGCTTCCTCGCCACCCACCGGGGCGGACTGGTGCTGATCAGCCACGACCTCGACCTGCTGGCGGAGACCGTCAACCGGGTCTTCCACCTGGACCCGCAGCGCGCCGCGCTCGACGTCCACAACACCGGCTGGCGGGCCTACCTGGCCCAGCGTGCGGCCGACGAGCGCCGCCGCACCCGGGAACGGGCCAACGCCGAACGCAAGGCCGCCGCCCTGCACGCCCAGGCCGACCGGATGCGGTCCAACGTCGCCACCGCGACCAGCGCCCGCAGCATGGCCCGGCGCGCCGACCGGATGCTCGCCGAGCTGGAACCCGTACGGCAGACCGAGCGCGCGGCACGCATCCGGCTGCCCGAGCCCGCGCCCTGCGGCCGGACCCCGCTCGGCGCGGTGAGCCTGGCCAAGGCCTACGGCGGCCGGACGGTGCTGAGCGGCCTGGACCTCGCCGTGGAGCGCGGCAGCCGGACGGTCGTGCTCGGCCTCAACGGCGCCGGCAAGACCACCCTGCTGCGCGTCCTGGCCGGGCGGGAACGCCCGGACTCCGGCCGGGTCGTCGCCGGCACCGGCCTGCGGCTCGGCTACTTCGCCCAGGAGCACGACACCCTGGACCCCGCGCTCAGCGTGCGCGACAACCTGGCCGCGGCCGCGCCCGAGCTGACCGACGGCGAACTGCGGACCGTCCTCGGCGCGTTCCTGTTCCGCGGGGACGACGCCGACAAGCCGGCCGGCGTGCTGTCCGGCGGCGAGAAGACCAGGCTGGCGCTGGCCGCCCTGGTCCACTCCGGCGCCAACGTGCTGCTGTTGGACGAGCCGACCAACAACCTCGATCCGGCCTCCCGGGCCGAGGTGCTGGCCTCGGTCGGCACCTACCCGGGCGCGATCGTGATGGTCACCCACGACCCCGGTGCCATCGAGGCGCTCCGGCCGGACCGGGTGCTGCTGCTGCCGGACGGCGACGAGGACCTCTGGCACGACGCGTACCTGGACCTGGTCACCCCGGCCTGCGCCACCACCCCCGCCCGTAGCGGTCCGCCGGTCCCCGGCGGACCGCTACGGCCCTCCGCGCCTCGGCCGACCTGAGAAAGGGAGGCGGTCGTGGCCATTGACGGCGGACCCGGCCACCCGGATCCTCTCCCCTACGGCCCGGCCGCCGGCCCGGCCGCACCGACGATCCGGGGGTGGTCACCGATGGCGAACCAGTTGGCGGACGAGCGGATGCCGACATCACTCAAGTGGGTGGTAGCGGGGGTCTGGCTGCACGCCGTCGGCAACAGCGCGGCTGGGATCTTCCTCCTCGCACTGATCCACGGCCAGCACGGTGAAGGCGTCGCCATGGTGACGTTCATCGCCTTCCTCTCGATCCTGATCGGCGTCCTGCTCGGCACCTGCGCGGCCCTGGCGCCGGGTGGGGCCCGGTGGACCCGGAGGACCGTACTGGTGATCGAGTGGCTCGCGATCGTCAGCGGCGTGATCCAGCTCTTCTCCGGCTCGATCATCTCGCTGGCCGGTATCGCGATCGCGGGCATCATCGTCCGGGCGTACAGCTCCGCCGAGGCCAAGGAGTGGTTCACGGTCTGAAGGGCCGATCGTCATCACCGGTCGCTGAGCGCGATCCTGCCGATCACGCGCAACAGCCGGCCGCGCTCCGGCCCGTCCGCTCCGACGGACCGCGGGCGTCTGGAGACGCATTGCGGAGTCCCTGAGACGCATTGCTGATTCCAAGGCAGGAACCCCGTCCTACCGTGGAAAGCACACGGGGAGCCCGCCCGGAACCATGAACGGTGCGGGAGGACCGATCCGTTCCTGACCCCCCTTCACCAAGAGGAGCATCATGCGAATCGGCACGCGCGTCATCGGAACCGCCCTGGCCGGAGCCCTCCTGGCCGTCGGAGGCGCATCCCAGGCCATGGCACAAGCGAAGTACAACGCGTCGACGTCGCTCTCCAACGGCCGCCTCAGCACGTCCATCTCCCAGGAGGACAAGACCCAGCCCGACGGGTCCGCCTTCTGGCAGCTGCAGGACGTCTACGAGAAGACCGGCGGCGGCACCATCACCGCACAGTTCGGGTTCAACTACCACGGCTACTCCTACAACCGCGACTGGAGCGACCAGTCCGTCAACCAGACCAAGGACGCGTGGTTCTGGGACCTCGGGTTCAACGACTGCCAGAACGTGATCGGCTGGATGGCCGTCAAGGGCCAGAACACGTTCTACAACGCGCCCGTCACCATCTGCTAGCAGCCGCCCGCCGTCACGATGGGCCCGCGCCCGAGGGCGTGGGCCCATCGCCGTGCCCACTGGAGTGCCACCAGCATGATCCGCGCGATCCTCCACCACGAGCCGGGACTGCTCTGGACCGTCCTGGCGGCTCTGATCGGCGCCGCCGCCCTCTCGGCGGCCGTCGCCGGACGGCGCTCGGCCCCGAGGCCGCTGTCCGCGCTCGCCGGAGCGTCCACCGCCCTGGTGCTCGTCGCCACCCTCTACCCCGTGCACCCCGACGCACCGGCCCCGCTCCGCTGCACCGCCGGGCTCGACCTGACGGGTGCGATGTCGGGCACCCAGGGCCTGATGAACATCGCCCTGTTCGTCCCGGCCGGCTTCTTCACCTCCCGCCTCGTTCGACGGCCCGTCAGCACCGGCATCGCCCTCACGCTGCTCTCCGCAGCCGTCGAGGCGACCCAGGCCCTGACCCCCGGCATCGGCCGCAGCTGCGATTCCGCCGACCTGTGGGACAACGCGCTCGGGGCCGTGCTCGGCTGTGGCCTCGCGTACCTGTGGAGCCGCCGGACGGGCGACCGACCGCTGGGCACCACCAGGCGCGAGCTCGCACGCGGGGCGGTCGCCCTCGTGGGCGGAGCCGCAGTGATCGCGGCCGTCCTGGTGCCCTCCGTGACGGTCGTCGCACCCGACCCCACGGAGAACACCGCGGCCGGACCGGCCCAGCGGGCCGCCGCCACCAAGGCGTTCCGGGAGTTCTTCGGGTCGGCCGCCGAGATCGCGTCCGTCCAGTACGTCGAAGGATCCTCCGGCCACCCCGGGACGGTCAGCGTCACCGGCCGGCAGGGCAGCCTCGAACTGGCGTGGCCGGGCGGCGAACCGGCCTCCGGGCTCGTCGGGCCGACCCCCGACCAGGCACCCGGCGAAGTCAGCGACGACGTCGCGGTCGACGCCGCCACCCGCTTCGCCCGGACCCACTTCCCCTGGGCCCTCACCGACAGCTACCCCAGCACCGACCCCCAGCCCAATTCCGGCGGCGCCAGGACCGTCCAGTGGCGTTCCCGCGTCGACGGCGTCCTCATGCCGATGCGACTCGACCTGCTCGTCACCGGCAACGGCCGGGTCAGTTCGTTCTCCGCCCGGCACGTCGACCCGCCCGCCCTCCCGAAGGCGACCGTCACCGAGGCGACCGCCCGGAGCACCGCGGCCACCGCCCACCCCGGCTTCACCACCAGCAGCACGATCCTCCTCGCCCAGGCGGACCGCGACGGCACCTGGCACCCGCGCTGGCTGGTCGGCATGAAGCCGCCGGAGGACCAGCAGAAGAAGGGCATCCTGGTGGTCACCATCGACGCCGCCACCGGCGCCTTCGTCACGACCTAGCCGGCAGCTGCGCCCCCGCCTCAAGCAAACCGGGCATCACGTCACGTGCCGCCCCCTCGAGCACCCGGCTGCCTCGGGGACAGCGTCACCGCCTCGGCAGGACCGGTGCCGGTGCCGGTGTCGAGGACACGGGCGCGGGGTGGGCGCCGGGCAGGGCCAGGGCCAGGGCGGCGCCGAGGAGGCAGACCGCGAGACCGACGGTGCAGGCGACGTGGAATCCGTGCATGAAGGAGCTCTGGACCGCCGCCCGCAGCGCCTCCCCGGAGCCCGGAGGCGTGGCCGCCGCGCTGCGCAGGGCCTCGGCCACCGAGCCCTCGGCCGCGCTGAGGGTGCCGGCCGGGAGGGTGGAGAAGGCGGTGGTCGCGAGGTGGGAGGCGTAGAGGGAGGTGAAGACGCTGCCGACGACGGCGACGCCGAGGGTCCCGCCGGCCTCCCGGGTCGCGTCGTTCACGGCCGATCCGACGCCCGCCTTGGCGGGCGGCAGGACACTGAGGATCGACTCGGTGGCCGGTGCGGTCGTCAGGCCGAGGCCCAGTCCCATCAGGATCATTTGACCGACGATCAGCCCGTAGGACTGGAAGGCGGGCGAGAGGGCGATCCACCCGAAGGAGGCCCCGAGCAGCAGGAGCCCGGAGGTCACGACCGCCCGGGTCCCGGCCCTGGCGGCGAGCGCGACCCCGCCGAGCGAGCCGAGCGCGATGGTGAGCGCGACCGGCAGGATCCGCACGCCGGTGGAGAGGGCGCCGTAGCCGCGGATGAACTGGAAGTACTGCGTCACCAGGAAGATGAAACCGAAGAGCGCGAAGAACGCGACGGTGACCGCTCCGCTGGCGGCGGAGAAGGCCGGGGTGCGGAACAGGGTGATGTCCACCATCGGGTGGCTGCGTCCGCGTTCGATCACCACGAAGAGGGCGGCGAGGGCGGTGGCGGCGGCGAAGCCCGCGAGGGTGGCGGGCCGGTCCCAGCCCCGGGTCGGCGCCTCGATGACCGTGAAGACCAGCAGGCCGACGGCGGCCGAGGCGGTGAGCAGGCCCGGGGGGTCCAGTCGGGCGCTCGACGGGTCCCTGGACTCCGGGACCCAGAACCAGGTGGCGGCGAGGGCGACCAGCGCCACCGGTACGAGCGCGAGGAAGACCGAGGGCCAGGCGAAGTGGGCCAGCAGGAGTCCGCCGGCGACCGGACCGACGGCGACGCCGAGGCCGGTGACCGCGCCCCACAGGCCGACCGCCTTGGCGCGTGCGCGGCGGTCGGGGAAGGCGTTGGTGATGACGGACAGGGTCGTGGGGAAGATGACCGCCGCGCAGGCGCCCATGGCGAAGCGGACGGCGATCAGCGCGCCGGACGACCCGGTGGCGGCTCCCAGCGCGCCGGTGAGCGCGAAGCCGCCGAGTCCGGTGAGCAGCGCGGGCCGTCGTCCGAACCGGTCGCCGAGCGAACCGGCGGTCAGGACGAGGGCCGCGAAGGCGAGGTTGTAGCCGTCGACGATCCACTGGAGGTCGCGGGTGGTGGCGTGCAGTTGGCGGCCGAGGTCCGGGAGGGCGACGTTGACGATCGTGGTGTCCAGGTTGATCGCGAAGGCCGCGAGGCAGACGGACGCGAGGGCCAGGGAGCGCCGGGGCGCGGGACGGTGGGGCATGGCCGCCTCCGACCAGGTGGGGCGGATGGTGCGGGCTAGGTCGACGGAGTGGATCCCGCGATGTTGACAGCGGGAACATGTGGACATCTGCCAGCATTCCACCGCAAAGTGGACACTGTCAACACCGGAAGGGACGGGAGGGCGGGAACGTGGCCACGAGCCGGCCGTACCACCACGGAAACCTGCGGGAAGCACTGGTCGCCGGCGGGGTCGACCTCGCCAGGACCGGCGGACCCGCCGCCGTCGTCCTGCGCGCGGTCAGCCGGAGGGCGGGCGTCTCGCACAACGCCGCGTACCGGCACTTCGCCGGCCACGAGGCCCTGCTGGCGGCGGTCGCGGCGAGCTGCATGAACCGCTTGGGGCGGCTCATGCTCGCCCGCTCCGCGGCCGTGGACCTGCCCGACGAGGTGGCGGCGGCCCGCGCGCGGCTGGACGCGATCGGCCGGGCGTACATCGACTTCGCCCTGACCGAGCCCGGCTGGTTCCGCACCGCCTTCTGCGGGACCAGCGCCGCCCCGCGCGGGGAACCGGATCCGGCATCGGGCCTGGCATCGGGCGGGGAACCGGGCCCGGAGGGCTCCTGCGGCGCGGACCCCTACGCCATCCTGTCCACCCACCTCGACGACCTGGTCCGGCTCGGCGCCTTCCCCACCGACCGCCGCCCGGGCGCCGAGTACGCGGCCTGGTCGGCGGTCCACGGCCTGTCGGACCTGCTGGTCGAGGGCCCACTGCGGGGCCTGTCCGGAGCCGAGCTGCGCACCGCCGTCGAGGCCGTCCTGTCGACCGTCGCCCGCGGCCTCTGAGTCCGTAGGTCGCGCGGCGCATCATTCAGTAGCAGGTCTACTTCGCAGGACCAGCTAACGGTGAGCGTGATCGTCTGATCGTCTGCACTGACCAGGATCCGGCCGGACGGGGAGGCGTCGTAGGTTCGCCACTTGGAGGGGAGCCACCAGGCCTCCAGGGCCAGTTCTGCGACCACGACGCAGAGCGCCGCGGCCACCGCTGTGGCAATGAGGCGCGCGCGTCTCGATAGACGCGGCATCTTGATGGCCTGTCTCACCGCTCCACGGCGCAGACGACGGCCGGGTAACCAGCCAGTCCGATGCACCCAGGCCGTCCGAGGGTGTCCGCTGAACGACTTGACCTACCCGGAGGGCATCTGGGACGGCCATGCGACAGAGCAGGCCTCAGCCCTTGAGTCCCCGTGGAATTCCGACTCCTTTTCGTAGCGGACTTCCGCCCCCCGGCCGCCCCCGATCGGCTGCACTCGATGCCCTGACCGCACGACCTTCGCCGAAATTCCTCGTAATAAGATGAGCGCACGTTGATCAGTCTGCGGGTGCCGTGCCCGTGCAACGGCTGAGCGGCATCACAGTTCGCTTACCCCCACGACCCTCGTCTGCGGTCCCGAGGGAGAGCGGGCGTATCGACATGATCGGACTCCGGCCAGTGCTCCACGAACCCACGTCACCGCCGACCCGCCTGCAGGCCCGGGATGGCCTTGCACGGGCAAGAGCCCTGACTGTAGGCCGTGGTCGGGGTGAGCCAGGAGCCCGGTTGGCCGTCGTCGACGGCATGCGGCTGCTCGCCGCGCTCGCCGTCACAGGATTCCACTACCTCAGCGCGATCTCGCCCACCCTGTGGGGACCGTCCGCGAAGGAGTTCGCCTACCCGCTGCACCACGCATCGATGTACGGCTGGCTCGGTGTCGAGGCCTTCTTCCTCATCAGCGGATTCGTCATCTGCATGAGCGCCTGGGGGCGCACCGCAGGACAGTTCGCCGCCTCACGGATATCCCGGCTCTACCCGGCCTACTGGTGCGCTCTCATCCTGATCGTGGCCAGGATCGCGCTGATTCCCATGGAGACCCACGACGTCGGCGCGGTGATCCACCCCCGGATCGTCCTGGCCAACCTGACCATGTTCCCTGACGCCCTCCACGCAACCCTCCTGGACGGCGTCGCCTGGACCCTCGCCGTCGAGGCCCACTTCTACCTCCTCATGGCCGTCCTCCTGGCCTTCGGCACCACTTACCACCGGGTCATGGGGTTCTGCGTGATCTGGCTGGCCGCCGGGATCATCACCTCGGAGACGAAGAGCAAGTTCCTGGACGACCTCGTCCTCAGCCAGTACGCCGGCCTGTTCGTCGCCGGCATCGCGGTCTACCTCATGTACCGCTTCGGGCAGAACCTCATGCTCTGGATACTCCTCGGCTTCGCCTGGTGCTACGAACTGACCATGCTCCCCGCCCGGTTGACCGGCCACTACCGGGAGTGGGGATCCCAAGCACTCTGCTCCTGGACCGTCGCCAGCGCCCTACTGACCGCCTTCCTGGCCCTGCTGCTCCTGGCCACCATCGGCCCCCTCGCCCGCATCCGCTGGCGCTGGCTGATGACGGCCGGTGCGCTCACCTACCCCTTCTACCTGATCCACCAGAGCCTCGGCCTGCCCATGGCCGCCGAACTCACCGCCCACGCCCACTGGCTCGGCCCCTGGGGCCGACTCGCCCTCACCACCGTCTCGATGCTCCTCCTCGCCGCAATCATCCACCGAGTGGTGGAGAAGCCCATCGGCCGTGCCCTCCGTCGCCGCCTCGACCAAGCCCTCGACCGACACCCGAGCAACCCACCGGCACCGCGCCCGGAACCCGCACAGTGACCCGCCACTGATCACCGCGTCGTGCCGGCCCAGCCGTAGCGCGAGAAGGCGGGCCCCCGAACGTGGTTAGACGACGAGCGCTTGTGCGGCCGTGGGGAACGCGGGTTCGGGAGGGCGGTCCGCGGGGATCCAGCGGGCGGTGAGGTGCTTGTCGGATCCGGTGTCGGAGAGGTCGCCGGTCCACACTCGCGGCAGCGAGGACGAACAGAACGGACTGTCCGGCCTGGTCCCTGCCCTCAATCGGTGATCTCGGTCGGCAGTACGTCGAGGTACGTGCTGACTCCGTTCCTGGCGGCGTGCAGGAGTGGTGCCCCGCCTCTGCCACAGTGCCGACCCACCAGGCGACGAGTGCACGCGTGGACCTGACGCCGATTCCCTCCGGCCTGACCACGCGCTACTGGGTCATCAGCGAGGCTTGCCTGCCCGATGTCGACAGCGGGTACTTCGTCCCACTCGACGGACCGCCAGCCAGCTCTGATCATCGGCCGGAGCACAGACCGCTCTGCTACTTCCCGTGAACGACGGCACCCCCGACGTCATGCGCGCGAACGTTCCTGGGAACGCGCTCGCGCGTTCTCGACGGTCACGCGGACCTGTGGCCGAACTGCGGTGACGGAGTTCGCGCAAGCCCCCGGCTCGTGGCGGCCGTTCGCGGGAACGCGGCCACGCGGAGCGGGCAGGTCAGACCAACGGTGCGTTCACGGTGCTGCCGCCTCTCATCCGCCGGCCCTCGCCCAGCCTCCGCCGGTCCTGGCGCGACCTCGACCGTCTCGACCCGGTGCAGCGTCGCCGCCTCAAGGCCCGCACCCGTAAGGACCCCGCCAGCACATACGGGCCGAACGCCGGACAACACCCCACGTCCAGCCAGGTCGGCGTGGCGCATCAGGCTTCCGTCGCGGGTTCGCGGTGGGGGCGGCCGGTCAAGTCGGCCGCGGTCCGGGTGAGGTGCTGGGTCAGTACCTCGGCCGCGGTGTCGGCGTCGCGGGCCAGCGCCGCCTCCTCCAGCCGGCGGTGCTCGCCGACGGCGTCCCGGCCGGGGTTGTGCTGCGCCGACCAGCGGCGAGCCAGTTCGCTCGCGGTCCACGTTCGGTCGAAGGTCTCCAGCAGGACGGGGTTGCCGCAGCCCTCCAGCAGGGTGCGGTGGAAGACCCGGTGGGCTTCGGACCATGCGGCGCTGTAGTACTCGCCCTCCTCCGGCACGTACGCCGGGGTGCGGGCCAGACGGTGGTGGGCGGCTCGTACGCGGGCCTCCCAGTCGACGTCCCCGCGCTCGATCGACATGCGCAGCACGACCGGTTCGATGGTCCTGCGGGCCTCCGCGATCTCCTGCCAGCGGCGGTCGGAGACGGCCGGGACGGCGAAGCCGCGGTTGGGCAGCCGGTCGGCGAGGCCCTCGCCGACCAGCCGCACGAGCGCCTCACGCACGACGGCCAGGCTCACGCCCTGTTCCTTGGCGAGGTCCTGCGGTTTGAGGGCGTCGCCGGGGGCGTGGTCCCCGCGCATGATCGCGTCCCGCAGGTGTGCGTAGACCTGCTCGGAGAGCATCAGCTTCCCCGGTGAGGTCGAGGTGTGGGCCGTCTGAGTCATGCCTCCAGCATAGACGATCCCGCAGATAATCGATTATTAGTGTTATGGTCGATTCATCGACCGAGGGAGCGCGGCGGTGCAGCCACGCGAAGCCGTGGGCTCCGTCCGCCGCACCACCACCGCCCCACAGCACACACCGAAAGGAACGACGCGATGAGCGCCAACGACCCCTTCGCCCGCCTCCCCGAGGCGGACTTCTTCACCGTCACCAGCACCGCCGTCACCGACGGCGCCGCCTGGCCTCCCGAGCAGCACTCCTCCGGCGTCCCCGGCGGGAAGGACGTCTCCCCGCAGCTGTCCTGGAGCGGCGCCCCGGACGGCACCAAGAGCTACGCCGTCACCGTCTACGACCCCGACGCCCCCACCGGGTCCGGGTTCTGGCACTGGGCGGTCGCCGACATCCCCGCCACCGTCACCGAGCTGCCCGAGGGCGCCGGCGACGACACCGGCTCAGGCCTGCCCGAGGGCGCCTTCCAACTGCCCAACGACGCCCGCGCGGCCCGCTTCATCGGCGCCGCACCGCCGGCCGGGCACGGCCCGCACCGCTACTTCGTCGTGGTGCACGCCCTCGACGTCGAGTCCATCGGCGTCCCGGTCGACTCCACCCCGGCCGTCCTCGGCTTCACCATGGCCGGCCACATCCTCGGCCGAGCGGTCCTGACCGCCACAGCCGAAACCCCCGCCTGACGAACACCATGTCCGGACTCATCGACACCACGGAGATGTACCTCCGCACGGTCCTGGAGCTCGAGGAGGAAGGCGTGGTCCCCATGCGCGCCCGCATCGCCGAACGCCTGGACCAGAGCGGCCCCACCGTCAGCCAGACCGTCGCCCGCATGGAACGCAACGGTCTGCTGCACGTCGCCGACGACCGGCACCTGGAGCTGACGGAGGAGGGCCGGCGGACCGCCACGCGCGTGATGCGCAAACACCGGCTCGCGGAGTGCCTGCTCGTCGAGGTGATCGGACTGGAATGGGAGCAGGCCCACGCCGAAGCCTGCCGCTGGGAGCACGTGATGAGCGAGGCCGTCGAACGCCGCGTCCTCGTGCTGCTGCGGCACCCCACCACGTCGCCCTACGGCAACCCGATCCCGGGCCTGGAGGAACTCGGGGGGCAGAGCACCGTGGATCCGTTCCCTGCCGAGAGCATGGTCAGCCTCAGCGACCTCCAACCCGGGCCGAACGGCGCGACCGCGGTCGTACGGTGCATCAGGGAGCTGGTCCAGACCGACCCCCGACTGATGCACACCCTCAGGCACGCCGGGGTGCGGCCCGGCGCGGTCGTGAGCGTGACGTCCTCGTCCGGCGGTGTGACGGTCAGCAGCGGCGGGGCGGCCACCGAACTCCCCACGCAGACCGCCGCGCACGTCTTCGTGGCCGAGCGCTGAGCCCACCCGGGTGCCGGCCCATGCCGTAAGGCCCGTGCACCCGACGAGGACGGCCCTCGACCACGACGGCGGGTTCCAGCGATCCCCGCAACACCCCGACCCCAGGGAGTTGCGGGGATCGTGGATGTTGAGGGCTTGAAGGCGGGTTCTTCGAGCCACGCCACGACGGGGAGCCGTTGCCCCGCAGGTCGCGGGACTTCGATGAGAAGGCTCTCATCAGCCCGTGTCACCGTAGGACGCCCCGGCGGAGGCCGGACGGGAGCGAGGAGACCCCGATGGCGGGCGGTGACGGCACCGGGACGGTGCTGGTGGTGGACGACGACGACATCATCCGCAGGTCGCTGGAGCGCGGCCTGCGGCTCAGCGGGTTCACGGTACGCACGGCCGACGGCGGGCGGACGGCGCTGGGCCTGGTGGCCGACGAGCCGCCGGACGTGCTGGTCCTCGACGTCTCGATGCCCGACCTGGACGGCAGCGAAGTCTGCCGCCGGCTGCGGGAGCAGGGCATCGACACGCCCGTGCTGATGCTCTCCGCACTGGACGAGCTGGCCGACCGGGTGGCCGGCCTCCAGGCGGGCGCCGACGACTACCTGGTCAAGCCGTTCGCGCTGGAGGAACTGGTGCTGCGCCTGCACGCCCTGCTGCGCCGCCGAACCCGGGCCGGCGCGTACGGCCGGCCCGCCGGGCCGGGTGGTGAGGTGCTGCGGGTCGGGCCGCTGGAGATCGAACCCGCCGCCCGCGAGGCCCGCCGGGACGGGCAACCGCTGCGGTTGACGCGCCGCGAGTTCGAGTTGCTGGAGTACCTGGCCCGCAACGCCGGGCTGGTGCTGACCCGCGACCAGGTGCTGGACCGGGTGTGGGGCTACGACTTCGAGGTCCGCACCGATGCCGTCGACACGTTCGTCAGCTACCTGCGCCGCAAGCTGGAGGAGGGCGGCCGTTCACGGTTGATCCACACGGTGCGGGGCGTCGGCTTCGTGCTGCGGACTCCGGAGGCCCACCGGTGAGCGGCACCGCCTCCGCCCGGCGCTCGATCAGCCTGGCCACCCGGATCGCGACCGGTGCGGCCCTGCTCGTCCCGCTGCTCGTCCTGGGCACCGGCGCACTGGTGCTCGGGCTCGTCACCCACGATCTGCGCGCCCAGCAGGACACCAGGCTGCGCGACCGCGCCGCCGCCGTGCTCCCCGCCGCCAAGGCACTGCTGAGCGCCACCCGGCAGGACCGGCCCCGGGTCGAGCAGAACCAGCGCCGCAACCTGCTCGACGACGCACTGGACGTCGGCATCCGGGTGGCGGACGCGAACGGCGACCGGGTCACCGAGGGCGGCCCCGTGCCGGGCCCGGCCGCGGTACTCCCGCACCCCGCCCCCGCGGGCACCGGCGGGCCGGTCACCGTACGGGCGCAGGGCCGGGCCTGGCGGGTGCTGGCCCGGCCGGTGGCGGGCGCCGACCCCGGCACGCTCTGGGTCACCGCACCGGTGTCGGCGACCGACCCGCAGGTGGACGCGGTGCGCGGGCGGATCCTGTGGGCCGCAGCGCTGGCCGCACCGCTCTCCGGACTGCTCGCCTACGGCCTCGCCCGGCGGGCCACCGCGCCGCTCAGCCGCCTGGGCCGACGCGCCGCCGCGCTCGACCCGCGGGCCGGCGCCGTGGGCTTCACCCACCGGCACAGCGGGGTCCGCGAGGTGGACGAGCTCGCGCTCGCGCTGGAGAGCGCGCTGGCCCGGTACGACCAGCAGGTCGCACGGACCGGCCAGGCACTGGAAACCGCCCGCTCGTTCTCCGCCGCCGCCTCCCACGAACTGCGCACACCGCTGATGAGCCTGCGGACCAACCTGGACGTCCTCGGCGCGCACCCGGACCTGCCGCCGACGGACCGCGCGGAGATCCTCTCCGACCTCCGCGACGACCACCGGCGACTCCTCGACCTGCTCACCGCACTGCGGACGCTGGCCCGTGGCGACCTGGTCGAGGAGGAGGCGTTCACGGTCCTCGACCCGGCCGACCCGGCCGCGGCCGCCGTCGCGGAGCTGCGCCGGCGGCGGCCGGAGGTGACCGTCGACCTGGCCGGTCCCGGCCTCACCGGGCCGGACACCGGCGGGCCGGACGTCGGGCCTGGCACCGGCGGGCCGGACGTCGGGCCTGGCACCGGCGGGCTACGGGTGCACGGGTGGGAGGCCGGGCTGCGGATCGTCTGCGACAACCTGCTCGCCAACGCGGCCGTGCACGGTCACCGGCCCGGGGAACCGGCCCGGATCGCGGTCGGACTGCGCCGGGACGCCGGACAGGCGGTGCTGACCGTGGACGACGACGGGCCGGGCATCCCGGTGGCGGACCGGGCGGCGGTCTTCGACCGCTTCCGCCGGCGCCGGGACAGCCCCGGCTCGGGACTGGGACTGACCCTGGTCGCCCAGCAGGTGGCCCTGCACCGCGGCACCGTCACGGTCACCGAGCCGCCGGGCGGGACCGGCTGCCGCGTCGAGGTCCGGCTGCCCCTGGTCGGCGAGGACGCCCCGACCCCGCCCCTGCCGGCCCGCCGCGAATGGATCAGCTCCACGGGTGCGAGCGCCTGACGCGCCACGGGCGTCGGAGCACCCGCGAAGCGGTGGGCCGGCTCGTCGGCTCACAAGGAATCCACAAAGAGGGTCCTTATCGTCCTGCTCAGCCGGACCGCCCGACGCTCCGGCCGGACCTGCCACCCGTGGCAACTGGAGGACTTCGCCATGCACCCGCACCGCAAGGCCGCTGCCGTGATCGGCGCTCTCGCCCTGGGCACCACCCTGGTCGCCCTCACCGGACCGGCTCAGGCCGCCACGCCCAGTGCCACCCCGGTGGCCTCCCGGACCCCGAAGGTGCTGCCGACGCCCGAGGGCGACGGAGCGAAGGGCATCTGCAAGCGGCTGCCGAAGGCCGACCAGCGGATCAAGAACGCCCTGGACCGCCTGAACGGTCCGGTCACCGAGGCCGGCTCGATCGCCCGTCTGCAGCAGCGGGTGAACAACGCCAAGGCCGCCGGCCACACCGCGATCTACAACGACCTCAACGACCGGCTGACGTACCGCAAGAGCCTGGTGCCGACGCTGACCCAGCGCCAGAGCGACCTGAACGCCGTCGCCACCTGGTGCTCCTCGCAGGGCCTCGGCACCCCGACCGCACAGTGACCGACCGCGCAGTGACCGCCGGCGCAGTGACCATTCCCGGCACGGCGTCCGACCCGGTCGGCGGCAGGTCGGTGGCTGCACCGGTACCAGCCGCCCGGCTGTCGCGGCGAACCGCTGCCGTCACGGCCGCCCTGCTCGCCACGCTCGCCCTGACGGCGTGCGGCACGAACGGGACCGGCCCCGGCCGGACCGGTGCACCCGCCGCCGGGTCACCGTCCGCCGGCGCGAGCGGGTCGGCGGCGAGCGGGTCGGCGGCGAGCGGTGACCGACTCGGCGAGATGCGGAAGAAGGTGGACGCCGCCGACAGCGCCGCCGCCGCTGCCGAATCGGACGCCGCCAAGGACACCCAGGACACCTCGACTCCCTGACCCCACAAGCTCTCCGGCTGTTCCCCGTCGAAGCAACGGGGAACAGCCGAAGCCGCCTGTGAAGCCTGTGAGATCGAACGAAAGGGCTCCGGGCGTGCTCTCCGGCACACGAGCACCGCCTTCGCCGGGACCGGCGGGGAGCACCGACAGCATCCGCAGACCGGGCCCGGCACGGGTCCCGGCGTCGGCCCGGCTGCGGACTGGCGCCCGTTCGTCGCACGGGCCGGACCTGTGTCCCTACCGGGCCCGCCGGCGGGGAGGGTCAGGAGGTGGGCATCAGGACGGTGTCGACGATGTACACGGTGGCGTTGGCGGTCTGGACGTTGCCGCACAGGACCTTGGCGTCGCCGTTGACGGTGAAGTCGGGGCTGGCACCGGTGACCGTGACGTTGCCGGTCTCCAGGGTCTTGTGCGCGCCGGTGAGGTCGCCGGGGGCGAGGCGCTGGGGGGCGACGTGGTAGGTGAGGATCTTGGTGAGCTTCTCCTTGTCGGCGAGGACGGCGTCCAGGGTGGCCTTGGGGATCTTGGCGAAGGCGTCGTTGGTCGGCGCGAACACCGTGATGTTCTGCGCGGAGTTGAGGGTGTCGACGAGCCCGGCCTGCTTGACGGCGGTCACCAGGGTGGACAGCAGCGGGTTGTTGGAGGCGGCGGTGGCGACCGGGTCCTTGGCCATGCCGGTGAAGGACCCGGCGCCGTCCTTGGGCACGGCGGCGCAGGCCGTCCCGAACGGCTGGTCACTCATGGCGGCACCGGCCGCCGTCGCGGGGGCGGCGGCCGAGGACGGCGCGGCGGCGGGGGCCTTGGAGGCGGAGGACGATCCGGAGCCGCTGCTGCAGGCCCCGAGGCTGAGGGCGAGCGCGGTCACGGCGAGGAGCGCGGTGACCGCGTTGCGGCGCGGGGCGGTGACGTTCATGGAAGGAATCTCCTTGTGAGGATGGAACGGTCAGCCCCTGGGGCGGACCGCACCGGCTGGTGCCGGTGTCATGAAGGTGGTCTGGTGGTCTGGTGGTCTGGTGGTTTCCGGGCGGGCCGGTCGGGGCCCTCAGGTGACGGTGACGACGACGCTGTGCCAGCCGGTGGCCCCGGACGGGAAGGGGGCGGCCCGCTCCTCGGTCTGGACGGCGCCACCGGCATCGGTCGCTCGGACCTCGATCCGGTGGGTGCCGGGAGTGGCACCGGCCCATGTGCAGGTCCATTGCCGCCAGAGATCGGGGCCGGCGTCGGTGGCGAGCAGCGCGCGCTGCCAGGGGCCGCCGTCGACGCGGACCTCGACGGCGGCGATCCCCCGGTGCGTCGCCCAGGCGGTTCCGGCCACCGTGACCTCCCCCGCGGGAACACGGGCGAACGGCGCCGGGACCTCGATCCGCGAGGCGGTGCGGACCGCGCCGGTGCGGTCCCAGCCCCGGCGCACCCAGTACGGGTCGTACGCGGCGAAGGTGGTGACGTCCAGGTCGACGAGCCATTTGGTGGCGGAGGTGTAGCCGTAGAAGCCGGGGACGACGCTGCGGCAGGGGAAGCCGTGGGCGACGGGCAGGGCTTCGCCGTTCATCGCGACCGCCAGCAGCGCGCGCCGGCCGTCGAGTACCAACTCCAACGGTGTGCCGATGGTCATGCCGTCCTGGGAGTGGCCGACCAGTTGGTCGGCTCCGGGACGCACCCCGGCACGGCGCAGCAGGGCCGGGAGGGAGGCGCCGAGCCAGCGGGTGGTGCCGGCGTAGGGGCCGCCCACCTCGTTGGAGACGCAGGTCAGCGTGTGGTCCAGTTCCTCCAGCGGTTCGTGCAGGAGGTCGTCGAAGGTCAGCAGGAGCGGGTGGTCGACGAGGCCGCGGATGCGCAGGGCCCAGTGTCGGGGATCGATGCGGGGAAGGGTGAGCGCGGTGTCGACGCGGTAGAAGTCCGTGTTCGGGGTGACGAACGGGGACAGGCCCGGGACCTTGGGCCGCACCGCGGCGGGCGGTGGGGGCAGGGGTTGGGCGGCGGGTGGGATCCGAACGGCCGCGCGCAGTGCCCCGGTGTCGTAGCGGCGGTCCGCCAGGATCCGGCCGCCGACACCGGCGAGTGCGCCGACGGCGATCGTCGCGCCGGTGGCGGCCAGCACGGCCCGGCGGCTGGTGTCCTGGGTCGGGGCGGGTTGCTCCTGCTGCGCCGGGTCGTCGTCCGAATTCGCGGTCGGCGCGGTCGACGCGGTCGTACGCGCCGGGGGCGCGGCCGCTCGGCGCAGTCGTGACAGGCCGAGGACGGTGAGCGCGCCGACCGCGCCCGACGCGAGGGCCGGTGCGGCGTCCGCGGCGCCCGCACCCGACCGGGAGAGAGCGGCCCAGGCGCCCAGGAGTCCGAAGGCCCCGAAGACACCTGCTCCGCTCTTCGGACGGCGGGCGGACAGCCATCCGGTGAACGCGGCCAGCAGAGCCGTCGTCAGGAGGATCCCGCCGAGCAGCACCGCCTTGTCCTGGGTGCCGAAGGTGCGGACGGCGTACTCCTTCAACGGAGTCGGCGTCAGGTCGATCGCCGCCGAGCCGACCGCGATGGCCGGCGCGGTACCGGGGCCGGTCGCCGCGGCGACCAGTTCGCCCACCCCGAGCGCGGCCACCGCCGCGGCCACCCCGGCCGCGGCGGCCGCACCCGCACGCACCGCCCGCGTCCGACGTCGGACCGAAGGGGGCGGGGGCGGGGCTGCGTCGGTGTTCACACCCGCCATTCGGCGGCCGCCAGGGCCCGGATGGGTGCCAATTCCGGAACACCCTCAGGGGTGAACCCAGCCGAACGAACTGACGAGGTGGGCACGGGTGCCGGAGGGCGGCGTCCGGCCGGTACGGCAGGTCGCCGTCGACGAGGTGTGGTCGGCCCTGCGGTTCCGCCCGGCCTGCCCCGGATACCGGCGGCCGGTGCCGCCACGGACCCTCGCGTATGGAACGACGGGGGCTCGAACCTTGGATCGGAGGAACCTCCGCCGTCCAGGTGCCGGCGCCGTCAGGGTCAGAGGCATCCGCGGGTACGCGGGGGGCTGGAGACGGTGCGCGGATCATCTCGCCGTAGTCTCCCCCGCACACCCGCGCCGCCCGGGCCCGCGTCGAGCGGCCGGACGCCGCAGCGTCGGCCGGAACGTGACTATCCGGTGGTGACGTGGACGGCGTCGCCGCCGAGTGCGGTGTAGAGCTCGGTCCAGTGGCGGTCGGTGTCCGTGGGCGGTCTGCCGTCGCAGTACGTCTTCGTGCCGTTGGCGGTGTAGAAGCGCATCATCTCCAGCACCGACTTCGGGTCGGACTTCTCCCGGCCCGTGTACGCGCTGCCGGGGTCCTGGCTCTGGTGCTGGATGCAGCTGGGGGACGGGGTGCCCGCCTGGGCGTCGAACCTGCCGTCCGGCTCGCCGCCGCAGCCGGCCAGGGCGGTGACGGCGGCCAGGGCGGGTACGAGAAGGCGAACTGCTCTGCGTGGGGTGAGGGCGTTCACGGTGGCGGGCCTCCGAGGTGGGACGTCAGATGGTGGCGGGCAGGCTGCGGACGGCCAGTCCGATTCCCACCGTGAGGATGAGCAGGGCGGTCAGCAGTGAGCTGTAGGGGGTGAGGCGGCGCAGGCGGCCGAGGAGCGGCCCGTCGGTGGCGGCGGCGAGTCGGTCGCCCAGACGGACCAGGAGCAGGCCGACCGCGGTGAGGGTGGCGGCCATGCCCAGGCCGTAGGCGACCACGAGGGCCGCGCCGAACAGGGTCCGGCCGAGCGCGATGGCTCCGAGGAGGACGACGAGCGCCGACGGGCTGGGGACCAGGCCTCCGGCGATGCCCAGGCCGATCAGCCCGCGGCGGCCGGGCGGGGCGTGGTGATGGTGGTGACCGCCGCCGAAGAGGCCGTGGCGGTGCCCGTGGTCGTGATGGTGCCGAGCCGCGTGGTCGTAATGGTGTCCACCGGCATGATCGTGGCCGTGGCCCTGGTCGTGGCCGTGGCCGTGGCCCTGGTCGTGGTCGTGGCCCTGGTCGTGGCCGTGGCCCTGGCCCTGGTCGTGGCCGTGGCCGTGGCCCTGGTCGTGGCCGTGGCCCTGGTCGTGGCCCTGGCCCTGGTCGTGGCCGTGGTGCTCGGCGTGGCCGTCGTGGGCGTGGCCGTGCGGGTGGGCGTGGCCGTGGTGCTGGGCCGGGGAGGGGGCCGCCGCCGAGTGGGCGAGTTCCCTGGCCCGCTCCGCCCCGGGCTCACCCGTGTCGTGCGCGTGGTCCGGGAGGGGGTCGGGGTGCGGACCGCCGCGCGCGCGGCGGGTCGCGTCCCGCAGCAGGCCGAGGCCGACGACCGCGACCAGGGCTCCGCTGGCAACGCCGAGCCAGCCCAGGACGACGTCGCCGGCCAGCGAAGCGGACGCGGTCAGGGCCAGGCCGATCACGAGGACGCCGGCGGTGTGGGTGAGGGTGACGGTGGCTCCGACCGCGACCGCGTCCCGGGTGCTCCCGCGCCGGCCGGCCAGGTAGGCGGCCATCACGGTCTTGCCGTGCCCGGGCAGCAGCGCGTGCCCGGCCCCGAGTACGATCGAGAGCAGGACGGCCAACAGGCCGATGGGAACGGTGAGTTGACGGGCCGCCCCGAGGCCGGCGAGTCGGCTGTCGAGGCCGGCGAGCCAGGCGGTGAGGCCCGAGCCGTCGTTTCGGGAGACGGTCCCCGCCCCGGCGGCCGGGCCGCCGCCCGGCAGGGCGCGGAACTGTGCGCGGGTGACGCCGCTGGGGCTGTTGAGGAGGTCGCGGGGGTAGTCCCGCAGCTCCTTGGACACCGACTCGGCCGGCACGTCCGTCGGGTCGAGCCGGGTGTCCTCGCCCCGCGCGGTGATCTCGTTCCAGCCGACCCGGCCGGGGTCGCTCCCGCTGGAGACCCGCACGGTGGTTCCGCCGGCCGGAACGCTCAGGGCCGCGTCCAGCACGCACTCCAGCCGGCTCGTGGGCAGACCGGCGGAGCCGTCCTCGTACCGGAACCGCGCGGACCGGGTCGTCCAGCGCAGCGCCGTGGACGCCTGCTCCGTCGTCACCTCGAGGCGCTGGGCGGTCTGTGCGCACTGCTCGGCCGCCCAGGCGGAAAGCTCCCCGTCGTCGATCGCGCCGTCGCCGTTGCGGTCGACCCTCGGCCGTTCCTGGAGGGTGGGGATCTCGGCGGCGTCGGTGACGGCCAGGGCCTCGATCCGGTCGGGGTGGACGGTGAACCCGAGGTAGTGGTTGACGGAGAAGTTCCCCAGCGGGTGCGCGTGAGCGGGCGCCGCGAGGCCGAGCAGACACAGCGCGCCCACCGCCCCCGCGCCCGTCCGAACCACGCGTCGCGGCAGCACCACGTCATTGCCTCCGGGGAGAACGACCCGCCACCACGGCCGAGAGGGCCGACGGCCGGGATGAGGATGAGGGCGAGCGCCCGAGCGGTAACCCTGGTGGCCTCGTCCGGCGGACGGCACGTCACCACTCCGGCGAAGTCCACGGGATCACTCGCACGGGGCACCCGCCCCGAATGCACAGCCCCCTCCCGAACGCGAGTGCCCTCACTGCACCCCCGGCGCTCTCCCTGCCCCGGACCGTTGCCGCTCAGAGCACGGACGGGTTCCACCGACCAGGTGGTCCGGCTGGGCCGGGCGGGTGAGGCGACCAAACCTCACCCGCCCGGCGCGCGAAGCACGAACAGGATCCGGTTCACAGTGCCCCTTGCGGCTGCCCAGCCGGACCTGCGCCGGGGCCGGACGGGCCCCGGGCGGACATCGACCGTCACGGAAGCGAGAACCCGACCCCCAATGAACGTCACGCGCCGACCTTCCCGCAGAACCCGGATCGCGCGCAGCGCGGCCATCCTCACCAGCATGAGCCTGGCCATCGCCAGCACCGCGCTCATCGGCCCCGGAGCCGGAACCGGCAACGCCTCCAGCCACCGCGAAGCGCCCCTGATCGCCGCCGACCCGCAGGTCGACAACACCGACGTCTACGCCTTCACCAGCCCCGACAACCCCGACACCGTCACCCTCATCGCCAACTGGCTGCCCTTCCAGGAGCCCAACGGCGGCCCCAACTTCTACCCCTGGGCCGACGGCGCGCACTACGACGTCAACATCGACTCCCAGGGCACCGGAAAGCCCGACATCACCTACCGCTGGACGTTCCACACGGACGACCAGCGCGGCACCAACACCTTCCTCTACAACAACGGCGTGGTGAACAACCTCACCGATCCCACCCTCCTGTTCCGCCAGTACTACACGCTCCAGGAGCTGCGCCCGGGCTGCGAGCCCGTGACGCTGGTCGAGCACGGCCAGGTCGCCCCCTCGGACACCGGCAAGGCCTCCATGCCCGACTACGGCCGGCTCCGCAACCAGGCGACCGTCCAACTCCCCGGCGGCGGGCAGACGGTGGCCACTCAGGCCGCCGACCCGTTCTTCCTCGACCTGCGGGTCTTCGACCTGCTCTACGGCGGCAACCTCTCCGAGGTCGGCCAGAACACCCTCGCCGGCTACAACGTCAACACCGTCGCCCTGCAGATCCCCAAGAGCCGCCTCGCCTTCAAGGGCGACCCCGGCCGCAACCCCGTCATCGGCGTCTGGTCGAGCACCGAGAAGCAGACCCTCAAGCTCAGCCCCGGCAAGGCGGACCCGACCGGCCGGCACGTCCAGGTCTCGCGCCTGGGCAACCCGCTGGTCAACGAGGTCGTCGTCCCGGCAGGTCTCAAGGACACCTTCAACTCCCTGCCGCCGTCCCAGGACCACAACCAGCCCGCGCTGGTGAACAAGGTCCTGAACCCGGAGGTGCCGCAGCTCGTCCAGGCCATCTACGGCATCCCGGCCCCCGCCACCCCCCGCACCGACCTCCAGGAGATCTTCCTCACCGGCATCGCCAAGGCCACCAACGGGCCCCTCGCCGTCGACCTCAACTCCCAGCTCATGAACCAGGACATCGACGCGTCCAAGTTCGTGCCCGCCGAGGAGCTGCGCCTGAACATGTCGACGCCCGTCACCGCGAATCCCGACCGGCTCGGCGTCCTCGACGGCGACTTCCAGGGCTACCCCAACGGGCGCCGCCTGACCGACGACGTCGTCGACATCGAACTCCAGGCGCTGGAAGGCGCGACCCCCGGCCACCTCATCCCCGCGCTCGCCGCCGGCGACAAGGTCGACCACGCCGACAAGCCGTTCTCCGCCGCGTTCCCGTACGTCGCGCTGCCCTACGCCAAGGCTGTCAACCAGCCCAACTAGCAGCATGGTTGCGGGTGGTCGGCAACGACACCGTCGGCCACCCGCCGCCCCTCCCCCTCCGCCACCACCAGAGGACCCCGATGCGCCGCCTGCCGCTCCTGCTCACCACCGCCGCCCTCTGCGGCGCCCTGGCGACGGCCGGGGCACTGCACCACCCGACGGCGGACCACACCGGGTCCTCGGGCGACGACGCGGCGCACGCCGCAGGCCCGCGCACCGCGGGCAGCTCCCTCACCCGGGCGATCACCGCCGAACAGCAGCGGCTCAAGGCACTGCCGAACGACGCCCCCGGCTGGGCCCGGCTGGGCGCGGAGTACGTCGAACAGGCCCGGCTGACGGCCGACCCGTCCTACTACCCGAAGGCCGACGAAGCCCTGCACCGCTCCCTCACGCTCGCACCCGACGCCAACACCGAGGCCCTCACCGGCCTGGGAGCCCTCGCCAACGCCCGCCACCTCTTCGACCGGGCACGTGACTTCGCCGAACAGGCCATCGCCGCCTCGCCCGCGCACTGGCCCGCCTACGCCGTCCTCGCCGACGCCCGCACCCAACTCGGCGACGACACCGGCGCCACCGACGCCGTCCAGCAACTCCTCGACCGCCGACCCGGCACCGCCTCCTTCACCCGCGCCGCCTACGACCTCGAACAGCACGGCCACCCCGACCAGGCCCGCGCCGCCCTCGACAGCGCCCTCGCCTCGGCCTTCGACCCCGCCGACAAAGCCTTCTGCCGCTTCCAGATCGCCGAACTCGACCGCAACGCCGGCCACCCCGACCAGGCCCTGACCGGCTACCGCGAAGCCCTCGCCGACGACGCCGGCCACACCCCCGCACTCGCCGGGCAGGCCCGGGCCGAAGCCGCCCTCGGCAACACCGAGGCCGCCGTCCGGGACTACGACGCCGCCATCGCCAAGGTCCCGCTCCCCCAGTACCTCCTCGAACTCGGAGAACTCCACGAATCCCTCGGCCACCCCCAACTGGCTCAGGAGCAGTACCGCCTGCTGGAAGCCGAGCAGCGCCTGGCCGCCGCCAACGGCGTCGTCGACGACCTCACCCTCGGCCAGTACCAGGCCGACCACGGCGACCCCGCCGAAGCAGTACGCCTGCTGCGGGCCGAATGGCAGCGGCGGCACAACGTCCTGGTCGCCGACGCCCTCGCCTGGGCCCTGCACCGCCAAGGCGCGGACCAGGAAGCACTGGACCTGGCCGAACAGGCCGAGAACCACGGCTGGCACAACGCCGTGTTCCTCTACCACCACGGCGAGATCGAACGCGCCCTCGGACACACCGAGGCCGCCCGCACCCACCTCACCCAGGCCCTCACCACCGACCCCTCCTTCAACCCCCTCCACGCACCCCGCGCCCGCGCAGACCTCGCCGCCCTCACCGACACCCGCTGACCCGGCGAACCCGCCGTCCCTTCCCCGACCGGGGCCGGGAACTGGCCGACTGGACGCAGTGCACCGTCAGCGCCCGCACAGACGCCGGCCTCGAGTTCCCCGACAACAAGGCGCGCATCGAGAAGGTCCGCGCCTTCCGCCTTCGCAAGCTGCCGGTCCACACCGAGGCGTACGACAGCTGACTCGCCGCCGCGATCACCGGCCGAACCGTCCGCCTCGACGCCCTTCCGCCCGGCGGCGGCTTCCCTCCCGGCCTGTCCTCGCCCGAAGAAGGCGGTGCTCGCACCGGCACGAACGGCGAGCCGGGTCTTCCAGAATGCCCCAACTCGTTCATACCGATGCAATGCGGACACCGGATCAGTCGATGTGCTTGCGCGCCTCGATCAGGAAGCGCGCCGAATGGGCGACGAACGGGCCCTCGGCCCGGATCCGGGCGTCCAGCTCGCGCAGCCGGTCGAGGTGGCCCTCGACGGTGAAGCCCGGAACCATCCAGATCACCTTCCGCAGGAAGTACACCACCGCGCCGATGTCGTGGAACTCCATCCGCAACCGCTCCGAGCGCAGGTCCACCACCTCCAGCCCGGCCGCCCGGGCCTCGGCGCCCTCCACCTCGGGGCGGCGGCCCTCGCGTGCCTCGGGCTGCGGTCCGAGGAAGTACTCGACCAGCTCGAAGACCGAGGCCGGGCCGACGTGCTGGGCGAAGTACGCACCGCCGGGCCGCAGCACCCGGGCGATCTCCGACCACCAGGCCTTCACCGGGTGCCGGCTGCTGACCAGGTCGAAGGCCCCGTCCGCGAACGGCAGCGGCGGCTCGTCCTGGTCGGCGACCACCACCGCGCCCAGCGGGTGCAGCAGCCGGGTCGCCTGGGCCAGGTTGGGCGGCCAGGACTCGGTGGCGGCCAGGACGGGCGGGCCGCCGCCCTGGCGCAGGGCACCGGCCAGGACTTCCCCGCCGCCGGTCTGGATGTCCAGGGCCGCCGACGCCGACGCCAGCCGCCCGGCCAGCAGCCGCTGGTAGCCCCAGGAGGGGCGTTGCTCGGTGGCCCGGCCGTCCAGCCAGGAGAAGTCCCAGCCGTCCACGGAGACGGACCCGGCCTCGGCGATCAGCTCTTCGAAGGTGCGCATGCCTCGCATCATCGCGGCGCCGACGCCGCGCTGCCAGCGGATTCACCGCCGACCGGGTACCTGCGCACCCACTCGACCCGCACCTCCAGCCCCCCGGCGGCGATCAGCCCGGCCACCGGCTCCGCCCCGCCGCCATCCGCCTCGAAGGCGAGCAGCACGCCCGGTGCCTCGCCGCACTGCCGCTCGACGAGCCGCCGCTCCTCGGCGCCCGGCTCGCGGAACACCGGGTCCTGGAAGGACCCCGGGCAGCGGACGTAGAGCGGGTCGGTGAGGACCAGTTCCAGACCGTGGTGGTAGCAGAGGTCGTGACCGGCGGCCAGGATCAGCTCGCCGGGGCGCCAGGAGTACACGTCCCAGTCCCACCAGGACCCTTCCGGCAGCTCGATCACCCCGGCCACCGGGCCGCGCCGTCCGCGATCTCCGCGATGCTCGGGTGCCGGACGGCCTCCAGGCCCGGGTCGGCGAGCAGGTCCGCGATCAGGGCGGGCGGGCCGAAGACCTCGGTGGCGCTGAGGTCCCAGTTGGTGAGGACGAACCAGGAGCGGTCCGCGGACCACCAGTGCGCGGGGAACTGGGCGTACCCCGGCCGGGCGTCGTAGTGGGCGAGCACCTCGTCCAGCCGGCCGCGGTGGGCCGTCACCGGTCGCAGCAGGTCCTCGATCGCGGCCGAGGCGAGGCGGCAGTCGGTCGCCGGCCCGTCGGCGCTGTGCCGGGCCAGCACCTCCACCAGCCGCGCGAGGCAGTCGCGGTCCGGCTCGCCGATCAGCGGGACGTCGACCTCGCCCGACAGCGCGGCCCGGTCGTCGAACACCAGGTACGACAGGGTGCAGGGCCAGTCGGCGAGGCGCCGCCCGGCGCCCGCCAGCGCCTCGGCCCAGCGCACCGGCCGCCCGTCCACCCGCAGCGTGTGCAGCACCCAGCAACGGTCGGCGTAACCTGGCGCCTGCCCGGAGCCGGACCAGGGGCCGTCCGGCTCGTAGCCGAGGACCGCCTCCCCCGCCTCCAGCAGCGGCCGGAGCCCGTCCAGCGGGTCCTCGTCGGGTATCCGTTCCACGGCCCGTTCCTTCCCCTCGTTCCGGAACCGCGGCCTCGAAAACCGTTACCCCGTGTCGATCCGTCTGCGCGAGGATAGCGGCCATGACGAAGGAACAGGACGGCGAGCCGTTCGGCTACGGAGTCGTCGCCAACGTCTCCCGGGAGACGGCGCACGGCGTGGGCGGGCTGGAGATCCGCCAGGGGCTCAAGCACTTCGCCCCGGGTACCAAGGTGTGGATCGCCCCGACGCGCTGGGGCGTGTTCGACGAGGTCGTGGTGGCCGGGCGCCACCGGGGCCACGGTCGGCGCTACGTCACGCTCGCCACCAAGCTCCGCTTCCTGGAGAACTTCCGGGTCAGCGGCGTCCACAGCCCCGCCTTGTTGCGTGCCCTGTCCCGCCCGGGACCGGGCGTCGACCGGGACGGCGGGCTGTGGACGGCGGAGCAGGCCGAGGCGTACGCCGCGTTCAACAACGCCCACCGACTGGAGGTACGGACCGACGGGCCGGACGGGATCCGTGCGTGGGTATCCGACCCGCCGCCGATGGAACTGGTCCACCAGGACACCACCTACCACCTCGCCCACTTCAACGCTTACTACGCCCGCTACTCCTCCCAGCCGCCGCCCGTGGAGGCCCCGACGCCATGAGACGGACACCGCGGTCCGACCCCGGCCGCTTCTACGACGACCTCGCCGAGGACTACCACCTGCTCTACGGCGACTGGAACGCCTCGCTCGCCCGGCAGGGCGCCGCCTTGGACGCCCTGGTCCGGGAGCACCTGGGCGAGGGCCCGGCCGAGGTGCTCGACTGTGCCTGCGGCATCGGGACCCAGGCGATCGGCCTGGCCGCGCTCGGCCACCGGGTGACCGGCACCGACCTCAGCCCGGTCGCCGCCGCCCGGGCCGCCGCGGAGGCCGCCGCTCGCGGGCTCCGACTGCCGGCGGCGGCCGCCGACATGCGCGAACTCCCCTTCCCGGACGGCCGGTTCGACGTGGTGGTGTGCGCCGACAACGCGCTCCCCCACCTGCTCGCGGCCGAGGACGTCCGCGCCGCGCTGACCGAGATGCGCCGGGTCCTGCGCCCGGGCGGGCTGCTCCTGCTCTCCACCCGCCCGTACGACGAGCTGCGCCGGGACCGCCCGGCCTCCACCCCGCCGCAGACCGCCGAACTGGACGGCCGGCGCTCGGTGCTGTTCCAGCTCTGGCAGTGGCACGAGGACGGCGAGCGCTACGACCTGGAGCTCTTCCGGCTCCTGCCGGACGACACCGGGCAGTGGCGCACCACGGTCCGCCGCTCCAGCTACTGGGCCCTCACCCAGGACCAGCTGAGCGCCTTCGCCGCCGAGGCGGGCCTCACCGCCACCGACTGGCGCCGGCCGGCCGACACCGGCTTCTTCCAGCCCGTCCTGCTCGCCCGGACCCCCTGACCTCCCGGTCCTCCGCCACGTCGCCCCGCCGCCTCCCCCACCGGAGGCGGCGGGGCTCTTTCACGCCCGCACTTCTGCCGACGCATGTTACTTTTTACTCATGCGAGTAAATCCTCAGGACCCCACGGCTCCGGAGAGCGGCCGGAGCTTCGTCACGGACGCCCGACGCGCCCAGATCGTCACCGCCGCCATCGAGGTCGTCGCCGAACTCGGTTACGGCCGGGCCTCGTTCGCGCAGATCGCCAAGCGCGCCGGGCTGTCCAGCGTGCGGCTGATCTCGTACCACTTCGACGACAAGGAAGACCTCTTCCAGGCCCTGGTCGACACCGTCCAGGAACAGGCTCGCACCGCCATGCAGCCGCGGATCCGCGCCCAGCACGAGCCGGCCGCGATGCTGGCCGCCTACATCGAGGCGAACCTCGACTTCCTCGCCGAACACCCCGTCGCGGTCCGGGCGTTGGTGGACGTCCTCGCCAACGCCCGCCGGGAGGACGGCAGTCCGCTGGTCAGCCCGGCCGGCTTCGACACCCCCGTCGCCCTGCTGGTGCAGCACCTGCGGGACGGCCAGCGCACCGGCGCCTTCCGCCCCTTCGACCCCGAGGCGATGGCCACCGCGATCCGCGCCTCGATCGACGCGGCCGCCAACCGGCTCGCCGCCGGGGCCGACTTCGACCCGCGCGCCTACGGCCGTGAACTGGTCACCCTGTTCGACCTCGCCACCAGGAACGGCGGCGCGTCATGACCGTCCACGCCGCTCCCCGGGAGGGACGGACCCGCCGGAGCACCGCCGCCTTACCCCTGCTGCTCGACCTCCTCCTGCCGCTCGGCGCCTACTACGGGCTGCGCCTCGCAGGCGTGGACCAGTGGTGGTCGCTGCTCTGGTCGGCCGCGATCCCGGCGGTCGCCGTCGTCGTCCGACTGGTCCGCACCCGGCGCCTCGACTTCCTCGCCCTGCTGATCCTCACCATGATCGGACTCGGGCTCGTCCTCTCCTCGCTCACCGGCGACCCCCGCGCCCTGCTGATCCGCGAGGCCTGGACCGGCATGCTCGGCGGGCTGATCGGCGTCTGGCTGCTCGCCTCCGTCGGCTTCGGACGCCCGGCGCTGATGCTCCTGTTCCGCTCCTTCGTCCAGGTCAAGGCGGGCGAGGCCGGGCTGCGCGCCTGGGAGGAGCGGTGGGAGGAGGACGCGGCCTTCCGCCGCGGCGTCCGGGTGCTCACCGCGGTCTGGGGCGCGGCCAGCCTGCTCAACGCCTTCGCCCAACTCGCCTTCGCCTACCTGCTGCCGGTCGACGCCGCGCCCGCCGCGATGCACGCCTGCTGGCCGGTCATCGCCGTACCGCTCTTCCTGTTCCACCTCGCCTACACCAAGCGCCGCGGCCTGCGGGCCTGAGGCGGGGGCGCCGCCCCGCCCGGTTGCTCCGTCCAGGTCATGCCGCGTGACCGGGGCGGGTGCCGGTCGTTCCCCAGGGCGACCGTCGAGCGGGGGACTCCGGGTCCGGCGAGCCCGATCGGGTGCGGCGGATGCACAGTGAGAGAGCACAACTGCATGACTGATGCGACCACTTGTCCGACCGCTGCGCCACAGGCCGAGGCACCACCGGCCGCTCGGATCACCGGGACAGAACCCGAAACCGACGCCGTCACGTCCGCGCGGGCAGCGGGCGCACGTCGACCCCGGCGGCGCGCGACGGCGGTCGCCGAGGCCGTCGTCGGCCTGGTCACCGGCGTCGGCTTCCTGCTCTGGGCCCGCAGCATCGACGTGAACCCGCTGGTCCGGATCGGCCAGGTGAGCGGCCTCGCCGGTCTCCAACTGCACGCCGCGGTGGTCGCCGTGCCCGTCCTCGCGGTGCTGCTGTACGTCGCGCACCGCGCCGGCCCCGACCGCTACCGTCCGGCGCTGCGGCTCGGATGCGCGGTGATCGCGGGGCTGAGCACCGGCCTGGTCGCCGGCGGTATCGCGGTGGCGCTGCACGGAACCCCGTGGGGGCTCGGCGGGCAGGAGGGCGACCCGGGCAATGTGATGGGCATGGCCGACGACATGATCCGCGGCCAGGGCCTGCCCGGGGTCTACCCGCCGCTGTTCCCGGCGCTGTTGGCCGTGTGGGCCGAGCTGTTCCACGGCGCCCACGGTGCCGTCGCGGGCGTCGGATTCGCCATGCAGGACCTGCAACTGCTGTGCACCGCCGTCGCCGGCCCGCTGGCCTACCTGGCCTGGCGGCTGTTGCTCCGGCCCTTCTGGGCCCTGCTGATCGCGGCGCCCGCCGCGGTGCTCTTCATCGACCCCATCCGCCCCTACAGCCACAGCGCCATGCTGGTCATGGTGCCGCTGCTGGCCGCCTGCCTGCGCGACCTGCGCCGGGCGCACCGGCTGCCGACCCGCACCGCCGTCCGGCGGGCGGTCGCGTACGGTTCCGCGATGGGCGTGGTGTTCCTCTGGTACTCCGGCTGGTTCGTCTGGGCCGCTCCCGGTGTCCTCGTCCTGAGCGGGTTCTCGATCCCCTGGCGGGCGGGGACGGCGCGCCTGCGGCGGACGCTGCTGTTCCTGGGGGTGACGGTGGCGAGCGCCGCGGTGGTCGGCGCGCCGCTGCTCTACCAGCTGGTCCGGTTCGGTGCGACGACCAAGGACCGCTACGCGATGATCACGGTCTACGCCGATCCCGCCTACGTGATGGGATGGGCGTCCGACCGCGCCGGCACGCAGACCTACCACAACTGGCCGGTCGGCGGTGAGCTGGCCGGGCAGAGCGCGTTCACCCTGCTGCTCCTCGCGGCGGCGGCACTCGCGATCGGCCTCGGTTCGGGAGGCGTCCTGGTGCGGACCGTCGCCACCGTCCTGGTCAGCTCCTGGCTGCTCCGGTTCTGGTTCGCCGCGCAGATGGAACGCACCCAGGCCGTGCAGCTCTACCCGCGGACGACGTGGATCATCATGTACTGCCTGATCGTCCTGGCGGTGCTCGGACTGATGCTGGCCGTCCGGCGCACGGCGGCCTGGAGCCGCACGCTGTCCCGGCCCGGCGGCGGCCCGGCCACCGGGCGGAACCTCCTGGCGGTCCGCCGGGTCACCGCGGCCGGGGTCTGCGCGATCGCGCTGTTCACCGCCATGGCCGGCTCGTGGTCGGCCAACCGGTACATGCCGACCACCGCCTCGGGAGTCCTGGACATGGGCCTGGACGCCTGGCGCGCCCACGTGCTCAAGGACGCCACCGGCCAGTGCCCCCGGTACTCGCCCGTCGCCACCTGTGCCGGCGTCAACCAGGACCTGACCGCACGGAGGGAGGCCTCCGACGACCCCGCGCTGTGGTGCGCCGGCGTCCCCGCCGCCGAGTGGCCGGTGACCTGCGGCCGCCGGGCCCCGTGGGCCTGACGGGCGTGGGCCGGAGCATCAGGTCTCGCGCTGCGGGTGGTAGGCCGTCTCCGGTATGCCGAACGTCCAGGCGACTCCGGCCCGGGCCGTCCGGGTGCTCGGCGGGACGCGCAGCCAGTAGGTGCGGGAGGTGCCGTCGGGCTCGGGCGTGGAGTTGACCACCTCGACCATCACCACCGGTTCGTCGTCCGGCAGGACGATCCGCCACAGCACTCCCGTCTCGTCGCGGTGGACGGGCTCCGCGCCGGAGTCGGCGAGGTACCGCTCGTAGCCGTAGTGCTCCAGCAGCACGCGGCGCAGCTCGGCGTTCTCCTCGGTGCGGATCCGCTCGGCCGTCACCTCGGCGAGGCCCGCCAGGAACTCGGCGGGGACGGGCATCCCGCGCCAGGCGTGCAGCGCGAAGCCGTCCGGGTACTCCAGGGCGGGGCCGTCCGCCCGGTCGAGCCGGCCGGCCTCGTCGCGGTGCAGGACGACGGGCCGTTCGGAGACCAGCGCCACCTCCTGGTACGGCCACCACCAGCCGGCTCCCCGCCCCACCTCGGCGAGCGGTGCGACGGCCTCGACGCCCGCGCCGGCGGCCTCCAGGGCGGCGAACCAGGGTGCGTCGTGCTGGCCGCGCACCGCGTCCAGCAGGGCGAGACGGACGGTGGTGCGCCGGCTCCGGGCGGCGGCGGCCCCGGCGCCGGTGGCCGGGGCACCGGCGGAGGCCCGGTCGCTGCCGGAGGCCCGGTCGCGATCGGCCTCGGGCGCGAGCCGGTCGAGCACGGCGTTGCGCACCCGCTCGGCCAGCGGCGTGCTGACCGGGCCGAGTTCACCGCCGGTCAGCGCCCAGTGCGCGGCCCAGCCGGCCGGGCCGACCTGCTCGACGGCGCGCCGCCGGGCCTCCTCCCAGGGCCGGGTGCGGACCTCCTCGCGCACGCTCACCGCGCCGGCGGCCCGCAGCTCCAGCGCCGCCTCGGCGGCCGCGAGCGGCGAGCCGAACCAGCGCACGGCCGCCGGTTCGGGCAGCCCGGCGGCCCGGTAGGCGGCCCGCACCGCGCGTTCGACCGCCGCCCGGTCGGCCGGCCCGGTGGCGGCCGAAGCGGCCCGCCAGCGCGCCGTGGCCCCGGCCGCGCCGACCGCCCCGCCGGGCCCACCGGCCTCGCCGCGTCCGCCCGCGCCCGCATCGGTCGGGTTGGCCCGGATCACCGTCTCCGTCGTCATCGTCTGCTCCGTTCCCCGGCCGGGCTCCCCACCCGGCCGTCCGTTCCCGTTCGCTTCCCCGTGCCGCGTCGGCACCTGCGCCGGCACCCGCTCCCGCGCCCGCTCCTACTCCCGCAGCTCAGTCCGCGACCACCCGCACCGCACCCGGCACGTACTCGCGCTGGCGGACCACCCGGTACCACCCCTTGGGCAGCGGTATCGCCGCGTGCTCCTCGTGCACCACCCGGCCGCCCTCCGGCAGGTGCAGCCAGGCCTCGCCGAAGGGCCCGGCCTCCCGGCGCAGTTCACCGGGGCCGACCACGGCGTGGGCATGGCCGGTGACCTCGCCGAGCGCGAGCACCATCCGGCCCCGCGCGTCCCGGGGCTGCACGGCCAGCCCGGACACCCGCAGCGGCACCACGACCTCCGCGACCGGCACGATCAACACATCACCCTGGCGGTACATCAGTCCTCCCACGCCGTACGGCCGGACCCCGGCGGGCGCCGGAACCCACGGCTCCGCCCGACCGGACACGGTCACGCTCCGGAGCCATGACCAGAACGTAGAGCAAGGGTCTGACAACGCGCCCGGGCCGCCACCCGGCCACCGGTCTGTCGGACCCGCCTGGTAGACAGTCGTTCGGTCCGATTCCCCGGAGGAGCAGCGCATGACCGTCAACCACCACCTCGAACAGTTCCACGGTCTCCCGGTCTTCGACTTCGTCCAGGCCCTGGAGGCGGCGGAGGCGGCCGGGCCGACCGACGGCGCCGGGCCCGCCCCGCTGCCGGACGCGGCCGCGGTCGCCTGGCGGATCCGGCTCGACTACGAGTCCGAGCGGACGTGGCCCGAACGCTGGCAGCAGTTCCTCGAGGCCGTCGACACCGAGCGGGTCGCCGCCCTGGTGATCGGCCAGTGGGCACCGGACGAGCCGGACTCCTTCCGGGAGCCGCTGGAGGCGGTGGTCGCCGCCGCGCCCCGACTGCCCGCCCTGCGCGCGCTGTTCGCCGGGGACGTCACGTACGAGGAGTGCGAGATCTCCTGGATCCAGCAGTGCGACGTGACGCCGCTGTTGACGGCCTTCCCGGCACTGGCCGAGCTGGTGGTGCGCGGCGCCTCGGAGGGCTGGGAGGGTCAGGGCGGCCTCGCCCTCCAGCCGCTGCGGCACGAGGCGCTCAAGGCGCTGCGCTTCGAGGCGGGCGGCCTGCCGGCCACGGTGGTCCGCGCGGTGGCCGGCTGCGAGTTCCCCGCGCTGGAGCGGCTGGAGCTCTGGCTGGGGGTGGACAACTACGGCGGCGACGCCACGATCGGCGATCTGACGCCCTTCCTGGACGGCACCGGGCTGCCCGCGCTGCGCCACCTCGGCCTGCAGAACTGCGTGTTCCAGGACGAGATCGCCGCCGCCCTCGCCCACGCCCCCGTGGTCGCCCGGCTGGAGTCGCTCAACCTCTCCATGGGCGTGCTGACCGACCAGGGCGCGGCCGCCCTCCTGGAGGGCCAGCCGCTCACCCACCTGCGCGCACTCGACCTCCACCACCACTACCTCACCGAGGAGATGCAACAGCGCCTGCGCCAGGCCCTGCCCGGCGTCGACCTCGACCTCACCGAGGCGGGCAAGCCGGACGACCGGTGGCGCTACGTCGCCGTCGCCGAATAGTCCGCACCGCCCCCTCCGGCTCCACCTGTCCCGCACCCGCCCGAGCACACCCGCCAGGATCCGACATGACGGTCTCGCACCACCTCAAGCACTTCCACGAGCTGCCGATCCACGAGTTCGCCCCCGACGACACCCGACACCGGCCCGCCGCCGGCGAGGTCGCCTGGCGGCTGGCCCTGGAGTACGACGCCAAGCACGGCTTCGAGGAGCTCTGGCGGTCCTTCCTCCAGTCCGTCGACCCGGCCGGGGTCCGCGCCCTGGTGATCGGCCCCTGGTGGCAGGGCGGCTACTCCCCCGTGCGGGTCGCGGTCGAGGCGATGGCGGCCGCGGCCGACCGCCTGCCCGCGCTGGAGGCGGTCTTCCTCGGCGACGTCACCTTCGACGAGTGCGAGATCTCCTGGCTGGAGATGGGCGACGTCACCCCGCTGCTGACGGCCTTCCCCCGGCTGGCCTCGCTGACCGTGCGCGGCAGCATGGACCTCTGCCTCCTCCCGGTGCGGCACGACCGGCTGACGTCCCTGTGCTTCGAGTCCGGCGGTCTGCCGGCCACCGTGGTCCGCGCGGTGTCCGGCTCCGAACTGCCCGCGCTGGAGCGGCTGGAGCTCTGGCTCGGCGTCGACGAGTACGGCGGCGACACCACGCTGGACGACCTGGCACCCTTCCTGGACGGCTCGCGCCTGCCGCGGCTGCGCCACCTCGGCCTGCAGAACAGCGAGTTCCAGGACGAGATCGCCGCCGCCCTCGCCCACGCCCCCGTGGTCGCCCGGCTGGAGTCGCTCAACCTCTCCATGGGCGTGCTCTCCGACGAGGGCGCGGCCGCCCTGCTGGAGGGCCAGCCGCTCACCCACCTGCGCGCACTCGACCTCCACCACCACTACCTCACCGAGGAGATGGGACAACGCCTGCGCCAGGCCCTGCCCGGCGTCGACCTCGACCTCACCGAGGCGGAGGACGCGGGCGAGGACGACGAGGACCGTTACGTCGCGGTCGCCGAGTAGGCGCAGGCGCAGGCGCAGGCCGGAAACGGACAGGGACACGGACGCGAACACGGCAACGGCAACGGCAACGGCAACGGCAACGGCAACGGAGAGAGGAGACGGCACGATGACCCAGCGGTTGACCGTCCTCGGCAACCCCGGGCACCGGCGGGTGACGCTGTTCACCGCCGCCGCCCGGGCCGCCGGCCTGCCCGAGCCCTCGGTGCTGCCCTGGCTGGACGTCCTGCGCGGCGGGTACCGGCTGCCGGAGGGCACCCTGCTGCGCATCGAGTCGCCCGGCGAGGAGCCGCTGGTCGACGAGCTGCTCCGCGGCCCGGCGCTCGGCTCCGGCTACGCGCCGACCAGGGTCGAGGGCACGGCCGCCTGGTACACCGGGATGCTGACCGCTCTGCGCGGGCTGGCCGCACACCCCGGCGTGCGGCTGCTCGGCGATCCGGAGGAGATCGCCGTGATGTTCGACAAGCGCCGGGCGCACGCACTGCTCGCCGCGGCCGGCGTGCCGGTGCCCCGGGCGCTCCCCGGCCCGGCTCCCGGCGGCGAGCTCTCCGGCTGGGAACAGCTGCGCTCGCGGCTCGCCGCGGCCGGTCTGCACCGGGTCTTCGTCAAGCCCGCGCACGGCTCCTCCGCCTCCGGGGTGATCGCCCTGGAGTTCGGCCCGCGCGGACGACTCCTGGCCACCACCTCGGTCGAGCTGGCCGACGGCCGACTGCACAACTCGCTGCGGGTGCGCCGCTACCGCGACGAGCGGGAGGTCGCCGAGATCGTCGACCGCCTGGCGCCGGACGGGCTGCACGTCGAGCAGTGGATCCCGAAGGCCTCCCAGTCCGGCCACTCGGCGGACCTGCGCGTCGTGGTGGTCGAGGGCCGGGCCACCCACGCGGTGGTGCGCACCAGCTCCCAGCCGATGACCAACCTGCACCTCGGCGGCGCCCGGGGCAGCCTCGACCTGGCCCGGGAGGCGGCCGGCCCGGCCTGGCCCACGCTGCTGGAGACGGCCGAGCGGGCAGCGGCCTGCTTCCCCGGCTCCCCGATGGTCGGGGTGGACGTCCTGCCCACCGCGGGCTGGCGCCGCGCCCTGGTCGGCGAGGTGAACGCCTTCGGCGACCTGCTGCCCGGGCTGACCGGCCTGCCCGGAGGCCCGGCCGAGGGCCTCGACACCTACGGCGCCCAGCTCGCCGCCCTCGCCCGGCGCCCCGACCCCACCACCCGTACCGACCGCACAGAGCCCCGCTCCCCCGCCCCGACGCACCACCAGAGCATGGAACCCTCCCGATGAACCACCAGCCCACGCCCGAGACGGCCGCCCCGAACCCCGACATGAACGCGGTGGTCGGCAGCCACGACCTGCTGCTCGTCACCCTCGACACGCTGCGCTTCGACGTCGCCGAGGAGCTGGCCGGGGCCGGCCGGATCCCGAACCTCGCCGCCTTCCTGCCCGGCGGCCGGTGGGAGCGCCGGCATGCGCCCGGCAGCTTCACCTACGCCTCCCACCAGGCGATCATGGCCGGTTTCCTGCCCACCCCGGCCGCTCCCGGCGGCCCGCACCCGCGCCTGTTCGCGGCCCGCTTCGCCGGTTCGGAGAGCACCGCCACCCGTACCTGGGTGTTCGACGCGGCGGACCTTCCGACCGCCCTGGGGGCGGCCGGGTACCGGACGGTCTGCATCGGCGGCGTCGGCTTCTTCAACAAGCAGGGCCCGCTCGGCTCGGTCCTGCCCGGCCTGTTCCAGGAGAGCCACTGGGAGCCGGCGATGGGCGTGGCCTCCCCCACCTCCTTCGAGGAGCAGGTCGCCCGGGCCGAGCGGGTCGCCGCCGAACAGCCCGCCGACCAGCCGCTGTTCCTGTTCCTGAACGTCTCGGCGCTGCACCAGCCCAACTGGTTCCACCTGCCGGGTGCCACCCGCGAGCACGGCGACTCGCGGGCCAGCCACGCCGCCGCCCTGGAGTACGTGGACGCCCACATCGGCCGCCTCTTCACCGCGATGAGCGCCCGCCGCCCCTGCTTCGCCGTCGTCTGCTCCGACCACGGCACGGCGTACGGCGAGGACGGCTACACCGGGCACCGGATCGGCCACGAGGTGGTCTGGACGGTCCCGTACGCGCACTTCACCGTCCCGGCCGGCCACGGCACTGCCACCGACCCCTCCCCCGCCCCCACTCCGTCCATCCCCTCCATCCCCGAGGAGCGCGCATGACCACCGCACCCCCGCTCCCCGACTCGCCGTACCAGTCCTACGTCTACGCCTACCCGCACAAGACGGCCTACCGCCCGCTGCCCGAGCGCCCGCTGCTCGGCGAGCTCTGGGCCGGGGAGCCGCAGCACGCGCTCTCGCTCTACCTGCACGTCCCGTTCTGCGAGGTCCGCTGCGGCTTCTGCAACCTGTTCACCCGGATCGGCAGCCCCGAGGGCCTGACCACCGCCTACCTGGACGCCCTGGAGCGCCAGGCCGACGCCGTGCGCTCGGCCCTGGACGGCGACGCCCGGTTCGCGCTGGCCGCGTTCGGCGGCGGCACCCCGACGTATCTGACGGCCGCCGAGCTGGAGCGGCTGTGCGACATCGCCGAGCAGCGGATGGGCGCCGACCTGCGGGCCGTGCCGCTCTCCGTGGAGGCCTCACCCGCCACCGCGACCGCCGACCGGCTGGAGGTGCTGGCCGCCCGCGGCACCACCCGGCTGAGCCTGGGGGTGCAGTCCTTCGACGACACCGAGGCCCGCTCGGCCGTCCGCCCGCAGAAGCGCGCCGAGGTGGAGGCCGCCCTGGCCCGGATCCGGGCCGCCGGGATACCGGTGCTGAACATCGACCTCATCTACGGCATCGACGGCCAGACCGAGGCGAGCTGGCTGCGTTCACTGGACGCGGCCCTGCACTGGCAGCCCGAGGAGCTCTACCTCTACCCGCTGTACGTCCGCCCGCTGACCGGCCTGGCCCGGCGCGGCGAGCAGGAGAGCGCCGCCGCCTGGGACGCCCGCCGGCTCGCGCTCTACCGGTCCGGCCGGGACCACCTGCTGGCCAACGGCTACCAGCAGGTGTCGATGCGGATGTTCCGCCGCGCGGCCTCCCCGCAGGCCGGCCAGGGCGAGTACGCCTGCCAGACCGACGGCATGGTCGGCCTGGGCTGCGGCGCCCGCTCCTACACCTCGCGGCTGCACTACTCCTTCGACTACGCGGTGAACGCCACCGAGGTGCGCAGCATCATCGACCGCTTCGTCACCACCGAGGACTTCCACCACGCCGAACACGGTTTCCGGATGGACGGCGGCGAGCCGCGTCGCCGCCACCTCGTCCAGTCGCTGCTCCAGGCCGAGGGCATGCCCCTGGCCGACTACCGCGCCCGCTTCGGCAGTTCGCCGGCCGAGGACTTCGCCGCAGAGCTGGCGGGCTTCGCCGAGCGCGGCTGGCTGGCCGCCGACCCGGAGCGGCTACGGCTCACCCCGGAGGGCCTGGCCCACTCGGACGCGGTCGGGCCGCTGCTGTTCTCGCCCGGGGTCCGGGCCCTGATGACGGGCTACGAGGCGAAATGACCTTCCTCGGCATGCCCTCCGTCACCCCCGCCGACGCCGCCGCCCCGGTCGAGGCCGACGCCGCCGCCGGCACCCCCGACGCGGCGCGGCCGCGCGACCTCACCCTGCTCTACCGCGGCCCGCTCGCCTCCTGCGACTACGACTGCCCCTACTGCCCGTTCGCCAAGCGCCGCGACTCGCCCGAGCAGCTGCGCGCCGACCGGGCCGCGCTGGAACGCTTCACCGCCTGGGCCACCGCCCGCGCGGGCACCGGTGACACCCTGTCGTTGCTGTTCACCCCCTGGGGCGAGGGCCTGGTCCGCTCCTGGTACCGCCGCGCGCTGGTCGAGCTGAGCCGGCTCCCGCACGTGCGCCGGGTCGCGATCCAGACCAACCTGAGCTGCCGTACCGGGTGGCTGGCCGAGGCCGACCCCGCCACCCTCGCCCTGTGGGTCACCTACCACCCCGGCCAGGTGCCCTTCGACCGCTTCCTCGCCAAGTGCCGCGAGCTGGACGCGCTGGGCGTGCGGTACAGCGTCGGCGTGGTCGGGCAGCCGGACCACCTCCCCGAGGCCCGTCGGCTGCGCGCGGCACTCGCCCCCGAGGTGTACCTGTGGATCAACGCGGCCGAGGGCCGCAGCTACACCGATGCCGAGGCCGCGCAGTGGACGGCCCTCGACCCGCACTTCGGCTACAGCCGGCACGCCCATCCGAGCGCCGGGCTGCCCTGCCGCACCGGCGATTCGGTGCTCTCCGTGGACGGCGACGGCACGGTGCGCCGCTGCCACTTCGTCCGGGACGTCCTCGGCAACCTCTACGACGGCAGCTACCGCGCCCGGCTGCGGCCGCGCCCCTGCCCGCTGCCGGTCTGCGACTGCCACATCGGGTACGTCCACCTGGAGACGCTGCCGCTGTACGAGCTGTTCGGCGCGGGCGTACTGGAACGGGTGCCGCAGGAGTGGCCCCGGGGCGGCTGACCGTCCGCACCGGCCCTGACCGTCCGCGCCCCCGCCGCCCCGGGCCGCCCGCGCCTGCACCCCCGTGTGACCGGCCGCGCACGGCCCGCAGCGCTCCCCGGCCCACCGGGCGCCCGGCCGCGTACCTCCCTAGCCTGGTAACCGAGAGGAGGCGAACCACCATGCTTGGAGACGGACCGCTGCAAGCAGTCATCCCCGCCACCGATCTCGCCCGCGCCAAGGCCTTCTACACCGATGCCCTCGGCCTCAAGGTCGTCGAGGAGGGCGAGGAGGAGCTGACCGGCGAATGCGGCGCGACCCAGTTCACCATCTACCGCACCCCCAGCGGCGGCCAGGCCGCCCACACCCTCGCCAGTTTCAAGGTCGCCGACCTCGACGGCGAGATGGCCGCCCTGCGTGAGCGCGGCATCACCTTCGAGGAGTACGACTTCCCCGGCCTCAAGACGGTCAACGGGGTCGCCGAGGGCGAGGGCATGCGCGCCGCCTGGTTCAAGGACAGCGAGGGCAACATCCTCTGCGTGGCCCAGCGCGTCGGAAGCTGACCCATCCCCGACCGATCCCCCCCACCCCTACCCCAACCCCCACCGCACCCGGGACGCCGGTGCCCGGCCCGCTCGTCAGGAGCGGGCCGGGCACCGGCGCACGAACGGGACCGTCAGCCCTGGCTGTTGCCGCCCTGGCCGTCCCCGCCCTGGCTGTTGCCGTCCTGGCCGTCGCCGTCCCGGCCGAGCTCGCGCGGGTTGATCGACCAGATGCCGCGCCCGAAGGTCGCCACGTAGAGCCGGCCGTCGGGGCCCTGCTTGAGCTGCTGCACCGCCGTGGTCGGCAGGTTGCGGCCGAGCACCGAGAACCGGCTCTCGCCCGGGGCCCGGTAGAACGCGGCGAGGTCGGTGCCCAGGGCGAGGCCGCCGTCGGGCAGGAGCTTCACCGAAGTCGCCGGGACGTCGGGCAGGTTGGCCGAGACGTCGGTCCAGGTGGCGCCGCCGTCCCGGGTCTCGAAGAGGTGGCCGGTGCCCGCGCCGGGGCCCTCCGTCCAGGTGCGCGAGAAGCCGTTGACGGCCACGAGGACGTGCCGGGCGTCCTTCTCGTCCACCGCGAAGGAGGAGATGTACCGGTTCGGGATCGTCCCGTCGACGGGCAGGTTCAGCTGGTGCCAGCCGGTGCCGTCGATGTTGCCCACCGCGATGCCGCGGCTGAACCCCTGGTTGTTGCACGGGCCGCACCAGCCCGCGTACACCGTGCCGTTGACGGTGGCGACGGCGGTGGCCACGTGACCGGCGCCCAGGTCGTAGGCGGAGGTCCACTCGCTGCCGCTGCGGATCGCGTAGCCCTTGTGCTGCACCCAGACGTGCTGGCCGCCGGCGATCCAGGTATCGGCGTCCGCGGGGTCGGCGGTCATCGGCGCGATGAACCGGGCGGCGTTGGTGTCCTTGTCCGGCGGGGCGACCTCGTAGGAGGTGGCCTTGCTCGGATCCTTCGTCCAACTGCCGTCGTTCACCGCGCAGTTCTGGGTGACCCACATGTCCAGGTAGACGTACTCCTGGGCGATGTCGCAGCCGTTGGCCGGGTCGACCAGGGTGTCGCCGCCGTCCCCGCCGAAGTTGGAGCCCATCACCTTGTCGTGCGCCCGCAGGATGGACTCGCCGTTGTCCTGGAGCCCGCCGCTGACGATGACGCCCTTGCCGGACCGGTCCGCCGGGTCCTTGCCGACGCCGACCGAGTAGTACTGGAGGGTGTCCATGGTGCCGTCGTTGAGCGGCGTCCAGTCCTTGCCGTGGCCCCAGGCGTCCAACTGCCCCTTGCCCGGGCGCCGGTAGATGCCGCCGTCGTTGCCGACGTAAACGTTCACCTTGCCCTGGTAGCTGCCGAAGGCGACGGCGTGCTGGTCGGAGTGGGTGGTCGGCGAGCAGTCACCGGTCTGCTTGCTCGGGTCGATGCTCCAGCACGGGAAGCCGTTGTTCCAGTACGGCCCGACCGTCGCCCACGCGTTGCCGCCGTCGGTGGTCTCGAAGACCTCCTCCAGGCCCGCGTAGACGTGGTCCGGGTTGGCCGGGTCGACCTGGAGCGACTGGTTGTACCAGGCCTGGATGCCGGGCTGGTAGCCCGGGTCCTGGAGCGCCGAGCCGGACGCCTTGAGCTTGTCCTTGTCCGCGATCAGCGTCCACGGGCCGTACGGCGAGCCGGACTTGGAGACGTAGATGCCCTTGAGTCCGGTGTCCGGGTTGTGTGCGGCGACATCGGGCGACTGGTCGATCGCGTAGTAGCGCGAGCCGTCCGCCGAGCGGGCGAAGGTCACGTTGCCGACGTTCGCGGCGTCCGACGGCAGGTCGCCCAGCGCGCCGACGCGCTGCCAACTCCCCTCCGCGGCCTTGCTGTAGAAGCCGTTGTAGGTGTCGCCGCCGCGCCAGCCGACCGCCAGGACCACCTTGGACGGGTCCTTGGGGTCGATCGCGATGTCGTTGGCGATGTTCTTGTACGGCGCGCTCGGGTCCTTGGCCATCGAACCGCCCGGCAGGTAGTCCGGGTTGGGCGCGAACTCCAGCTTCCACGGCCCCGACAGGTCGGAGGTCGAGTGGCTCCACACACCGCGACTGGTCGCCGCCCACACCTTGCCGCCGCCGAAGCGCAGCGCGTGGATGATGGTCGACTCCAGCTCCGGCCCGCCCACCCGGTTTCCGGGCTGGAACTTGCCGTGCTGCGGGTCGGACAGCACGTACACGCCGGTGCCGACGTACGAGGTGGCCCCGGTGTTGGACTCGCCGGTGGCGCACCAGAGCCGCCCGCCGCCGTCGAGGTTCAGGGTGCCGGTGGAGAGCGTGGGCAGCTTGTCGGCGATCGGCTCCCACCGGCCGCCGCCGGTACGGGAGCGGAACACCCCGCCGTTGGCGCCGCCCGCGTACACGTAGCCGTCGGTGTCGGCGGCGATGCCGGTGATCCGGCCGGTCACCAGTCCGGCGCCGCCGCTGGAGTTGGAGTTGACGTCCCGGTAGCGCGGGTCGTCGGAGTTGTACGGCTTGTCGGTGACGTGGTCCCAGGTGCCGCCCGTGTGCGGCATGGACTGCAACTGCGCCCAGGCCGCACCGTAGGCGCCCGGCGCCACGACACCCGGCGCGGTGCGCGCCTCGGTGTACTGGGCGACGCCCTCGGCGGAGTTCTCCGTCTCGTCGCCGCCGTCCCCGGGCGAGTCGGCCTCGGGAGCGGTGGTCGAACGGGGGGCGAGCGAGGAGGTCCCGGCACCCCGGACCTTCTTCGCGTGCTGCTTCCCGACGTCTGCCTGGTGCTGCACCTGCCAGGGTTGCGATGCGGACGGTGACGGCGCGGCGAGCGCCTGACTGGTGGTCAGTCCGAGGGCGGTGAGCGTGACGGCGCTGAGCAGCAGCCGACGACGATGCCTGATGGGCACGAGTGCGGTCCTCCCCTGTGGCCGGCCGCGCGGTTGCGCGGCCCCGGCGAAACAGGGGGTAAGCCTGTCCGGTGTGCCCGGCCAGGGGAAGGCCCGAACGGTAAAAGGAGGTTAAGACCCTTACCGTTTCGAACAGTTGGCATTCACCGAATGCCCGGACGCCCGAACGCCTGACGTCCGACGGCCCCGCTCACCGACCGGGCTGCCGCCGCCCGCGCACCCGCCACCCACGCACCCGCCGCCACGACTCCCGCACCACGGCGGCCGGGTCGAAGGCTCCCGGCCGGTCCCGGGTGATCGGGTAGCAGGCGAGCCCGATCAGTGCCGCGCTGAGGTGGCCGATGCTGGTGTAGTCCCGGCTCTGGTGAACGCCGTAGACGTACACGGCGAGCACTCCCCCCACGTAGAGGTACCGCCAGGGCCGCACGATCAGGTAGCTGAGCACCCCGACCACCCCGGCGAGCGCGTAGCTCACGCCGTAGTCGAGCGTGTAGACGGCCTTCGGCGCCGCCAGGCCGCGGTGGATCGCCCAGCCGAGCACCCCCTCGCTGAGGTAGGTCGCCCCGACGTGTGCCAGCACCGCCACCGACAGCCAGCGCAGCGTGCCCAGCCAGCGCTCGGCGGGCACGTGGAAGAGGTTGTACAGCGCGAAGTAGCTCAGCCAGCCGCCGCCCGCGATCCACAGCGCGCTGGTCAGCAGCACCCGAACGGGTGAGACCTGGAGGTGGTGCAGGTTGGTCGAACGCCGCTGCAGGATCCGGTCGGCGGTCACCGGGTCGACGTGCCGGATCACCTGGGTGGTGACCAGCAGGATCGCCAGCCAGACGTAGGTGCCGGGGGCGCGCCGGACGTAGCGCCACGCCGCCCGGGCCGCGCGCGCCCACCAGGGCCCCGGGTGCGCCTGCGGCACGCCGGTGGTGCTGCCGGTCATCGGCGCCTCCTCGACGGTCCGATCCTCCTCGACGGCCCCCACCTCACCCTGGCCCGCCCGGGCCGCCGCCCGCCGCCGCGACGGCCCGTTCGGGTGACCCGCCCGGCGGCGTCCGTACCCGGCCTCCCGCCCGCGAAACCGTCGACGGGCGGGCGCGGCCGACTGCCGTAGGCTGGCTCTCCGGCCGCCCACGGGCCGCCGGGCACCGGAGACCGGACACCGCACGCAAAGGGCGCCAGGCACGATGAGGGACCGCCTCGGAACGACGCAGCCGACCGACACCGCCGCCTCCCGGACGCCTGATTCCAGAACGGCCGCCGACGGAACGGCGGCCGGCGACGGAACGGCGGCCGGCCGGAGGGCCACCGGCGGCCGGGCCGCGCTCGCGGCGAGCGCCCGCACCGCCGCGCTCCGGCTGCGTCTCACCTCCGTCTACGTCGTCCTGCTGACGATCACCGCCACCTGGCTCGCCACCCAGGGCCACGCCGGCCGGGCCCGGTTCGTCCGGCACAACAGCAGCAACGTCCACCACATGGAAGTGGGCAAGTGGTGGACGATGTTCACCAGCGGCCTGGTGGTCGACGGCGTCCCGGCCTGGGCCGGCATCGCCGCCGTCGCGATCGCCCTGGGCCTGGCCGAGTGGCGCTGGGGCCCGGCCCGCGCGGGCGCGGTGTTCGTCTTCGGGCACCTGGGCGCCACCCTGCTCACCGAGGGTGCCATGTGGGTGATGCTGACCGCCCGGATCCCGGGGGCGCTCTCCCGCGCGCGGGACGTCGGGATCAGCTACGGGCTGGTCGCCACCATCGGCTGCCTGCTCGCCCTGGGCCCGCGCGCGCTGCGCCGGTACGGCCTGCCGCTCCTCGCCCTGGTACTGGCCGGCTCCTGGGCGGCGGACCAGCAGCTGGCCGACGCCGGCCACCTGGTGGCCCTCACCCTCGGCGTCGTCGCCGCCCGCACCGCCTGGCTGCGCAGCCGCGCCTCCTCCCGGAGCCCGGCCCCCGGCGGCGGGCCCCGCGGTGAACCGCAGTGAACCGCAGTGCAGTGAACCTCGGTGAACCGCGCCAGGGCCAGTGATCGTCCTTCCCAGTGGGCCGGGTACGATGCAGAACCGATCAACCGGCTGGCTACCAGCTTCTGGTGACCGTTGATCAGGCCAAACGGAGGGGACCCGATGCCCGAGTTCGACAACGCCACGAACCCTGCGGACGTGACCGACCCGGCGGGCTTCGCGGATCCGGCCGACTCCGCGGATCCGGCGGGCTTCGGGCATCCGGCGGACTTCGTGGACCCGGTGATGCTCCAGACCCACCGGCCCCACCCGGCCCGGATCTACGACTACTGGCTGGGCGGCAAGGACAACTTCCCGCCGGACCGGGCCGCCGCCGAGCACGCGATAGCCGCCGCGCCCGACATCCCGCAGGCCGCCCGGGAGAACCGCGCCTTCCTGCGCCGCGCCGTCCGGCTCTGCGTCGAGGCCGGGGTCCGCCAGTTCATCGACATCGGCTCCGGCCTGCCCGCCCAGGGCAATGTGCACGAGGTCGCGCAGGAGCTGGCCCCGGAGTCCCGGGTGGTCTACATCGACAACGACCCGATCGTGCTCGCCCACGGCCGGGCGCTGCTCGCCAGCAACCACTCCACCACCGTGCTCACCGGCGATCTGCGCGACCTCGACGAGCTGCTCGACCGGCCCGAGCTGCGCGAGCTGATCGACCTCTCCCGTCCGGTCGCCGTCCTGCTGATGGCCGTCCTGCACTTCATCGACGACGACCAGGCCGCCGCGGCCGTCAAGGCCGTCCACGACCGCCTCGCCCCGGGGAGCTTCCTGCTGCTCTCGCACAGCACCGCCGAGGGCAACCCGCAGCGCGCCGCCGAGGTCGTGAAGACCTGGGACGACACCGATTCGCGCATCCGGCTCCGGGGCCGGGCCGAGGTAGAGGGCTTCCTCACCGGCTGGGAGCCGCTGGAACCGGGTGTGGACTTCGTCCCGCTCTGGCGCCCGGACGGACCGACCGCGGGCTCCACCCGCTGGATGTACGCGGGCGTGGGCCGCAAGCCCTGACCCCCTCCTCCCCGGACCAGCGCAGGGCCGGACTCCCCCGGGAGTCCGGCCCTGCGCCTTCCCCGCCCTCTCCCCCGCCGCCGCGCGGGGGCCCGATCCCGCAAACACCCCTCTGGCCAACGGAGTTGAGGTCGGCCCCGGCCCCCGGGAGCGGCTCGCCGGAGCTGCCACCCCGACCGACGCGGCCGTATGCTCTTGCGGTACTCTGCAAATCTATGCCAGAGTGCGGGCATCGGATCAATCAGGCCGAATCCCCTCACACGTCGCTAAATCAGGAGCCCGCACCGCGGGTGGGTCAAGGGTGCATGCATGTCGAAGGTCTTGAGCAAGCTGCCGGTCGGTGAACGGATCGGCATCGCATTCTCGGGTGGGTTGGACACCTCCGTCGCGGTCGCGTGGATGCGCGAGCACGGTGCCGTCCCCTACGCCTACACGGCCGACATCGGCCAGTACGACGAGCCGAACCTCGCCGACGTCCCGGCCCGTGGCCGTGCCTACGGCGCCGAGCAGGCCCGCCTGATCGACTGCCGGGCCCCGCTGGTCGAGGAGGGCCTGGCCGCCCTGGCCTGCGGCGCCTTCCACATCCGCTCCGCCGGGCAGACCTACTTCAACACCACCCCGCTCGGCCGCGCCGTGACCGGCACCCTGCTGGTCCGGGCCATGCAGGAGGACGACGTCTCGATCTGGGGCGACGGTTCGACCTACAAGGGCAACGACATCGAGCGGTTCTACCGCTACGGCCTGCTCGCCAACCCCAACCTGCGGATCTACAAGCCGTGGCTGGACCAGGACTTCGTCACCCAGCTCGGCGGCCGCAAGGAGATGTCCGAGTGGCTCGCCGAGCGCGACCTGCCGTACCGGGACTCCGCCGAGAAGGCCTACTCCACGGACGCCAACATCTGGGGCGCCACCCACGAGGCCAAGCGGCTGGAGTTCCTGGACGCCTCGCTGGAGATCGTCGCCCCGATCATGGGCGTCGCCTTCTGGGACCCGGCCGTCGAAATCGAGACCGAGGACGTCACGGTCGACTTCGAGTTCGGCCGGCCGGTCCGGATCAACGGCCGTGAGTTCGGCTCCGCCGTCGACCTGGTGCACGAGGCCAACCGGATCGGCGGACGGCACGGTCTGGGCATGTCGGACCAGATCGAGAACCGGATCATCGAGGCCAAGAGCCGCGGCATCTACGAGGCCCCGGGCATGGCACTGCTGCACATCGCCTACGAGCGGCTGCTGAACGCGATCCACAACGAGGACACCCTCGCCACCTACCACACCCAGGGCCGGCGCCTCGGCCGCCTGATGTACGAGGGCCGCTGGTTCGACCCGCAGGCGCTGATGCTGCGCGACAGCCTGCAGAAGTGGGTCGGCCAGGCCGTCACCGGCAGCGTCACGCTGCGGCTGCGGCGCGGCCAGGACTACTCGGTGATCGACACCCAGGGCCCGAACTTCAGCTACCACCCGGAGAAGCTGTCGATGGAGCGCAGCGTCGACGCCGCCTTCGTCCCGGACGACCGGATCGGCCAGCTGACCATGCGCAACCTGGACATCGCCGACTCCCGCAGCAAGCTGGAGCAGTACGCGGGCCACGGCCAGCTGGCGCCGTGGACCGGCCTGATCGGCGAGCTCACCCCGGGCGGCGCGGCGCCGATCGCGGCGGGCACCGGCGACGAGGCGGAGTCCACCGCGCTGGACCACGCGGCGATCGAGTCCGGCACCGACTGACATCTACGGGGCCCGACCGACGGGGACCCGACCGACGGGGACCCGACCGGCTACGGGCCGGAACGGCCGGGGGCCGTCGCACCACACCGGTGCGGCGGCCCCCGGCCGTTCCCGCACGCCCGACCGTTCCCGCGTCTTGTGCCGCAGCGCACCCCCGGCCGTTCCCGCGCGCTCGGCCGCACCGCACCCCTCAGCGGATCCGCGTCGCCCCCCGCCCGCGCACCGGGTGGGCGCCCAGCGGCCCGGCCGCCGCCCCGACTCCCGCCCCCGCTCCCGCCCCGGGCCCAGTCGGCGGCGCCGCCACGGTGTCCCGCAGCGTCAGCAGGATCTCCCCGTCGTACCGCTCCGCCAGCAGCCGGGTGAGCTCGGCGGCGCAGCCCGGCCGCACCGCCGGGGCGAGTTCGGGCAGCCGCCCCGGGTCGCTGAGGTCCTCGGCCTCGGCGGCCCAGCGCGCCGCGTCGCCCCGTTCGCCCTCGGCGGCGTAGTGGACGGCCAGGCAGTGGACGGCCAGCTGGTCGCCGTACTGGGCGGCGATCCGCCACCAGAAGACCCCGTCCGCCGTGCGGCCCATGCCGTAGAGCAGGCAGCCGAGGGTGCGGAAGGCGGCCTTCTCGGCGAGTTCGAGGTCCAGGGCCAGTTCGCCGGGCTCGACCGCGCCCGCCACCCCCGCGCACAGGTGGCGCAGGTCCCGCCGCAGTTCGGCCCGCCCGCCGGACCGGAGGTGGTCCCCGGCGGCCCCGGCGTGCGGCGGCCGGGCGACGGCGGGGGGCCGGGCGGGGCGCTCGCGGCCGGTCGGGGCGGCCCGGCGGGCGGCGGCCAGCCGTTCGGCCAGCCGACGGGTGAAGGCCACCGGGTCGTGGTCGCGGAACTCCTCGTCCAGCTCGGCGGCGTGCGCGCGCAGCAGCTCGGTGACCCTCATGTCGCCTGCCCGTCGTCCGGGTGTTCCAGCAGGTACTCCAGGTGGCGCCGCCCGAGGCTGTAGTAGGTGCGGGCGGTGGTGTGGGCGATGCCGAGCGCCCGGCCGATGTCGGGGTAGGAGGTGCCCGCCTGGCGCAGCCGGACCACGTCGGCCTGGACGGGCGCGGCGCGCGCGAGGGCGTCCATCGCCCAGTCCAGGGCGTCCAGTTCGGCGAGCTCCTCCAGCTCGTCCTGGCTGGTGTCGGGGCGGCGCTGGGCGATCACCCGGAGCCGCTTGCGCTCGGCCCGGCCGCGTTCGCGCAGGACGTCGACCACCGCGTCCTTGACGATCTTGAAGGCGAAGGCCTGCGGGTCCGCGCTGGCCAGGGCCCGGCGCCAGTTCCGGTAGAGCGTGGTGCCGGCGTTCTGCACGGCGTCCTGGGCGTCCTCGCGGTGGCGCAGGCGCTGCCGGGCGTAGCGGAGGTAGCCGGTGTTCTCGCGGGTGAAGAACGCCTCGAAGTCGTTCGGCAGGTCGTCGAGCGGGTCCGCCCGAAGGCCCCGCTCCTCCCCCGGCCCGGGAGTGTTCACACGCGCCCCCTTCTCCTGGGTCAGCTGGCCGGCCCACCGGTTGGCACGCCGACGGCCCGTTTCGGGGCTCGTGGTGTAACCGTCCGGGAGGGGCGGGTTGTCGACCGGATCGGGCGGACATTTGGGAACAATTCTGTTCACTTTCGAACCAGGCCGCTGACCTGCCCGTTCGTGGGTGCGAACGGGCGCCCGACCACCCCGGAGTGACCCAGATCACACTCGTTCGGATGGCGGCTTGACAAGCCCCGACGACTACCCCCGACGACCGCCCACCCGGCGACCGCCCTACGGCGCCGGCTGCACGTCCGCCGAGTCCAGCGCGACGGTCACCCGCTCCAGCAGCACCCGCAGCGCGGCCAGGTCCTCGACCGGCAGCCCGGTGGCCGTGAGCAGCCGGCGCGGCACCTGCCCGGCCCGCTCGCGCAGCGCCGCCCCCTCGGCGGTGAGGCTGACGGTCACCGACCGCTCGTCCTCCGGGCTGCGCTCGCGGCGCACCAGTCCGGCTGCCTCCAGGCGCTTGAGCAGCGGGGAGAGGGTGCCGGAGTCGAGCCGCAGGCGCTCGCCGATCCGCTTGACGGGCAGCTCGCCGTCCTCCCAGAGCACCAGCATGACCAGGTACTGCGGGTAGGTGAGCCCGAGGTCCCGGAGCAGGACCCGGTAGACGCCGCCGAAGGCGCGGGAGGCGGCGTTGAGCGAGAAGCAGATCTGCTGGTCGAGGCGGAGCAGTTCCTCGTCCGCCATGCCGGGGAGCGTGGTCATGACCCCATGGTACCGATCGCCGTCGCGCCATCTAGTTGTGCACAACTGAATTGCGTGCTCTACTTATGGAGCAGTCGGCAGCCGGACCTCCACGGAGGACCGGACGGCCGCCGGAACAGGACGACTCCGCCCGCCCCCGCGCACCGCGACGCACCGCGGACCGCGCACCACGAAGGGACCCACCATGGACGCGCTCTACACCGCCGCCGCCACCGCCAACGGCCGCGAGGGCCGCGCCGTCAGCTCGGACGGCCAGCTGGACCTCGCCCTGGCGATGCCGCCCGCACTCGGCGGCAGCGGCCAGGGCACCAACCCCGAGCAGCTGTTCGCCGCCGGTTACGCCGCCTGCTTCGCCAGCGCCCTCGGCCTGGTCGGCCGGCAGGCCCGGGTGGACACCAGCGAGGTCTCGGTGACCGCCGAGGTGTCCATCGGCAAGGACGGCGCGGGCTTCGGCCTGGCCGTCGTGCTGCGCGTCGAGCTGCCCGAGGCGCTCGCGGGCGAGGGCGGCGAGCTGCTGGTCAAGCAGGCGCACGAGGTCTGCCCGTACTCCCGCGCCACCCGGGGCACCATCCCGGTCGAGCTGGTCGTCGAGTAACACCGCCGGGCAACACCCGCCCCGGGGCGGACCCCGGACAGGCAACGGGCAGGCTCCGGGCGGGGCCCAACGATCCGCCCGGAGCCTGCCCACCCCCGCTCGGCGACGAGGCCCGCCGCACCTCACGTGCGGCGGGCCTCAGCCGCTCCCCCCGCCCCCTGCCCCCGGAAACCCCCGGTCCAGTGCCCCGACCTCGCACCCGGTCAGCTGCTGGGAGGCCCGACCGGGCCGTTCGTGCCACCCGGCCCACCGGGGCCACCCGGCGAACGCAGCGTCTCCCATCGGTGCCGGTACTCCTCCGCGTCGATCTCGCCCCGCGCGAAGCGCTCCGCGAGCACCTGCTCCGGGGTCGGGCCGTGCCCCCAGCCGTGCGGTCCACCGGGACCGGCACCCGTGACCCCCGCGCCGCCCGGTCCGTGCGGGACGGGCTGCCGCGAGCGCGAGACGTAGCGGAACAGGGCGACGGCCAGGAGCACCAGCACCGCCAGGACGAGCAGCGAGACGATCGCCATCAGGGCGATGCCCCAGCCGCCCGGACCGTGGCCGGGCCCGTAGCCGTGCCAATGCCAGTGCCTCATCAGGTCCTCCTCCTCCGACCCTGCGGGCCCGCCGAGGTGATCGACGCCGTGACCACCGGGGCGTCGTACGGCCTGAACTGCCGCGCTGCCCGGGGTGACCAGCGCCTTACCACCATCGTGCGCCCGCGACGGGTCAAAGCGTCGTGAAGAAAGCCTGAGAAAACGTTCCTGCGGAACCGGCCCCGCGCACCGGGGTAGCGTTTCCGTCCATGAACCACCATCCGCCCGACGACCGCCGCTCCCCCGAGCAACTGGTCGCGGCCGGGCTGCTCCGCCGCACCACCGACGGGCATCCCCACCCGGCGCTCAACCACTCGCCGATCTCCTACGTCGCCACCGCGCTCTGGACCGAGCTCGCCGCCCTGGCGATCGCCCCCACCGCGGCCGAGGCCACCGCCGCCGCCCTGCTCCGCGCGCTCGCCGACCGGGCCGTGGACGCCGCCCTGGCCCCCGGCAACGAACGCGCCCCGCGTGACGACCTCTACGTCACCGACCCGGCACACATCGGCACCCACCGCCGGGCGGTCTGGTTCCACCGCTTCGGACCGGGCGGCCCGATCACCGCCACCTTCGCGCCGTAACGGCGGCGCGGCGGACGCCCCAGGCACACGGGACGGCGCGAGCGCCCCCGACAGCGCGAGCACTCCCGACGGCCCGGGCCCGCCGGGCCGCTCAGCGTTCCACCGTCAGGCTCTCGCAGACCCAGCTCAGCCGGTTCGGCCCGTCGAACGGCGGCCGGGCGTGGTACGTCCCGTCCGACACCGACATGTTGACGATCAGGTAGGCGTGCCAGCCGGCCCCGACCCCGTGCAGGTCCGCGTAGACCAGCTCCTCCTCGACGTACCAGTCCACCGAGTTCGCGCCGAGCACCACCCGCAGGCCGATGCTCGCCCCCGGGCCGACCCCGACGCCGCCACCGTGCCAGTAACGGAAGCCGCCGCGCACGTGGTTGGAGATCTCCAGCAGGTCCGGGTTGTCCGGGTGGTACTCGAAGAGGTCGACCTCGTTGCCACCGTCCCGCCAGGTCCAGATCGCCGGCCAGGCGCCCAACTGGACGGGCAGCGTCACCTGCGCCGACAGGACGTCCCCGGTGCGGACCTGGAAGCCCTCCGGACTGCCCTCGGTGGTCAGCAGGTTGCACGTCCACAGCCCGCCGGTGCGCCGCCGCACGGCGGTGAACTGCCCACCCGGGCAGTAGTCGTGACTCAGGTAGTCGAGCTTGTGGTCGCTCCGGTTGGTCGGCCCCATCCGGGGGTATGCGCTGCTGCGCCCGGCGACCCACTGCCCGGTCGAAGTGAAGTCCGCGTCGAACACGACCGCCACGGCCGCCTCCCGAGTGCTCCGTCGCCCCGGCAGTCCGAACCGCCGGGCACACAGAGTGAGTTACCCGATACCCTCCGCAGTATGCGAAGCAAATCGTCCGGCTTCTGACCGGGCCGCCGCGGCCGAGCGGGCCCCGCCGATCAGCCGACCGACGCAGTGGCGCCCCCGGCCCGGAGCCGGTCGGTCACCGAGACCACCCCGTCCACCGAGCGGCAGAGGTTCAGCACGATCGGCACCAGGTGCGCCTCGGGCACGCTGCCGCTGAGCACCACCCGCCCCTGGTCGACCTCCACCCCGATCTCCGCCGGGCTCACCCCGTCGATCCGCCCGAGCACCTCCTCGACGATCTCCCGCCGGATCACCCGGTCCTCGCGCAGGAACACCCGCAGCAGGTCGCCGCGGCTCACCATGCCGACGACCCGCCCCTCCTCGTCCAGCACCGGCAGCCGCTTGAGCCCGTGCCGGCTCATCTGCCGGGCCGCCGCGACCACGCTGGTGCCGGGCGTGGTGCAGACGGGCTGCGCCGTCATCAGCTCCGCCGCCGTGACCTCGCCGCCCGGCCCGGCCTTCGCCCACTCGGGCGCGGGCAGCAGGCTGCCCGGGTCCTCCTGCGCCGCCAGCGTGCGCAGCAGATCCGCCTCCGACACCACACCCAGCGGCCGACCGTCCGGGTCCACCACCGGCACCCCGGTGATGTCGTACTCGGTCAGCAGCGCGACGATCTCCCGGAAGCCGGTCTCGGGCGCGATCCGGACCACGGGGCTGGTCATCACAGATTCGACGGTGGCATGCCGCACGCCGGTTCACCTCGTCCAACGATGCTGGTCCGATCGGGCGCGGATCGTCCCGGCCGGTACCGGCAGCATGGCCCCCGGCCGGGCGGAGCGCCAGGGGCCAAGGGGCCGAACGGGTGGGACCAAGGGCCCTGACCTGCGAACACACCTCCGACACGGGAGACTGCCCGGCCACCGCACCCGGGGCCGGCACACCCGGGGCTCCCCGCCCAGAGCCTCTGTGCCCCCGGAGGCCGCCGCGCCCGCCCGGGCCGACGACCCGACGCGTCCGACGGCGCGCGGCAGCCCGCCGCACACCCCGAACGGCGCAACCATCACATGATCGACTCGTTGGACCGTCCACCACGACAGCGATCGGCACCGGGAGGGCCCGTTGGCAGCACGGACGGTGGGCGCGGAACCGGCGCCCCGGGGCGTCCCGGCGCGACCGGTGGCGGAGGCCGAGGCCGCGCTGGTGCACCACTACCGCAGGCTGGTCCGGCTCGCCTACCTGGCCCTGCCCGCCGACCGGGACCGGCACAGCCGGGTGCTCGCCGCGCACGCGGCCGTCCAGCGCGCCCTGCCGTTCCGCTGGACCCGCCGCACCGCCCCTGCCCCTGCCTCCACCCCTCCCCCGACTCCCGCCTCCACCGATCCGGCCGGCAGCGCGCCGACGACCACCGGCACCGACCCCGGCACCGACCCCGACCCGGTCTACGCAGCGCTGCGCCTACGGGTGCTGCGCACCGCCCTGCGCCCGCGCCCGGCCGCGCGGCTGCTGGCACCCCGGGTCTGGGGCCTGCGGCTGTTCACCCCGCACGGCGGCGAGCGGGACGCGGCACTGGACCACGCGCTCGCCGCCCTGGACGCCCCGGCCCGGGCCGCCTTCGCCCTGCACGTGGTCGAGGGGCTGGACGGCCCGGAGGCGCTGGAGGTGCTGCGCGCCGCCGGAGTGGAGCGGCCCACCGAGGCACTCGCGGCGGCCGCCGAGGTCCCGGCCGGACCCGAGGACGAGCCGCTCGCCTTCGACCCGTGCGCCGTCCGGGTCCAGCCCACCGACCTGCTGCGCCGCCGCCGTACGCTCACCGCCGCGCTGGCGGTCGGGGTGCTCGGGCTGACCACGACGGCCGCGGTGCTGGGCGGCGGCTCCGCCCCGGCGAGCAGTGCCCCGCGGTCGGCCCTGCGGCCCCCGGGCGCCGTCACCGACCCGGCCCGGCTGGTCCGGGTCGGCCCGGACGCCTGGCAGCACACCGCGCGGATCGACTTCACCGCCTGGCCCGCCCGCGGCGACCGGCGCGCGGACACGGCCCTGCTCGGCCGGGCCCTGGCCGCCTGGGCCCAGCCGGGCCCGCAGACCCGGGCCGAGCCGGGTACGGACACCGCACCGCCCGACACCCCGCCGCAGCTGCTGTACGCCGGGACGGTCGACGGCACCGGCGTGGCCGTGCTGTACGACGGCCGCCGGATCGCCCGCTGGACCGACGGGCACGACGGCGGGCTCGACCTGGCACGGGCCGACGACTCCGACGTGACCACGGCGGGCGCGGTGGTGCTGAGCCGCCGGGGCACCGCCCTGCGCTACCTGCTGGCGCCCTGGGTGGACACCGCCGAGACCCGCCGGATCGACCAGCCCGACACCGCCGCCCGCCCGCTGGACCACCCCGACGGGGTCACCCCGGCCGCACCGGGCGGCGGGCTCGCGGACTGCCGGGGTGCCACCGTGCTCCAGCTGCGCTCCTCCTCGGTGATCGCCGAGAAGCACGCCTTCCTGCTGGCCGACCTCGGCGGCCTCGTCCCGGCCCACCTCACCTACACCCCGCCGCCGGACCGCACCCAGCCCGCCCGCTCGCCGCGCGAGTCCACCGGCCAGGACGCCCTGGTGGCCTGGGCACGGGCCGGCTGCGCCGTGCCGGACGGCACCCCGGGCGTCAAGCAGCTCAACCTGTGGGCCTTCGCGGTGCAGCCGCTGCCGCAGAACGCCGGCGCGGCCGCCTGGTACTGCCTGCGCGCCGACCGCTGGACGGGCGAGGGCAGCGCCGCCACCGCCGTGCTGCTGCCGACCGCCCGGGGCCCGCAGCGCACCGGCGGCGGGCCGGGCCGCGGGTGCAGCCGGTTCGAGCAGGACACCGTCGCCTGGGCGTGGTGGCACTCCCCGCAGGGCGCGGACTACCTGCTCGCGGCGGGCAGCCGGCGGGTCACCCGGCTGACCGTCAAGGGCCCGGACTGGTCGGCCGACCGGCCGGCCCCGGACCACACCCTCGCGGTCGAACGGCCCGCCCGCGGCACCGTCCAGGTCGAGGCACTGCTCGACAACGGCAACCGGATCACCCCGCCGCACTGAACCGCCCCGCCAACAGCGCCCCGTAGTCAGGCAGTTCGACGCTCGACACCTGCTTGCCCAGCTCCAGCATCCGGTTCAGCACCCACCGCCGGTTGAGCAGCCCGTTGCGCAGCCGCAGTCCGGCCGCGGTGCGCGGCGCCAGGAACGGGCCGGTCCGGTCCCCACCCTTCTGGCAGCCCCGGGCGTAGTCGCGCAGCAGCCCCTCGTACCGGGCGAAGGCGGCCCGGTGGTCGCCGCGGGCCAGCGCCAGCTCGCCCGCCAGGACGTACGCGGCCACCACCGCCGTGCCGGTGCCCATCCCGCCGATGGTGGCCCCGCAGGCGGCGTCGCCGAGCAGGGCGATCCGGCCGGTGGACCAGGCGGGGACGTCGGCGCGGCTGATCGAGTCGAAGTACGGCTCGGGCGCCTCGTCCAGGCTCCGCAGCAGTTCCGGGACCTTCCAGCCGAGGCCGGCGAAGGCGGTGCGGACCAGGTCCTTCTGCTGTCGGGTGTCGTGGCGGTCGTAGCGCAGTTCGGGCGAGGCGAACAGGCAGAAGGCGCCCGCCCGGTCCGGGTCGCGCGGGTCAGCGCCGACGGACATCAGCCGGCCGGGGACGTTCAGGGCCGTCCCACCGGCCGGCAGCGCGCCACCGGCGGGCAGCTGCCAGGTCGCCGCGTAGTAGCCGAGGTGACGGACGAACCGCTGCTCGGGCCCGAAGGCGAGCCGCCGGACGGTGGAGTGCAGCCCGTCGGCACCGATCACCAGGTCGAACTCGCGCGGCGCGGCCCGCCGGAAGGCGACCTGCACCCCGGCCGCCGTCTGCTCCAAGGCCTCGACGGAGTCACCGAAGACGTACTCGGCGCGGGCTCCGCTGTGCCGGTGCAGCACCTGGGCCAGTTCTCCGCGCGGGATCTCCAGCTCGCCGCCCGCGAACTCGGCGGGCAGGTGCAGGAGTCGGCGCCCGTCCTGGTCGACGAAGGTGATCGGGCTGCCGCCGGTGTCCAGGGCGCGCAGTTCCTCCAGCACGCCCATGCGCTCCAGCACGCCGAGGTGGGTGTGCCCGCGGAAGTCGACGTTCTGCCCGCCGCCGCGCAGCGCCGGGGCGAGTTCGACCACGGTGACGTCGAAGCCGTACCGGCCCAGCCAGTGGGCCAGGGCGGGGCCGGCGATGCTCGCGCCCGAGATCAGCACGCTGGTGCGCGCGGAAGCACTCACGGGAACCACTCCGTTCGAGGATCCGACAACTGTGTCCACGAGACACAGTTCATTGCTGTGTACGGTAGACACAGTTGGCGCGGACGGGCAACCCCCGGGACGGGAGCAGGCGATGGGCGAGGCGGCGAACGACACGGTCCGGCTGCTCTGGGAACAGCCCGCACGGCCGACCCGCGGGCCGAAGCCGGCCCTCAGCCTGGAGCGGATCGCCACCGCGGGCGTCGAGGTCGCGGACGCCGAAGGACTGGGCGCCGTCTCCATGCAGAAGGTGGCCGGGCTGCTGGACTTCACCAAGATGTCGCTCTACCGGTACGTCCCCGGCAAGGCCGAACTCGTCGCGCTGATGGTCGAGTCGGCCTTCGGCGAGCCGCCCGGGGTCGTCGGCGCACCGGACTGGCGGGAGCAACTCACCGCCTGGGCGCGTCACTTGTCCGAGGCCATCGCCCGGCACCCGTGGCTGCTGGACGCCACCCTCGGCCCCCGCGTCCCCGGCCCGCGGGAACTCGCCTGGCTGGAAGGGGTGGTGGCCGCCCTCGACGGCCACGGGCTGACCGGCGCCGAGCGGATGGACGCCGCCGTCCTGCTCGCCGGACACGTGCGCACCATCGCCGAACAGGCCCGCGCGGTGGGACCGGACGGCTCCCCCGAGGCCGAACTCCTCGCCGCCCTCGGCACGGTGGTCCACCGGCACGCCGACCGCTACCCCGCCGTGGCCGCCGCGATGGCCGACCCGGACGGCCGCGACCAGGCCCTGGACTTCGGCCTGGCCCGCATCCTGGACGGCCTGGCCGCCCTGATCGACCGGCGCACCCGCCCGTAACCCGCCGGCCCCCGACGAACCGCGCCGTCGGCCGAAAACCCGTCGAGCCCGGGCCGCGCAGGCGGCTAGCATCCGCTCCCATGGCGATGTTCGTGCACCTGACGGCCGCGGCGAACACGCCGCGCATCCGCCGCGCCGGGATCCGGGCCGACAGCCGGGGCCAGGGCGGGGTGCGCGGGGTGTACTGCTTCCCCGTGCTGCCCTCCTACACCCTGACCCACCAGTGGCTGCGCGAACTCGCCCGGTTCGGGCCGAAGGGCGCGCTGTCCGCGGTGCACGTCCGGCTGGACGACGCGCAGGAGGTGCTGGTCGGGCACTACCGCGACCGCGCCAAGGACGCCCAGCAGTGGCTGACCGCCGCCGAGGCGGTCGCCCGGGTCGCCGCCCAGCCCGACCCGCGCGGCTGGGAGGTGGTCGTACCGAGGGCGATCGGCACGCGCGAGGTGCACCGGATCCGCGCCGTGCCGCAGGTGGCCGGCTGGCGCTACCTCCCCGGCGCCCACGGCACCCGCCCCTGCACCTGCTTCGGCTGCCGGATCCGCGGCGAGTACGGCGGCCGACGGCTGCGCGAACGCCACCCGCACCCGCTGGACGGACCGCCACCACCCGTCCCCGTCCTGCTCGCCCGGATCGAGGCCGCGGGCGACCCCGGCGATCCGGCCGCCCTGCGGGACGCCCTGCACTGGTTCGGCCTGCGCCGCCGAGGCCCGGTGGACCGCCTCGCCCGACTCGCCGCCCACCCCGACCCGACCGTCCGCCGCGAACTGGTCTGGGCGGTCCAGGGCTGGTCGACACCCGGCGTCGCCGAACTGCTGGACCCCCTCGCCGAGGACCCGCACCCGGACGTCCGCGAGGCCGTCGCGGACGTCCGGACGCTCTGAGGCCTCCGGCCGCCCACCTGTCGGCCCGGGGCACCCGCCCGTGGGTCCGGGCCGGTCCGCGCCAGGACCTGCGAGGTTCCCCTCCGACGTGCCCGTTCGGCGGAACCGGGTGATCATGGGACGAACCGCGTCTTCGACGACACGGCGCGCCGGTCCATTCCGGCGGCGCCCGGAAGGTGGACCGCGATGTTCCAGCTCCTGTGGATTCTGCTCATCGGCTTCGTGCTCGGCGTACTCGCCAAGCTGATCCTGCGCGGGCCGCAGTCGATCCCCTGGTGGCTGACCATGCTCCTCGGCGCCGCCGGGGCCTGGCTCGGCAACGCCGTCTCCGGCTGGATCGGCGTGCGCCACACCTCCGGCATCGACTGGATCCGTCACATCCTCCAACTCGGCTTCGCCGTGGCCCTGGTGGCCCTCGTCGCCCCGGCCTGGTCCAAGAACCGCACCTCCCGCTGACCGGGCACCGCGCCGGGATTGTCAGTGGCAGCTGCAAGACTCCTGTCCGGGCCCACCGAACGGGCCCGGACGGGAGGGGCGCGCGATGCCCATCGGAGACCGCTGGCAACTGCTGCGCGAGGGAGCGCCGCTCGGCGACATCGTCGTGGACGGCGCCGACTTCCCCTGGCTGGACGGGCGATTCGTCCCCCGGGCCGGCTTCGCCGAGGTGAAGCCGTGGTTCGACGAATCCGCCGCCTTCGTCGACGCCGAGGACCACGAGGCCTTCGAGCGGGCGTACGACCGGATCGACGGTGCGCTCGCCCTGGCGTCCCCGAGCGGCCCGGTCGCCGAGTTCCTGCTGCACATACGTGGCGACCGGGCGTCGTGGCGGTGGTCGGACGAACCGTTCGACGAGGTCTGAACCCCGCTCAGCCCACGTGCACGGCGGGGCGGCGGGTGCGGTCGGGTTCGGCCTCGCGGAGGACTTCGCGGGTGACCGGGGCGATCTCGCCCTGGCCGAACAGGAAGAACCGCAGGAACTGGGCGAAGGGGTTGCCCTCGGTCCACTCGAAGTAGATGTGCGGCTGCTGCCCGGTCAGGTCGCGCACCTGGAGCAGCAGGGCGGCCAGCGCGTTGGGGACGCTGGAGCTCTGCAGCGAGAGCACCCGGTAGCGGTCGTGCAGCACTTCGCCGCGGACGGTCAGTTCGGCCTCGAAGTCGGACGGGTCGAGCACGGTGACCTCGACGAAGACCAGGTCGTCCTCCGGCGGGATGTCGTTGTCCCGGCGGATCTGGTGGACCTTGTCGCGGTACTCGGCGAGGTCCCGGCTGTTCGGCTCGTTGGCGATCAGGCGCAGCGGGCGGTACGTGTAGTCCCGGACGAACCGCTCGGCGACGTCGTCCAGGACCACGTCGGTGACGCGCAGTTCGAAGGCGCGCTTGAGCCGGGAGAGGAAGGACACCAGCATGATGCCGGCGATGAAGCAGGCGCCGATCTTGACGCCGTCCGGGCGCTCGGCGATGTTCACGGCCGTGGTGTAGAGGAACACGGCGGCGATCACCGCGAAGGTGACGGTCCAGTGCCGCTCCCCGGCCTTGCGGGCGGCGATGGTGACGGCGACCGCGGCGGAGCTGATCAGCACCAGGACGCCGGTCGCGTAGGCGCCGCCCTGGGAGTCGACGTTGGCGTCGAAGATCCAGGTGACCAGGAAGGCGATCAGGGTCAGCACGATGACGGTCGGCCGCACCGCCCGGGCCCAGTGCGGGGCCATGCCGTAGCGGGGCAGGTAGCGGGGCATCAGGTTGAGCAGTCCGGCCATGGCGGAGGCCCCGGCGAACCAGAGGATGGCGATGGTGGACAGGTCGTAGACGCTGCCGAAGGTGCTGCCCAGGTTCTCGTGGGCGAGGTAGGCGAGGGCCCGCCCGTTGGCCGGGCCGCCGGTCTTGAAGGCGTCCTTGGGGATGAGCAGCGTGGTGATGATGCTGGTGGAGATCAGGAAGGCGCTCATGATCACGGCGGCGGTGGTGAGCAGGTGCCGGGCGCCGCGGATGCGGCCGGTGGGCTTCTCCTCGGTGTCGTCCGGGTCGCCCTCGATGAGCGGCATCACGGCGACGCCGGTCTCGAAGCCGGACAGGCCGAGGGCGAGCTTGGGGAAGACGATGAGGGCGACGCCGATCATCGCGAAGGCGTTGCCGTGCTCGGCGGTGAGGGCGTCGGTCCAGTCGCCGAACAGGTGCGGTTCCTTGAACACGTGCCAGAGGCCGTTGGCCACCACCACGACGTTGAGCGCGAGGTAGACGACGACCAGGACGACGGCCAGGCCGATGGCCTCGCTGAACCCCTTGAGGAAGACCGCACCGAGCAGGGCCACCAGGATCAGGGTGAGCATCACCTGCTTGCCGGACAGGGCGCTGTGCAGGTGCGGGTTCTCGATCAGGTGGGCGGTCGCGTCGGCGGCCGACAGGGTGATGGTGATCATGAAGTCGGTGGCGGCGAAGCCGAGCAGGGTGAGCACGAAGAGCTTGCCCTGCCAGAACGACAGCAGCCGTTCCAGCATCGCGATCGAGCCCTGGCCGTGCGGGCTCTCGGCGGCGACCCGCCGGTAGACCGGCAGGGCGCCGAACAGGGTGACCAGCACCAGGACGACGGTGGCGATCGGTGACAGCAGGCCGGCCGCGAGGGCGGCGATGCCGGGTTGGTAGCCGAGGGTGGAGAAGTAGTCCAGGCCGGTCAGGCACATCACCCGCCACCAGCGCGTGCCCTTCTCGGCGGGCGCCTCCACGTGCGGGCCGGGGTGCTGCTTGGCCATGTCCGAGAGGCCTTCGAGCATCCACGCCCGGAACCTCGTGCCCCGCGTAGAAGGCGCCGTTCCCGGTTCGACCGAACCCGAGGAGACCACGTACACCCCTGTCCACGACTTCGGCCGGCCGCCGCACGGTTCCGGACCCCCAAGGCCGCCGGACGGCGGGCCCGGGCCAGGCTAGGGGACCGGGTCGGAGCGGCCGGGCAGCCGCGCGGCCCAACACGCCGGGGTGCGCCCGGATGGCCCTGCCGGCCTACGGCCGACCCCCGGCCGTGCCCGGCGCCAGCGGCGCGGCGGTGTCCGGTGCCTCCTCGAAAGGGGTAGACATGTCCGCGCGCGTTGACTCAATGGATTGACCCATCCGGTTGACCCACGGAGCCCGCGCGCCCAGGGGTACGGCGACGGACGGCAGGGAGACAGCGGTGACGGAACCGACTCGGCGGAGGATCCTCGGCCTGGGCCTGATGGCGGCCGCCGTCACCTCCTGCGGCACCCAGCGCTCCGACGCCGCCGCGCACCCCACGCCCGACGCCCCGGGCACCCCCGGCCCGGCGGACCCCTCCGGCGCCCGGCACCCCGGGCCCGAGGACGCCGCCCCGGACGAGCAGTCCCTGCCCGGCAACGCCGACTGGCAGATCACCGACCCCGGCGCGCCCGGCGCCGTCGAGGGCTTCGCCGACCGGGTCAGCGTGCTGCCCGGCGAGAGCTTCGGCCTGCACGTCTCCACCGCGGCCGCCGCCTTCACCGTCTCCGCGTACCGGATGGGCTGGTACGGCGGTGCCCGGGGCCGGCTGGTCTGGCGCCGGGCGCACGTCCCCGGCGCCAAGCAGGCCGCCCCGCACGTCGACCCGGCCACCCGCACCGTGCTGACCGGTTGGCAGCGCACCCTCGCCGTGGACACCGCCGGCTGGCCCGAGGGCGCCTACCTGCTGCGGCTGGACGCCGAGGACGGCTCCGGCCGCAGCTACGTCCCGCTCACCGTCCGCTCCGCGACCACCGCCGGAAGAACCGTGGTGATGGGCGCCCCGGCGACCTGGCAGGCCTACAACGAGTGGGGCGGCTACAGCCTCTACAACGGCCCGACCGGCACCCTGGCCACCCGCTCGCTGCGGGTCGTCCTCGACCGGCCGCACGACTACGACCACGGCGCCGGGCGCTTCCTGGTCTACGAGGCACCGCTGATCGCCCTGGCCGAGCGGCTCGGGCTGCCGCTGGCGTACACCACCGGGATCGACGTGGCCCGCGAGCCGGGCCTGCTGCACGGTGCCAGCGCCCTGCTCTCGCTGGGCCACGACGAGTACTGGTCCCCCGAGCAGCGCGCCCACGTGACGGCGGCCCGCGACGCCGGGACGAACCTGGTGATCCTGGGCGCCAACTGCTGCTTCCGCCGGGTCCGCTTCGAGCCCGGCGAGCTCGGGCCGGACCGCACCGTGGTCTGCTACAAGGACGCCTGGGCGCAGGACCCGGGCCACCAGGCGGGCGCCCCGGCGACCACCGACTTCCGCACCGGCCCGGGCGCCGACCCGGAGAGCTCGCTGCTCGGCGTGATCTACGACGGCTACCCGGTGGACGCCCCGTACGTGGTCACCTCGCCGGAGCACTGGGCCTTCGAGGGGACGGGCGTGACGGCCGGGGCGTCCTTCCCGCACCTGGTCGGCGTCGAGTACGACCGGGTCGACACCGCCTTCCCCACCCCGCGCCCGATCGAGGTGATCGCCCACTCCCCCGTGGTCTGCGAGGGCCGGCGCTCCCACTCCGACACCGCCTACTACACCGTGCCCAGCGGCGCGGGCGTCTTCGCCACCGGCACGATGCGCTGGGTGGAGGCCCTGGACGCCCACGGCAGCGGCGTGCACGGCATCGACGCCCACGCCGGGGACGTGGTCCGCAAGGTCACCGAGAACGTCCTGCGCCTCTTCGCCGCCGGTCCGGCCGGCCGCACCCACCCCGCCCGCGACAACCTCGCCACCGTCTACGGCACGGCGTAGGACCTGCCCCGCGGTCCATCGTGATCGAACCGGCCCACGGCCCCGGGCCCGGGACGCCGCCCCGCCGCCCCCGGGCGGGAAGGGGCCGTCGCCCCGGCTACACTCGCACGATCTGACAGCAGCGAAGGTCGTCCAGGACAACCGACCGGTGCGGCACGGGGTGCCGGCCGGCGAGGGCACGAGGGAAACAGAACATGGTCGAGGCCTCCCCGAAGGTCGTTGTCGTCGTCCCCACGTACAACGAGCGGGAGAACCTTCCGGTCCTCGCCGGGCTCCTCACGGACCTCGCGGTGCCGAACCTGCACCTGCTGGTGGTCGACGACAACTCCCCCGACGGCACCGGCGAGATCGCCGACAAGCTCGCCGCCGACTCCGCGGGCACCGTCGGCGTGCTGCACCGCACCGAGAAGGACGGCCTCGGCCGCGCCTACCTGGCCGGGATGGCCCGGGCGCTGGACGAGGGCGCCGACGTCGTGGTCCAGATGGACGCCGACCTCTCGCACCCGGCGTCCGCGATACCCGCGATGGTGGGCACCCTGCTCGCCGACCAGGGCACCGCCGTGGTGCTCGGCTCCCGCTACGTGCCCGGCGGCTCGACCGCCGCGGAGTGGCCCTGGCACCGCAAGGCGCTCTCCGCCTGGGCCAACTTCTACGTCAACGCGATCCTCGGCCTGGGCGTCCGGGACGCCACCGCAGGCTTCAAGGCCTGGCGGGCCAGCGCCCTGCGGGCCATCGACCTGCCGACCGTGCAGAGCAACGGGTACTCGTTCCAGGTCGAGATGAACTACCGGGCGGTCCAGCACGGACTGGCCATCCGCGAGGTGCCGATCCGCTTCGAGGAGCGGATCGAGGGCGCCTCCAAGATGAGCATCGGGGTGCAGGTGGAGTCCGCGCTCGCGCCCTGGAAGCTGCGCTTCAACCGCGAGGGCCAGGGGGCCTGAACGAGTAGTCCCGGCCGCGGCGGGCGGTGCGGGTGGCTGGTGCGGGGAACAAGGCCGTCATGGCCCTTCTCCCGGAGTCCCTGACGACCCTGGTCCGCCGCGCCGCCCGGGACCCGTTCGCCGTCCAGACGCTGCGGGCCACCGTGGCCGCCACCCTGTCGTACGCGGTGGCCACCCGGCTCAGCAGCGAGCCCGCGCCGCTGACGGCACCGCTCACCGCGCTGCTGGTGGTCCAGGTCACCGTCTACTCGACGCTCAAGACCAGCGTCCGCCGGGTGGTCTCGGTGGTGGTCGGGGTGCTGATCGCGATCGGGTTCAGTGCCGTGGTCGGGCTCTCCTGGTGGAGCCTCGGGCTGATCATCCTGGCCTCCCTGGTGATCGGGCGCTACGTCCGGGTCGAGGAGTTCGTCCAGGAGGTCGCGATCAGCGCGATGCTGATCCTCGGCGTCACCAAACTGACCTCCCAGGCCTGGGACCGGGTGCTGGAGACGCTGATCGGCGCGGCCGTCGGCCTGCTGTTCAACCTGCTGTTCGCCCCGCCGGTCTGGGTGGACACCGCCGGCGAGTCGATCGAGGACCTGGCCCGGCGGGCCCGTCAGCTGCTGGTCGACATCTCCGAGCAGCTGGGCCGCCCCACCCCGGTGGCCCGGGCCGCCGAGCGGCTGCACGAGGCCCGGCGGCTCGACCAGGCGATCGCGGACGTGGACGCGGCGCTGCGCCAGGCCGAGGACAGCCTGCGCCTCAACCCCCGGATCAGCGAGGGCCTGCTCTCCCGGCTGGTGCTGCGCACCGGGCTGGACACCCTGGAGATCTGCGTGGTGGTGATCCGGGTGCTGGCCCGCTCGGTCACCGACCTGGCCAAGCGGCGCGGACCGTCGGAGCGGCTGTTCCCGCCGGAGGTCGCGGTCGGGCTGGAGGAACTGCTGGCGCACGTCGGCGGGGCGATGGTCAGCTTCGCGGTGCTGGTCACCACCCAGGTGAGCCGCAACGCCGAGGAGGCGGAGGAACGGCTGACCGCCGAGCTGGCGGCGGCCTGGACGTGCCGGGAGAACGTCGCCCAGGTCCTGCTGCGCAAGGTCCAACAGCACCCGGAGGCCTGGCAGTTGCACGGCGCGATGCTGGCCGAGGTCGACCGGATCCTGGACGAACTGGACCTGGAGCACCGCAGTCGGCGGCTGATGGAGGAGCTGGACCGGGCGTCGCTGGCCGGCCGGGAGCGGTTCTCCCGCCTCACCGGGCTGCGCCGCGCCCGCCGCGGCCGGCGGCAAGAGGAACGGGAGCGCCCGGCGGCGGGGGCCGGGCGCTGATCCGGGTGACGGGAGGCCGGGGGACGGTGGAGGTCAGGGCATCAGCCAGGGCTGCTGCGGCAGCGGGTGGCCGGTCTCCAGGTAGGTCTTGAGGTTGGACAGCACCGCCGACCAGCCCCGTTCGGCGTCCGCTCGCTCGGGCTCGTCGGCGAGGTCCTCGTGGGTGACGGTGAGCCGGGTGAGGTCCTGCCAGTGCCGCAGCTCGAAGGTGACCCGGGAGGGCCCGCCGGGGCGTTCGCCCTCCGGTCCGCCCCAGGTGGTGACCAGCCGGTGCGGGCGGTCCGCCACCTCGACGGTGCCGATCACGTCGGCGATCCCGGAGTCGTCGGTGCGCCGGTGCTCCCAGGGCTCGCCGGGCAGCCAGGTGGAGACGTTGCGGTGGCCCCAGTAGAGGCCGGACTCGTCGGCGTTGGTGAGCGCGTGCCAGACCCGTTCCGGGGTGGCGCGCAGGTAGACGGTGCTGCGGTGGCGGAAGGCGGTCACGGCCTCAGCCCCCGGCCGCGTCGAGCAGCTGCTGGATCTCGATCTTCCCCATCCGCATCATGGCCGCCGTCACCCGGTCGGCCTTGGCCCGGTCCTCGCCGCCGACCAGGTCGAGCAGGATGCGCGGGGTGATCTGCCAGGAGAGGCCGTAGCGGTCCTTGAGCCAGCCGCACGGGCCCGGCTCGCCACCGTCGGCGGTGAGCTTGGTCCAGAGGTCGTCGACCTCCCGCTGGTCCTCGCACTCGACCTGGAGCGAGATCGCCTCGGTGAAACGGAACATCGGGCCGCCGTTCAGCGCCGTGTAGGGCCGGCCGGCGAGTTCGAACTCGACGGTCATCACCGTGCCGGCCGGCACGGGGGCGCCCTCGCCGTAGCGGGTGACCTTGGTGATCGCGGAGCCGGGGAACAGCGAGGTGTAGAGGGCGGCGGCGGCTTCGGCCTGGTCGTCGAACCAGAGGAAGGTGGTGATTCTCTGCATGGGCCCGACGGTAGCGGCGGGCTCCGACAGCGCGGCCGAGCCACGGCCGGGGGTCACCGGTTCGGCGCCCCCGGCCGGTCTCGGCACGCCCCTGGGTCAGTGCACCCAGCCCGCGTAGCGCTGGACGAAGCGCTGGCCGGTGTGGGCGGTGACCACGACGTCGTAACGGCCCTGCTTGTCCAGCGGCCAGGACAGGTCGACCTGCCTGCCGGGCTTGACCCAGACGGTCTGCGGGCTGCCCGCGAAGTCGTTGGGCGCGGCGGTGAACGCCACGTCCGTCAGACCGTCGTTGGCCACCTGGAGGGTGAGCCTGAGGCTGCCGTGCAGGTCGGCGGTGACGATCGGCACGCCGATGTCGTTCTGGCCGTCCTGCCCGTCCCGGACGACCGTCCCGGCGAAGCGGCGCACGAAGCCGTCCGGGCCGTGCACGGTGAAGTCGTAACGGCCGTCGGTGGCGGCCGCGTCCCAGACGTAGGTGGCGTTGGCGCCGGGGGCGACGGTGTACGGGGTGCCCGCGAACGGGAGCAGGATGTTCGGGTAGACGGTGTACGGGAAGGCCACCGAACCGTCGTTGCTCATGGTGCAGGTGACCTTGCCGCTCCTGCGGTCCACCGCGACGTCGGCCCAGGGCTGGTAGGGCAGCGGGCGGTGCGGGCGCTCGCCGCGCTCCTGGACGGGCATCGCCTGGGCGCCGGTGGCGGGGAGGGCGACACCGGGCAGCTTGGTGCCCGCGTCGGCCTTGGCCATCAGGGCGTTGGTGTCCGGCAGCTTCGGGATCGAGGTGTCCGGGGCGGCGAAGTCGAAGCAGCTGGTGAGGTCGCCGCAGACGGCCCGGCGCCAGGCGGAGATGTTGGGCTCGGCCACGCCGGTCACCACCTCCATGAAGCGCAGCACCGACGTGTGGTCGAACACCTGGGAGTTGACCCAGCCGCCGCGCGACCAGGGGGACGCCACCCAGAGCGGGACGCGGTTGCCGAGGCCGATGGCGCGGCCCTGGGTGAACTCCTCGGGGGTGCCGGGCTCGGGGGTGGGTGGGACGACGTGGTCGAAGTAGCCGTCGTTCTCGTCGTACATGACCAGGAAGACGGTGTGCTGCCAGACCTCGGGGTTGGACATCAGCGACTGCAGCGCCTGGTTGACCCAGTGCGCGCCGTAGGCCGGGCCGGCCTCCGGGTGCTCGGAGAACAGGTACGGCGCGACCAGCCAGGAGATGGTCGGCAGGGTGCCGTCCTTGCAGTGGCGGTCGAAGTCGGTGGGGTCGAACTTGGTCATCGCGTTGACGTAACGCGGGTCGTCCTGCGGGAAGTTGTGGAACTGCTTGAAGTAGGAGAGCGCGTTGTCGTCGTAGTCGCCGGTGCGGTCGTCCTTGCTGGGGTTGTGGTAGACCCGCCAGCTGACGCCGGCCGTCTGGAGGCGCTCCGCGTAGGTGGTCCAGTCGGCGACGGGGTTGTCCGTGACCGGGGTGTTGTCGATCCAGGGGCCGGTGGTGCCGTCGCGGCCGGGGCCGGAGGTGCCGGTCCACAGGTAGAGCCGGTTGGGGTCGGTGGGGCCGGCCAGCGAGGTGAAGTAGGCGTCGCAGAGGGTGAAAGCGTCGGCCAGGGCGTACTGGAAGGGGATGTCCTCCCGGGTGAAGTAGCCCATGGTGCGCTCGCCCTTGGCGGCGATCCACTTGTTCATCGCGCCGTTGTTGATGGCCTGGTGGCCGGTCGCCCAGTCGTGGGCGAGGCCGCCGGCGTTCTGCGCGTTGTACTTCGAGGTGTCCATCCGGTACGGCAGCATCGCCCCGCCGTCGCTGCGGCGGGCATCGGGCTGGCGGAACACGTCGGTGCCGTCCGGGAACTGGAGCGCCTGCTTGTCGCCGAAGCCGCGGACACCGCTCAGGGTGCCGAAGTAGTGGTCGAAGCTGCGGTTCTCCTGCATCAGGACGACGACGTGCTTGACGTCCTTCACGGTGCCGGTCAGGGCGGTGGCAGGCGCGGCGGCCGGGGCGGGGGCCGCCGGAGCGGCGTCGGCCCGGGTGGCGGCCAGGCCGGTCAGAGCGGTGGCGCCGACGGCCGCGGAGGCGCCGACGAAGGTGCGGCGGGAGAGCTCGGACATCACGAACTGGCCTCTCAGAGCTGGAAGGTGGCGACGGCGGCGGCGGTGTCGGAGGGCCACTCGTTGGCGGCGGTGTTCGGCTCCGGCTGGGGCCAGTCGGCGACCAGGGTGTGCGCCTCGACCAGTTTCAGCGCTCCGGTGTACTGGACGACGTCGATCCGGTCCTGCGGCTCGGGGCGGTCGCCGCGGCGCTTGCGGGTGGGCGACCAGGTCGCGCCCGGGGCCTTGGCCGGGTCGCGGTTCTCCTCGCGGAAGGTGTCGGTCAGCCCGGCGGCCTCGAGTTCCTTGGTGACCGGCCAGGCGAGCGCGCCGACGCCCTGGTGGGCGGCGGCGGTGGCGGCCGTCCAGTCCAGGTGGGAGGGCGAGGACAGCGCGCCGGCCAGCACCACCGGGAGGCGCCGGGCGGCGTCCGCGCGCACGGCGGCGGCCAGCGCCTTGGCCTGCTTGAGCCGCAGCGAGGCGTTCTCGGCGGCCAGCACCTGGGCGGCGGTGGCACCGTCCTGCACGGCGTACGGGCCGTAGCCCGCCTCGTCGAGGTGTGCGGCCCAGAACCGGACGGCGCGGCCGCCGGGCAGCTGGACGGTGGCCGCGACGGCGGGCAACTCGGCGGTGGCCGCGGTCGGTTCGGTGAGCGGGTAGCGGCTGAGGATGCCGACGCTGCCCGGGCTCTGGAGGGAGTACCAGCCGAGGGCGTCGGCCAGGGTCTTCGCCCGCTCGCCGGCCGTCTCCTGGAGGGCGAGCACGTCCAGCCCCTGGGCGAGGACGACCCGCAGCTGCTTCTCCAGCGCGTCGGTGCAGCCGTTGCCGGCGTCGTGCAGGTTCCAGCTGGCGGCCTTGAGCCGCGGCGGGGCGGCCTGGTCCACGACGGGGACGAGCACGGTGACGGTGTCGGTGGCGCCGGTGCTGTCCTTGACGCCGACCACGACCAGCTCGGGGTTGCGGGCGGCGGCGGGCGCCGTGCCGGTGATCGTGCCGTCGGCGGCGACCGAGGCCCAGGCCGCGCCGCCGAGCTTGCGGTAGGCGGCCGAGCCGGGGGCGTTGCCCGCCGGGCGGGACCAGAGGCCGCCGAGCCGGATCCGCACGGCCGCGCCGGGGGCGACCGGGGTGGCGGTGAAGGAGTCGACGACGGCGTGCGGGCGGACCACCGGGGGCTTGGGGCGGAAGCTGAACGGGGCGGTCCGGGCCAGGATGCCGTAACCGTCCTTGGCCAGCAGGTAGGCGGTGTACGGGCCGCCGGTCAGCGCGGAGGTGTCGAGCTGGACGTCGCCGGAGGTGCCGGGGGTGTACTTCCAGAGCAGCGAGGAGCCGGTGCCGGGCTGGCGGCTGCCGTCGTAGATGCCGACCCAGTTCTTGGCGTCGGGGGCATCGGTGGTCCAGTGGAAGGTGAGCCGGTCGCCTTCGGCGGGGCTGCCGGATGAGGTCGGGGTCAGGGCGCTGCCTGCGGCCACGGTTGTCCTGTCCGCCGCCGACGGGCCCGGTCCGCCGGGGGACGGCGCCGGGGCCGCACGCGGCTGGTCACGGAGGCTGGGAGGGAGGATGCCCGCAGTTGGCTGTACAACTAGGGGCGGGCTCATTCATCCGAAGGTCAGCGACCGGGACGTGAACGGCGCGTGACGGGGCATCGGGCGGTTCGGGAACTCCGTGGCGCGACCGGCTCCGGACATGCGCGGAGGGCCGCGACGGGTGATCCGTCGCGGCCCTCGGGGGCGGGCTCGCGGTGCGGCCTTGCGGGCGGGGCCGCGGGCCAGGGCCGGGGCTCGGGCTCGGGCTCGGGCTCGGGCTCGGGCTCGGGCTCGGGCTCGGGCGATCAGGCCAGGGCGAGGAAGAGCTTCTCCAGTTCGGCCTCGCTCATCGGCGCGCCGTCCTCGTCGGCGGCGGCCATGCACTGGCGCATCCCGCTCGCCACGATCTTGAACCCGGCCCGGTCCAGGGCGCGCGAGACGGCGGCGAGCTGGGTGACCACGTCCTTGCAGTCCCGCCCCGCCTCGATCATCGCGATCACCCCGGCCAACTGGCCCTGGGCCCGACGCAGTCGGTTCAGGACCGCGCCGACCGCCTCCTCGTCCACCTGCATGTCCGGGCCACCTTTCACCTCGACTGTCGATGGACAAGTGTACCCGGTGGGGTATTCATTCCCGACCGGACGAAGATCGTCCCGCAGCGGGCGGCGGGATCAGCGCCGGGCCAGCCGCCGCTCGCCCGCGGCGCCCGTCGCGTACGGCAGCTCGTAGTACGCGAACACCTCGGGCTCGTCGGTGGCGGGCAGGATGTCGTCGGTGCCGATCGCCGGGGCGTCCTTGACCTTGCTCCGCGGGTGCGCCACCCGCAGGTAGGCCGGACCGGCCACCGCCCCCTCCAGCGGGACGAAGGCCAGGCGGCGCTTGGCCATCACGCCGATCGTGACGGTGGCGAAGAACGGCTCGTCGGTGGACGTCTCGACGTAGACCGACTCCAGCGTGCCGATCCGCTTGCCGTTCTCGTCGACCACGTCCTGGCCCCGCCACTCGCGGATGTCTGCCATAGCGATTCCCATGGACCCGGACCTCCCGTGTCACGCGCTGCCACTGCCGTCGGCCCCTGCCGCCGGCCCCCGGAGTTCCCATCCTCCGCCGGGACCGCCGCCGGGGCACCACGAAAGGGACATACGGGGGCGAGCCGGCCAACCGCCACCAGGGCACTGACCTGGGCTTTAGGCTGTCCGCCGACGTTCGGGAACAGCCCGCCCGGGGAGCACCCCGGCCGGGACGGCCAGAGGGGCGGCAGGCATGGGGTACACGAGCATGTGGGAGTCCGGCGACCCCCGGATACCGGCCGACCTGCGGCCCGACACGCCCCACCCGGCCCGGATGTACGACTACTACCTGGGCGGCAAGGACAACTTCCCCGCCGACCGCGCCGCCGCCGAGAAGGCGCTCGCCGCCAACCCGGAGTTCCGCTCCACCGCCCGGGCCAACCGGGGCTTCCTGACCCGGGCGGTGCGCTGCGTCGCCGGGCTGGGCGTCGACCAGTTCCTCGACGTCGGCACCGGCATCCCCACCGCCGGCAACACCCACGAGATCGCCCGGGCCGTGGACCCGGCCGCCCGGGTCGTCTACGTCGACAACGACCCGATCGTGCTCAGCCACGCCCGCGCGCTGATGGCGGGCTCCGGGCCCGGACGCACCACCGTGCTGCGGGCCGACCTGCGGGAGCCGGCGGCGGTGCTGGAGGCCGTCCGGGCCGAGGGGCTGCTCGACTTCTCCCGGCCGGTCGGGCTGGTGCTCGCCGCCGTGCTGCACTTCCTGCGCGACGAGGACGAGCCGTACCGGGCGGTGGCCACGCTGCTCGCCGCCCTGCCGTCCGGCAGCCACCTGGTGCTCTCGCACGGCACGGCCGACTTCATCCCCGCCGCGGTGCGGGACCGGGTCACCGGCGTGTACGACAAGGCGACCGCGCCGCTGGTCGGGCGGAGCCGGGAGCAGGTGCGGGAGTTCTTCGACGGGCTGGAGCTGCTGGAGCCCGGGGTGGTCACCGTTCCGCTCTGGCGGCCGGAGGGGGAACCGGCCCCGGGCGCGGAGCGGGTGGGCATGTACGGCGCGGTGGCGCGCAAGACCTGACTCGGCGTCACATGCGGTGCGGTGGAACGGGGTGGTGCTGGCCGGAGTGCCGATTGGGGGGTTTTTACCACCGCCCCGGCCCAGGGGCCCCGGCTACTGTCGTCGGGACGGCTCCGGAGCGGGGCGGTCGCACGGGGTCAGCACGCCACGCACGCGCATGACTTGGGGGGAACCACCATGGTCCACGACCGCCGCCACGTCCACCGACTCACCTACCGCTACGCCGGGGTCGCCCTGGCCGCCGGGCTCGCCACCGCGGTGCTCACCGCCTGCGATCCGGTCGGCACCTCGTTCAGCGACGACGCGACCGTGTCCGACAAGGTCACCGCGGTCAAGCTCGACAACTCCTCCGGGGACGTCACCGTCCACGGCAGGACCGGCACCGGGGGCGTCTCCGTCCACCGGAAGATCACGTACCACAGCGGCAAGCCCGGCACGAGCACCCGGGTCGACGGCGGGGTGCTGGTCCTCGGCGGCTGCGGGCACAACTGCTCGGTGGACTACACCGTCGAGCTGCCCGCCGGACTGCCGGTCAGCGGCGGCACCTCCGCCGGCGGGATCCACCTCTCCCAGATCGGCGAGGTCTCCGTCCACACCGACGCCGGGGACATCTCCGTCGACCAGGCCGCCGGCTCGGTCGACGTGCGCACCAACAACGGTGAGATCAAGGGAACTTCGCTCAAGGGCGACCGGATCCAGGCCAAGACCGACAACGGCGGGATCAACCTCACCCCCGGCAAGGCCCAGGACATCAAGGCCAGCACCTCCAACGGCGAGATCCACGTCACCGTCCCCGCCGGCTCCTACCACGTGAGCGCCGGGACGGACATCGGCGAGAAGCACATCGGCGTCCAGAACGACCCCAACGGCAAGTACAAGCTGGACCTGGGCACGGACATCGGCGACATCACCGTCAAGACCGGCTGACCGGCCCCGGGCCGGGGGCGCCGGCGCTCCGGGGGCGCGTGTCGGTCCGCGCGCACCCGGAGCGGGCGGGGCAGAGGGCCGGAGGGTCAGAGGGCGGTCTGGACCTCGGCGCGGTGGCGGATGTACTCGTCGGGGTGGGAGCGGGCGATGGTGACCGCCGCCTCCACCAGGGTGTGCAGGTCGGCCGGGTAGGCGCGCGGCACCAGGGGCAGGCCGGGCAGGATGCAGCGGCGGACGTCCAGGTCCTCGTTGCCGACGAACTCCCGCAGTGCGGCCCGGTTCCAGCTGTCGCGGACCGTGGCGCCCTCGTCGGCGGTCGCGTGCCGGCCACCGCGGACCGTCAGCGCCGTCCAGTACCAGGCCCGGGCGGCGCCCGCCCGCTCCGGGTTGGTGCCGGTCCGCAGGTAGTCGAGCAGGGCCAGCCGGACCCGGCGCTGGCCGAAGGCGATCAGGGCGGGCTCGACGAAGCGGCGGTTGAAGCTCGGGTTGGGGTCGTGGACCGCCGCCTCCAACAGCGGCTCGAAGTACTCCTCGGGCAGCTCGGACCGGCCGGTGAGCGCCTTGTGGACCTCCCATCGGGCCGCACCGGCGTAGTCCGCCCCCGTCGCGACCTCGGCCCCGAGCACGCGGAGCAGACGTGCGAGCCGCAGCTCGAACGCCTGCGACCCGCCCCCCGTGCGCTCGGGCAACGGCTGGAGAATCCGCACCTCGCCGGCCGTGTCCTTGGTTTCCACGAACATCCTCCTCATTCTGAGTCATCGGAAGACTACTCGCTGATACACCAGTTCGGAGTCGGTTTTCGGCCAGGACCGGATCTTGAACGGCTTCCGCGACGGAGGATTGACGTCGCGTCAGACCGGGCGGCCGGGCGGGACCAGCCCGGACTGGTAGGCGATCGCGACGAGCTGGGCGCGGTCCCGGGCGTCCAGCTTGGACATCGCCCGGTGCACATGGGTCCGGACGGTGAACGGGCTGACGAACATCCGCTCGGCGATCTCCTCGTTGGTGAGCCCGGTGGCGGCCATCGACATCACCTCGCGCTCACGGGCGGTGAGCACGGCCAGCCGCTCGGCGGACGCGGCGGCGGCCGGGTCGGGCTGGGCGAGGAACTGCTCGATCACGGCGCGGGTGGCGGCGGGCGAGAGCAGGGCCTCGCCGGCCGCGACGGTGCGCACGGCGGCGAGCAGTTCCTTCGGGTCGGCGCCCTTGCCGAGGAAGCCCCCGGCGCCCGCGCGCAGCGCCTGGGCCACGTACTCGTCTATCTCGAAGGTGGTGAGGATGAGCACCCGGGTGCCGGAGAGCTCCTCGTCGGCGCAGATCTCGGCGGTGGCGCCGAGGCCGTCGGCGCCGGGCATCCGGATGTCCATCAGCACGAGGTCGGGCTTGGTGGCCCGGGCGAGTTCCACCGCCTCCCGACCGTCGGCGGCCTCGCCGACCACCTCCATGTCCTCCTCGGCGTCGATCAGCATCCGGAAGGCGCCACGCAGCAGGGCCTGGTCGTCGGCGAGCAGCACGCGGATGGTCATGCGCGGTCCTTGTCCTTCCGGATGGCGTGATCGGGTCGGGTCGGGTCGGCGGGGGCGGCCCGGTCGGGGGAGCCGACGGGGCCGGTGGGGCGGTCGGAGTCCGTGGGGTGGCCGGAGCCGGTGGGGCGGACGGGCCGGACGGTGCAGTCGCGCCAGAAGGCGTGGGCGGGCCGGTCCCTGGCGGCGGGCCCGGCCGGGTGGCCCGGTCCGGGCGTGCTCACGGCCCGGGCGGTGTCCACCGCCGGGGGCGCGACGTCCTCCCGGGCACCGGTGCGCAGCGGGAGTTCGGCGGTGACCAGGTAGCCGCCGTCCGACTGCCGGTCGGCGGTGAGGCGGCCGCCCACGGCACCGGCCCGTTCGCGCATGCCGATCAGGCCGAAGCCGCTCTCGCCCGGGGCGGGCGGCGGCAGCAGGGCGGTGCGGGGGCGCCCGGGTCTGGTCGGGCGGCTGTTGGCGACGCTGACGGCGACCCGGCTGCCGCTGTAGGAGAGGGTGACCTCGGCGTCGGCGCCGTGGGCGTGCTTGGCGACGTTGGTCAGCGACTCCTGGACGATCCGGAAGGCGGTGAGGTCGACGCCGGGCGACAGCGGCCGGGCCTCCCCCTCGACGGCGAGCCGCACCGGCAGGCCGGCCCGTTCGAAGGCGTTGATCAGCTCGGGCAGCCGGTCGAGGCCGGGGGCGGGTTCGAGCGGGGCGGGTTCCTCCGCGCGGCGCAGCAGGCCGACGGTGGCGCGCAGCTCCTGGAGGGCGGAGCCGGTGGCGTCGGTGATGTGGCTGAGCACCTCGCGGACCTGCACCGGGTGGCTGTCCATGAGGTGGACGGCGATGCCGGCCTGGGCGTTGGCGAGGGCGATGTGGTGGGCGACGACGTCGTGGAGGTCGCGGGCGATCCGGATCCGCTCGTCGGCGACCCGGCGGCGGGCCTCCTCCTCGCGGGTGCGTTCGGCGCGCTCGGCGCGTTCCTCGATGGCGGCGAGGTGGGCGCGGCGGTTGCGGATGGAATCGCCGAGGGCGCCGGGCAGCAGGGCCCAGGCGAGGACGCCGAGCCGCTCGCCGAGCGGGCCGCCGGGGCCGAGGAACAGCGATATCCCGCTGAGCAGGACGGCGGTGACGATGGAGGCGCGCAGCGCGGTGGCGCGGTCGGTGCGGGTGGCGAGGGAGTAGAGCGCGAGCAGCAGCGGGGTCGCCAGCGTCGGGGTGAGCCGGGGGCTGACCACGGCGAGCAGCATCGTGCAGAGCAGCGTGACGGCGACCACGGCGCGCGGGTGGCGGCGGTGGAAGAACACGACCACCGCGGCGATCAGGGCGAGCAGGCCGGTGGGCAGGTCGACCGGGGCGAAGCGCCCGCTGTTCTGGTCGATCGTGGCGCCGAGGGCGGTGATCCCGATCAGGGCCGTGCCGCCGGCGATGTCGAACGCCCGGGGGTGCTCACGGCGCAGGCGCTGCCAGGTGTCGCTCATCGTCCTGTTCTCCGGGTCGGGGTGCCCTGGCGGCACCCTCGCCGGGTTCTGCCAGTCGGTGTCGCGCCGCGCCCCGGTGCGGGGTGCGGAACGCCGAGCCGGGGCCTGCGCGCGGACGGCGGCCCCGACAGCAACGGTAACGGGTGGGGCTCGAACCGTTGTCCGAGCCGGGTGGCGCCGGGCCCGGCCCGAGGGGTGCTCGGGCCGGGCCCGGTGTCACCGGGTGCGCCGGGCCCAGGCCCGGACAGGACCTAGACGGTGACCGGCTCCTTGGCCGGTGCCGGTTCGGGGGCGGCGGTGTGCAGCTTGCTGCCCTCGACGTCGACGTCGGGTATCAGGCGGTCGAGCCAGCTCGGCAGCCACCAGGCGCGGCGGCCGAGCAGGGCGAGGACGGCCGGGACGATCGTCATCCGGACCACGAAGGCGTCGAAGGCGACGGCCGCGGCGAGGCCCAGGCCCATCATCTTGATCATCGGTTCGCTCATCCCGATGAAGCCCGCGAAGACGGCGATCATGATGAAGGCGGCCGCGGTGACCACCCGGGCGTTGTGCCGGAATCCGGTGACGATGGCCTCGCCCGGCTCCTCGCCGTGGACGAAGGCCTCACGGATCCGGGTGACCAGGAACACCTCGTAGTCCATGGCGAGGCCGAAGACCACGCCGATCATGAAGATCGGCATCATGCTCATCACCGGACCGGTCTGCTCCACGCCGATCAGGTCGGCCAGCCAGCCCCACTGGAAGACCGCGACGACCGCGCCGAGCGCGGCGGCCACCGAGAGCAGGAAGCCGAGCGCCGCCTTGAGCGGGACGAGGACGGAGCGGAAGACCACCAGCAGCAGCAGGACGGCCAGGCCGACGACCACGGCGAGGTAGGGCAGCATCGCGTCGCTGAGCTTCTGCGAGACGTCGATGTTCATCGCCGTCGTACCGCTGACCAGCACCGTCGCCCCGGTGGAGGCCTTGAGGCCGGCCGCCTGGCCGCGGATGGTGTGGACCAGGTCCTTGGTCGCGCTCTCGGCCGGGCCGGTGGCCGGAATGGCGTTGAGCAGGGCGGTGTCCCCCGCCTTGTTGAACATCGGCGGCGTGACCGTGACCACGCCCGGCACGGCCGAGACGCTCTTGGCGACCTCGCCGGCGGCGGCCTTCGGGTCCGCGGTGCCCTTGACGTCCACCAGGACGGTCAGCGGCCCGTTGAAGCCGGGGCCGAAGCCCTCGGACAGCAGGTCGTAGGCACGGCGCTGGGTGGTGGAGGTGGGCTTGGCCTCGTCCCCGGGCAGGCCGAGGCGCAGGTCGAGCGCGGGAGCGGCGAGCACGCCGAGGCCGACCACGCCGAGCAGCAGCACCGCGAGCGGGCGGCGCACGATGAACCGGGCCCAGCGGGAGCCGCCGTTCTCCTTGGCGCCGACCGGCCGCGCCGCGCCGTCGCCGTCGGCCTGGGCCTTGCGGGTCTTGCGGGGCAGCGCCCGGCGGCCGATGAAGCCCAGCAGCGCGGGCACCAGGGTGAGCGCGACCAGCACGGCGATGACGACCGTCCCGGCGGCGGCCATGCCCATCTTGGCGAGCATCGGGATGCCGACCACGGAGAGCCCGGCGAGGGCGATCACCACGGTCAGGCCGGCGAAGACCACCGCGGAGCCGGCGGTGCCGATGGCCCGGCCGGCCGCCTCCTGCTGGGTGCGGCCCTCGGCGAGCTCGGCCCGGTAGCGGGACACGATGAACAGGGCGTAGTCGATGCCGACCGCGAGGCCGAGCATCATGGCGAGCGTGCCGGTGGTCGAGGAGAGGCCGAGCACGCTGCCGAACGCGGTGATCAGCGACATGCCGAGGCCGACGCCGATCACGGCGGTGAGCAGCGGCAGGCCGGCGGCGACCAGCGAACCGAAGGTGATCACCAGGACGACGGCGGACAGCGCCATGCCGATCGCCTCGCTGCTGCCGCCCGCGTCGGGCTTGGCCATCAGCGCGTTGCCGCCGATCTCGACCTTGAGCCCGGCGTCCCGGCCGTGCTGGGCGGCCTGCTGGAGGGCGTCGGTGGCGCCCTTGGACACCTCGCCCGCCTTGGCGGAGTAGCTGACCGTCGCGTAGGCCGTCGAGCCGTCCTTGGAGACCGCGCCCGGCATCTTGAACGGGTCCACCGCGGCCGTGACCTGCTCGCCGTGGGCGAGCTCGGCGACCGTCTTCTCGACGGCCTGCTGGTTCGGCCCGGCGGTGATCTTCTGCCCGGAGGGCGCGACGAACACCAGGCGGGCCGAGGCGCCGTCGGCGTGGCCGCCGGGGAAGCGCTCGTTCATCAGGTCGAAGGCCTTCTGCGCCTCCGTGCCGGGCATCGAGAATCCGTCGTCGGGTGCGGCGGGCGCCTTCGCCGCCAGGACTCCGGCGAGCGCCAGCACGGCGACCCAGAGCAGGGTCACCAGCCGGCGCCGGGCGAAGGCCCATCGGCCAAGGCGGTACAGGATCGTTGCCACGGGGGAACGGGCTCCTTCGGATTCGGAAGCAGGTGCGCGGAGGGGACGGGTGCGGGAACGGGCCCCCGGAGGCGGTCCGCTCGCAGCATGACCAATCCTTGATCGCCGACCCCTGCTCCGTCGTCGTCCCTGCGCAGGCCGTTTGCGTACTGCGGACGCAGTAGGGCCCTCCCCCGTACGGAGGAGCGCACGCCCCGCACCGGGAGCAGCCGGGAGCAGCCCGTTGGCCTGCGGCGGGAGCAGTCCCGGGTCACCCGGCCGGCGGGTGACGACGGGCCGCGACCGCCCCGGCCCAGTAGCGTGATGGGCCACTGGCCCGACCGTTTTGCCCCGGTCCGGGCCGACCCGTCCCGATCGGTGCTGACCCCAGCCCGCCGCCGGAGGTGCCCCATGGGCGTGCCAGCCGCCCGCATCGTGTTCGACGAGAACGACCGCGCTGCCGTCGCCGACGCCGTGACCGAGATGCTCACCACCGGTGCCCTCACCCTCGGCCCGTGGACCGAGCGGTTCGAGCAGGCCTTCGCCGCCGAGCACGGCGCCTCGCACGCCGTCGCGGTGAGCAGCGGCACGGCGGCCCTGGAGATCGTCCTGCGCGGTGTCGACGTGCGCGGCCGCGACGTGGTCGTCCCCGCCGTCACCTTCTACGCCACGGCCGGCGCCGTGGTGCACGCGGGCGGCCGCCCGGTGTTCGCGGACGTCGACCCGGCCACCCTGGCGCTCTCCCCGGAGACCCTGGCCGCCGCCCTCACCCCGGATACCGCAGCCGTCGTACTCGTCCACATCGGCGGGCTCGTCACGCCGGACGTGGACGCCCTGCGCGAGCTCTGCGACCAGCGCGGCATCCCGCTGGTCGAGGACGCCGCGCACGCCCACGGCAGCAGCCTGGGCGGCCGGGCCGCCGGGACCTTCGGCCTGGCCGGGGCCTTCTCCTTCTACCCGACCAAGGTCACCACCAGCGGCGAGGGCGGCATGATCCTCACCGAGTCGCCCGAGCTGCGCGACGAGGCCCGGATCCACCGCGACCAGGGCAAGGGCTCCTTCGGCACCAACCACCACGTCCGGCTCGGGTACTCCTGGCGGATGAGCGAGCTGCACGCCGCCGTCGGCGCCGTGCACCTGCGCCGGCTCAAGGAGTTCATCGAGACCCGCCGGGCCGTCGCCCGCCGCTACGACTCGGCACTGGCCGGCGTCGACGGCCTGCGGCCGGTGCTCGAACCGCCCGGCAGCCGCGGCAACTACTACAAGTACGTGGCGCTGCTGGCGCCCGGCGTCGACCGCGCCGCCTTCAAGAAGGCGGTGGCCGAGGAGTACGGGGTGCGGATGTCCGGCGAGGTCTACGACCTGCCGCTGCACCTCCAGCCCGTCCTCGCCCCCTACCGGGGCGGTCCGCTGCCGGTGGCCGAGGACGTCTGCGCCCGGCAGGTCTGCCTGCCGGTGCACTCCGACATGACCGAGGACGAGACGGAGCTGGTCGTCGAGGCCGTCTCCACCGTGCACCGGCGGATGGCCGGCTAGCCGGCCTGCCGCGTAGCCGGACAGACCGGACAGACCGGACAGCCGGACCGAAAGGAGCAAGACCGTGCGGATAGCCGTCACCGGGGGCTGCGGGTTCATCGGCTCACACGTCGTGGACCACCTGATCGCGGCCGGCCACGAGGTGCTCGCCGTGGACACCACCGACCAGTACCTCAACCCCGACGCCGAACACGCCCGCCTCGACATCCTCGACCTGCCCGCGCTGACCTCGGCGCTGGCCGGCAGCGAGGTGGTCTACCACCTGGCCGCGATGGCCGACGTCGAGCAGGTGTCCGCCGACCCCGTCCGGGCGGTGCGGACCAACATCGACGGCACCGAGGCCGTCCTGGAGGCCGCCCGGCGCAGCGGACTGAGCCGCACCGTCCTGGCGAGCACCGTCTGGGTCTACGGAGCAGCCCTCACCGACGACCAACTCGACGGCGGGGAACAGGAGTTGGACGAGCACGTACCGATCGAGCTGGAACACAGCGGGCACCTGTACGTGGCCACCAAACTCGCCGCCGAGATGCTGGTGCACAGCTACCGCGAGCTCTACGGGCAGCACTTCACCATCCTGCGCTACGGCATCCCGTACGGTCCGCGGATGCGCGACGAACTGGTCGTCGCCCGGTTCGTCCAGGCCGCGCTGGAGGGGCGGCCGATCACCATCGCCGGGGACGGCCGGCAGAGCCGCAACTTCGTCTACGTCGAAGACCTCGCCGACGCCCACGTCCGCGCCCTCTCCCCCGCCGCCGAGGACCAGACCTTCGCCCTGGAGGGCTCCACGGCCGTCTCGGTGCGCGACATCGCCGACACCGTCGACCGGCTGCTCGGGCCGGTCACCATCGAGCACATCGACGGGCGCAAGGCCGACTACACCGGGCGGCGGATCTCCTCCGCCCAGGCGAAACGGCTGCTCGGCTGGTCGCCGAGGACCCACTTCGCGGACGGCGTGCACCGCTACGCCGACTGGTACCGGGCCGGCGCCGCCGCCCCCGCCGGCTGACCCGGAACGCCCGATGCCGCACGCCCTGCTGGTCTCCGGCTCGCTCGGCCAGGGCCACGACGTGATGGCCCAGGCCTGCGCCGACACCCTGCGCGAGCGCGGCTGGAGCACCGCCACCGTGGACGCGATGGCGCTGCTCGGGCAGCGGTCGGGCGCCGCCGGGGAAGCCGTCTTCCGGCGGCTGCTCGACCTGCCCGGGGTCTACGACGCGTTCCACTTCTCGGCGCTGCGCCCGGGCGCCCGGCTCGCCCTGCTCGCCGACGCGGCCGCGCGCAGCCGACTCGTCCCGGCGCTCGGCGCGCTCGTCGAGGCGCAGCGGCCGCAGCTGGTGGTCTCGGTGTTCGCCACCGCCAGCTCGGCGGTCAACCGGCTGCCGGGGCGGGAGTTCCGGCACTTCGTGTTCTGCACCGACGTCACCCCGCACCGGCTCTGGGTGCAGGAGGGCACCGACCTGTTCCTGGTCACCTCCGAGGTCGCCGCCTGCGCCGTGCGCCGCTACCGGCCCGACGCCGACGTCGCCGTGCTGCCCGCGCCGCTGCGGCAGCCGTTCTACCGGCCGCCCGGCCGGGCCGAGGCCCGGGCCGACCTGGGTGTGCCGGCGGACGCCGGGTGCGTGCTGCTGATGTCCGGCTCCTGGGGGCTCGGGCCGATCGCCCGCACCGCCGCCTCGCTGGCCGCCGCCGGGCCGCACGTGCTCGCCGTGGCCGGGCGCAACCGGGAGCTCGAACTGCGGCTGCGGGCGGCCGCCCGCCGGGAGCCGCGGCTGCACGCCTTCGGCTACACCGACCGGATCCCGGCCCTGATGGCCGCCGCCGACCTGGTCGTCACCAGCTCCGGCGACACCTGCAGCGAGGCCAGGGCCCTCGGGCGCCGGCTGCTGCTGCTCGACGTCGTCCAGGGCCACGGGCGGGACAACCTCCAGCACGAACTGGAGCTCGGCCACGCCGACGTGGCCACCGCGCGCCCGGCCGAGGTGGTCCGCAACGCGCTGGCCGCGCTGGGCCGGCCCGAGCCCGACCCCTCGCCCGGCGCCACCCCGGACGCCTGGAGCAAGGGCTTCGGCGCGGCCCTGGAACGGGTGGGGCTGGGGTGAGCGGCCCTCAGCCGCCGTGGGCCTCGGGGTTCACCGTGCAGAAGAAGACCCGGCTGCGCTCCCGGTCGAAGAAGAACGACCCGGTGTACCGGCTGTGGGTGACCGAGCGGTCGTAGTCCTCGCTGTGCAGCCAGGTCGCCTGCCGGCCGTCGCCCAACTCCCTTTCCAGCACGTCCGGGAGGCCCTGGCAGCCGAGCGGCCCCGGCTGCCAGCTGCCGCTCCCGCTCCCGGTGATCGCGGCGAGCGTGGCGGGCTCGATCCCCGCGAAGCCGTCCACGCGCACATCGGTCGGGCCCGGTACCGCCGCCCGGGCGTCACCGGGCCCGCCGCCCAGCACCGCGCCGACCCACGTCGCCCCGGACAGCGGGCCTAGGGCCTGTCCGGCGGATCTTGGCAGATCAGCGCGCGGCGTTGGGCGCCCGGCTGGGCGTGCGCCCGAGTCGGCCTCGTACTGGACGTACTTGGGCGATTCGGGCGTGCGTCCAGGCGGGATGCCCGGCGTCGCGCGCCTGGCAAGATCCGCCGGACAGGCCCTAGCTCCGGGAAGCGGCGCTGCAACGGCTCGGTGTCCGAGCGCAGTCGGGCCGGGGTCGGGGCGGTCGCGGCCGGACCGTCCCCGCCGGCCGACGAGCAGCCCGAGACGAGCGCCCCCGCAACGAGTACCCCCACGACCGCCACCGGCAGCACGGACGCCAGGGCCGCCGGCCCGACACGGATTCCGAACCGCTTCGACAACTCTCCGACCCCCACCTGGAATTGCCGACCGCATCGGGTGCGGTCGGACGGCTTCACGGGAGGGTAAAGCGTCGGCAAGGCCCTGGTCCAGGCGCTTCCGGGGGCCCCGGGGGCTTCCGGGCGCGGACCCTAGGCCGGGATGTAGGTCGGGCCCTGGGTGTCCCGGATGTCCTGGGCGCCCTGGACGGTGGCGGTGGCGGTGCCGTAGCGGTCCGGGCCCGCCTGGGCCTGGGCGTCGGCGTCCGGCGCGACGGCTCCGCTGAGGGCCGCCGTGACGATGCCGGCCGCCGCGATCGCGTGCGCCAGTCCGCCTGACCAGTCGGGCATGGCTGCCTCCCCCGTTGTCGGCGCGCCCGCCCCCGTGGTGGGCGCGACCTCGTCGATGGTCCCAACTACCGTGCGCCGTGGGCAAGGGGTGGGACGGCGTGGTCCCGCAGCGGGCCGAGGGTCAGGGCGCGGGCGCGGCAGTGGGCGGCGATCAGCGGGAGGGCGGCCAGGGTGGCGCGCCAGGAGTCCGGGGCGGAGGTGCAGTCGGAGTCGTGCAGCAGGAGGGTGGCGCCGGCGGTGAGGCCGGGGCGGGCGGTGGCGTAGACGGACTCGCCGGTGGCCTCGGCCGTCCAGTCCCGCCCCCAGGCCGTCCACAGCACGGTGCGCAGGCCCAGCCGGCGGGCGGCCAGCGTCGGACCGGCCGTCAGTACGCCGTACGGCGGGCGGTACCAGTGCGGGCGGACGCCGCACAGGTCGGTCACCGCCTCGGCGGCGCGGCGCAGTTCGCGCAGGTCGCGGGCAGGGGCCGGGTACCACTGCTGCCGGTGGTGCCAGCCGTGCACGGCCACCTCGTGGCCGCGCAGCACCAGGTCCCGGCCGAGGTCCGGGGCCCGTTCCAGCATCCCGCCGAGCAGGAAGAAGGTGGCGCGGGCGCCGAGGGCGTCGAGGGCGTCCAGGACGTACGGGGTGCTGCGCGGGTCGGGGCCGTCGTCGAAGGTGAGGGCGAGGTGGCCCGGGGCGGTGCCGTACCCGGCGGTGCGGCGGGCCAGGGTGCGGCGCAGCGGCGGGAGGCGGACCGCTGCCGGGGCGAGGTGCAGGAACTCCAGGCCGGCCGCGAGGGCGAGGCCGGTGCCCGCCCGACGGGCCAGGGGCGCCAGGGGGGCCGGCGGAGCCGAGGGTCTCACCCGAAGCGGGCGGCCATCCGGCGGAACACGCCGGGCGCGACCCCGTGGATCCGGGCCGGGAAGCCGAGCCAGTGCGGGACGTAGAGGCGGTCCCGCTCGGTGGTGATGGTCGCGACCACGGTGTCCGCGACCCGCTCCGCCGAGACCGGGCGCGGGCGTTCGCGCTGGTACGGGGTGCCGCGGCGGTCGAAGAACGGGGTGTCCACCGCGCCGGGCAGGACGAGGCGGACGCCGACCCCGGTACCGCGCAGTTCGTACCAGAGGCTCTCGGCGAACATCGTCAGTCCGCCCTTGGTGGCCGAGTAGCCGGACTCGTCGCGCACGCCGACCTGGCCCGCCATCGAGCCGAGCAGCACGATCCGGCCGTGCCGGCGCTCCAGCATCCCGGGCAGCAGCAGCCGGATCAGCCGCAGCGGGGCGGCCAGGTTGACCTCGATCATCCGGTCGAGGGTGTCGGACGGGGTGTCGGCGAACGGGCCGCGCCAGCCGAGGCCGGCGCTGGCGACCAGGACGTCCACCCGCCCGGCGGCGGCGAGCGCGGCCTCGGCGAGGCGGGCGGCGCCGTCCGGCTTGTTCAGGTCCTCGGGGAGGGCGACGCCGCCGGTGCGCTCGGCGAGGGCGTCCAGGCGGGTGCGGTCGGTGCCGGAGAGAAGGGTCCGCCAGTTCGCGTCGGCCAGTCGGGTGGCGGTGGCCAGGCCGATGCCCGAGGAGGCGCCGGTGATCAGGGCGACGGGGCGGTCGGTCGACCCCGAGCGCCGGGGCCGGGCCTGGGCGTCCTCCGACGTCACGGCTTCCTCCGTCATCGCGCACCTGCCGGGTCCGTGGGCGTTCTGCCGTCCGTTTTGTCCGGCACGTCACCTTCGCACGGAGGAGCCGTCCGGGCTACCGGGGCGGTACGGCCGGCTGGGCCTCGGCATCCGGGTGCGGGGCCGACAGTTCGGCCGGGCCGCCCTCCAGTTCGCCGAAGCGGGACAGCAGGAAGGTGCCGCCCACCGCGACCGCGAAGCCTGTCAGCGCGCACCAGGCGAAGCCGGGGCGCGCGGAGTCCCCCAGCGACACCACCCCGACCAGGGCCGGGCCGAAGGTCTCGGCCACCGTCCCGGCCGCCGTCGCCGCCGTCACCGTGCCGCGCTGCAGGGCCAGCGCGTACGCCAGGTAGCCGCCCAGTCCGCCGACCGCCAGGGCGTACGCGGCCGGATCGGTGAGCACGGCGGTGAGCGTGGAGGCGTCCAGGACCCGCACGGCGAGGCTGGTGATCCCGAAGCCGACGCCCGCCAGCAGGCCGAGGCCGGCCGCGGCCGGGGTGCCCTCCCGGCGGACCAGGACCAGGGTGGCGAGCAGCATCACGGCGGTGGTCGCCAGCAGCGCCCAGTGGAAGGCCGCCGGGGCGTACTCCCGGCCCTCCCTGCCGGAGCCCAGGGCCAGCAGGCCGAGGCCCACCACGACGGCGGCGATGCCCGCCGCGTCGCCGCGGCGCAGCCGTGCGCCCAGCAGCCAGACGGCGGCCAGGGCGGTGACGGCGAGGCTCGCGTTGGTGACGGCCTGCACCAGGAACAGCGGGAGACTGCGCAGGGCGACGATGCTCAGCACGAAGCCGAGGATGTCCAGGAGCGTCCCGAGGATGAACTGCCAGGACCGCAGCAGCGCGGCCAGCAGGCCCGCCCGCACCCGGTCCGCGCGCGGCGCCGACCGCGCCCCGCGCGCCTGGAACACCGCCCCGAAGCCGAAGCAGACGGTGGCGACCAGCGCGGTGGTGAGTCCCAGCAGCATGCGTCTCCCTCGCGGGGCGGCAGCGGTTCACCACTCAGTCTGGGCCCGGCACGGCGGGGGTGCACGGGTGGGCGGCGTCCCGACCGTCCCGGTTCGTCCCGGTTTCAGGGCCGCAGCGCCACGCCGGCGTAGGCGGTGGCGTCGGAGGCCGAGACGGCCGGTTCGTCGGACTGGGGCCGCCAGTGCGGAGTGGGGACGACGCCGGGTTCGAGGAGGGTCCAGCCGTCGAAGAAGCGGACGAACTCGGCGTGGGTGCGGGCCTGGGCGGCGGTGCCGGCGGCCTGGTAGATGCCGACGATCCGGCGGATCTCCTCGGGCGCGAAATCGGGCGTGACGTGGGTCATCACCAGGGCGCTGCCGGGGGCGAGGACGGACTTGAGGCGGTCGACCAGCTCATGGGCGCCGTGGGCGTCGGGGACGAAGTGAAGCAGCGCGTTGAGGGAGAGCGCGACCGGGCGGGTGAGGTCGATGGTCTCGCGCAGGCCGGGTGCGGCGAGCAGGCTGTCCGGGTCGGTGACGTCGGCCTCGACGTAGGCGGTTCGGCCCTCGGGGGTGCCGGTGAGCAGGGCCTGGGCGTGGGTGAGGACGATGGGGTCGTTGTCGGCGTAGACGACCCTGGCCCCGGGCCGGACGCTCTGGGCGACCTCGTGGAGGTTGGGCGAGGTCGGGATGCCGGTGCCGATGTCCAGGAACTGGTCGATGCCCGCCTGGGCGAGGGCGCGGGTGGAGCGGTGCACGAAGGAGCGGTTGGCGCGGGCGGCGTCGCGCAGCCAGGGGGCGATGGCGAGGACGTGGCCGGCGGCCTCGCGGTCGGCGGCGAAGTTGGTGAAGCCGCCCAGGTAGTAGTCGTACATCCGGGCCGAGTGCGGCACGTTCAGCCGCAGGTCGACCCCGTCGTAGAGGCTCATGGCCCTCCCCCTCGGCTCCGTGGACACCGTCCGATTGCTGCCCACCGCGTCCGGGGGCCAATCGTCCCCCGGCCGGCCCGAATTCGCATGGAATCGGATGAGATGACAATCTGTATTCGCTTTGCAGCCTGGAGTGACGGGCCTGATGGAATGAGGATGGGCGCGGACAGCCCGACCCTCGGGTGGCCCGGTGCGCAGCCGACGGCCACGGAAAGCAGGCTCGATGACGATCGACAGGGGTGCCCCCGCGCGCGGGTACCGGGGCGGGACGGCAGTGGAGCACGCCGGTGCCGCAGGGGTGGAGCGGATGGCGGTGATGGAGCCGGGCCTGCGACTGGACCTCACCTACGCCGCCTTCTGCGAGACCCACGAACCCGCCTGGCACGCCCTCGCGTTGACCAGGATAGGCAGCCAGACCGACGCCGTACTGGTGGTCGAGGCGGTCAAGGCCGACCTGGCCCGCTGCTGGCCCCAGGTGCTGCGGTTCGAGGAACCGGCCGCGTACGCCTGGCGGTTGGCGAACCGGCACGTCGGGGACTGGGTGTCGGCCGAGGAGCCGGTCGAGGTGGAGGCGGTCACCTTCGCGGCGGTGATCGGGGCGTTCAAGCAGGTCGCCGACGGGCTGCTGCACAGCGAGGCGGACGAGGTACGGCTGTACGCGGCGATCCTCGAACTGCCGGACCGGCAGCGGGACGTGGTGATCCTGCGCTACCTGCTGGGCCTGCACGCCAAGGTGATCGCGGCGTACCTGGGACGGCCGGTGGCCACGGTGCACTCCAACCTGCGGCACGCCCGGGAGCGGTTGGCCCGCCGGCTCGGGGTGGGTGAACTGCCGGACCGCGGCGGCGAAGCGTGAACGCCGACGGGGTGGAGCGACGTCGGGACGGGGTGGAGCGACGTGGGGACGGGGCGGGTGCGGCCGACGGGGTGAGCGGGGAGCGTGCGGCAGACGGGGGGCGCGCGGTGTTCCACGTGCCCCGGTCCGAACGTGCCCACGCCGAGCGGATCGCGGCCCTGCGGCAGGCCCGGATCACCGCCGCACCGGCCCACCTGCCCACCGAGCACGAGCAGGCCGCCTTCGAACTCGGCCTGGTGGTCGCCCTGGTGCTGGGTGCGCCCTGTGCCTCCCGCGGGCTGGACCTGCTGGTCAACGCCCGCCGGATCCAGCCCGAGGGGGCCGAGGTGTTCGGCGCCCTGCTGTACGCCACCGGCAAGGAGGAGGGCGCCGAGTTCTGGTGGCGCTTCGCGGCCGGCTCGGGCAGCGGGACGGCCGCGTACTGCCTCCACCTGCACCACCTGATGCTCGGCGAGACCGACGACGCCGACTACTGGCGGGCCTGGTCCGAACAACTGTCGACGACCGAACGCCCGCCCGGGCCAAGGCCGTTGCGGATGAGCCGGCCGCTGCTGCCGGAGGACGCGCGGCGGGACATCCTCGCCCGGGTGCACCGGGGGCTGGCCCCGCAACTGCCGCCCGCGCTGGTCGCGGTGATCGACCGGCTGCCGTTGCAGGACGGGGACGAGGAGGAGGTGCCGAACCCGTGGGGGCTCACCTCCGGCGCGACCTCGGCGTGCTCCTGGGACCTCTCCCGGGCATTCGGCGAGGAGGAACCGCAGGACCGACGGGACCCGTTGGGGTGACGACCCCCGGCGGCCCCGCGGTCCCACGTTCAGGTGAGTGCCGAGAACCGGGCGACGACCTCCGGGTCACGGCCGCTGCCCGAGGCGAGCCGCTCGCCGTCCGGGCCGAGGTGGTGGATCCGGTAGTGCTGCGGCGCCATCGCGGTGTCCCGGCCGGGGAGCGCGGCGACCACCGCGCGGTGCACGTCGGCGGGGGTCAGGTGGGGGTCGGCGGTGGTCAGGTCCACGGTCAACCTGCCGTCCTCGACCGTGACCCGACAGTCGGGGCGGACGTCCGGCGCGGGGCGGGGGTCGTCGCCGGGTCCGGTGTCCAGGCCGGTGTCCAGGGCGGTGTCGAGTGCGGCACCGACCAGGCCGAGGACGGCCGCCAGGTCGATCCGGGCCCCGTCGACGAGTTGCCAGTCACCGCCGCTCGCGTCGGCGCCGGCAGCAGCAGCGGGCGGGCCGGGGGCCGCGTGCAGCTCGGCGAGCGGGACGGGCCCCACGGCGGCCTTCGCGAGCAGGTCGAGCAGGGCCCGGGCGAAGCGCTCGGTCTCCTCGGGGTCGAGCACCTGGGGGCAGGAGATCAGGGCGAAGTCGAGGCTCCCGGCGATCCGCAGGATGGTGAACATCAGCCGGACGGGCAGCGGCGGGGCCGGCAGCGGGGTGAGTTCGGGGTCGGCGGTGGCGGCCGGCTGGGCGTCGGCGACGGCGGCCGGGATGGTGAGGCTCAGGTCGTTGACGACCACCTGGCGGGCGAACCGGGAGCCGCGCACGTGTGCGGCGTCCTCCACCAGCTGCCAGACCTGCTCGGCGTCCAGCACGCTGTGCCAGTAGGCGCTCAGCGAGGCCGACTTGGTGCGCCCGATCAGCTGGTCGAGGTCGGCGGTGCCGGTGTCGAGCAGGATCAGGGCGTCCTGGGCGAGGGTGCCGACGTGGTCGAGCAGCGCGGCGCGCTGGCGGTTGGCGGAGAGCGCCGAGACGGCCAGCTCCGCACGCCCGGCCCGCTGGGCGACCAGGGCGGAGAAGGCGGCGAGCAGGACGACGGAGGGGCTCGCGCCGGTGCGGCGGCAGACCGCGGCGAGGTCGGCGGCCGCAGTGCGGGAGCGCACCATCAGGGCGGCGGGGCCGCTCGGCGGGCCGGTGATCCGGGAGTCGGCGAACACCACCTGCGGGCCGCTGCCCAGCACCCGGGCCCAGTGCCGCAACGCACCGGCCGCCCGGCGGCGGCCCTGCGGGCTCTGTTCGGCGGCGGCGATCTGGATCGGCGTCGGGGCGCTGACGGGCGGGAGCTCCTTCCCGGCCGCGAGGGCGTACCAGTCCTGGATCAGCAGCGCGGTGGCCGCGCCGTCGGCACCGGCGTGGCAGACCACGGCGATCAGCCGGAGCAGCCGCTGCCCGTCGACGAGCAGGGTGAAGCGGATCCTCGGCACGATGTCCAGAGGGACCGGCACCGCGACGTCGGCCTGACCCAACTCAGCTGCCAGTGCGTCGAGTTCACGGACATCCAGACCACCCGCCTCGACCGCGGTGACGGCGAACCGGCCGTCCCCGCGCACCACCTGGCTCACCGGGAAGGCGTCCGGACCGGGGCCGGGCGGGAAGGAGGTGCGCAGCGACTCGTGCCGCTCGACCAGCAGCCGCAGCGCGTCCAGGCCGGCGGCGAGCGAGGCGCCGGGCGGCACGGGCCAGACCGACTCCTTGTTGATCGCCTCGGGGGCGTCGCGCCGGATGCACCGGATCATGTTGTCCTGGCCCCGGGTGAGCGGCCCCGAGCCGCCGGTCGTCGCGGCGAAGCGGACGGTGATCCGCCGGTGCGCCCGGGCCGGGCCGTGCGGTGCCGCCTCGTACGGGTCGGCGTCGTGCGGATCGGCGTCGTGCGGGTCGGTCTGGTGCGGGTCGGTCTCGTGCGGGTCGGCAGCTCGCGGTGCAGCGTGGTGCGCAGTCACGTCGTACGTGCCCTTCGGCTCGCCGGGAAGGTCTCAGCGGGGAGTACGGGCGGACGCTACCAGCGGCCGCCGGTGATCGTCCAGGCGAGCCGACGGTCAATCAACTCGCTGACCAGAAAAGGGAGTTGACCTGATCAGGACAGTCTCCGAGCAGAGCGACGGCAGCCCGGTACGGCTCCGGGACGGACACGTCGCGCAGCCCCACCGGACCGGCCCCGAGCGGGCCGGGATCCGCCACCGACAGCGGGGAGGGGCCCGCCACGGACACCCCGAGCGCCTGGACCAGCCGCCCGCCGTACGCCTTCACGCAAGCCTCCCGGCGACACCAGAGCACGGTGAACCGGGCCGCCCGCTCGGCGGGCTCGGCCGCCTCCGCGACGAAGCGCGCCTCCTCGAAGGGGAACCAGCGGGCCGCCATCCGCTCGGCGAGCCGGGCCTCCCGCAGCCGCTCCACGTCGACGCCGACCGCCCGGCCCTCGGCCAGGGCCAGCACCGCCAGCGACTCCGCGGCCGACCAGTTCACCCGTAACCCGCCCGCGCCCACCGGCTCCGGCTTGCCGTGCCGGCCCCGCCGCCAGACCACCTCGGCCGGGCGGATGCCGAGCCGCTCGGCGACCAGCTCCCGGACGGCGCCGCGCACCACGGTGAACCGGCTCCGCCGCACGGCGTCCGCCCGCACCGCGCGGGCCCGTTCCTCCGCGTCCAGCGTCCGCCACAGCCGGGCGACCACCTCGGCCGGCTGATCGGCGTCGATCAGCCGCAGGTCGACGGCGGTCACGGCTGGGCCAGGGTGCTCAGCACCCCGAGCCGGCGGTCCAGCCCGGCGACCAGCAGCGGGCGCCGCTGCGCCCGCCACTCGGGCAGCCGCTCGGCGAGCTCCGCCCACGGGCCGGTGAACGGCTGCGCGGCGGGCCCGTCGGCGGTGCCGGTCGCGTCCAGCACCGCCGCCCCGGGGCCCAGCTCCGCCGTCCGGGCCCGGACGGCGGACGCCGGGCGGTCGGCGGGGTGGTGCTGCTGCCGCACGGTCAGTCCCTCGCCCGGTTCCTCCTCGCAGACCAGCACCACCACGGCGTGCCGCCGGGGCAGCGCCACCGGCTCGGCCGGCTCGTAGTGCAGCGCGGTCTGTTCGGCGAGCACCACCACCGCCCGGCGGCAGGCTCCGGTGCGGTGGTACTCGGCGGCCAGCCGCAGGGCGGTGAAGGCCGCGGCGCTGCCCTGGTCGCAGACCGCGAAGGCCAGCGGCCCGCCGGGGACGGACCGGCTGAGCGCGAGCGAGGACGGTGCGCCGGGGCGCACGTCCGGGGTGTCGAAGGCGAGGATCAGGAGGTCCACCGGCTCGTCCTCGCCCACCGCCTCGCGCAGCAGCCCGGCGGCCAGTTCCTCGTAGGAGTGGCCGACGCCCTCGCGCAGCAGGTCCTCGCGCAGCGGCAGGCCGTACGGGCGGACCAGGTCGGAGACGAAGACCCGCAGGTCGGGGTCGAGCGAGGCCTCCGAACGGCCGTCGGAGCACCGGGCGAGGACCCGGGTGATCCGCAGTCCGGCCGGGGCGGGCGCACCGGTCGGAGCGGCAGGGCCGACAGGGGAACCGGGGGGACCGACGGGCACCCGGTCAGTCCTCGGCGATGAGGTGCCCGGCGACGTAGTCGGCCAGCTTGGTGACCGACCGCAGGTCGTCCTCGGTGATCTGCTCCACGTCCACCTGGATGTCGAGCGACTCCTCCAGCTCCAGGATGAGCTCGATGGTGCCGGCCGAGGTGAGGCCGAGGTCGTCGAACAGGCAGGCGTCCGCGGGGATCTCGGGCAGCTCGCGCTTGAGCACGCGTGGCAGGAGTTCGCCGATGCCGTGCAGGATCCGCTCGCGCAGCTCGGGGTCAGTGGTCTGGACCAGTGATTCTGACATGGGTGTCCCGTCCCGTCGTGCGTGGGAAGTGTGCTCTGGATTGACAACGTGGGAAACGCGCCCGGTGGTTCGAGCGGTCGACTGACGGAGCGTCAGTACTGCATCACCATCGCGGAGAAGGTGGCCCCGATACCGGCGGCGGCGATCAGGTAGTGGTCGCCGCGGCGGATCAGCCCCCGCGTGGTGGCGGTGTGAAGATTGATGAGGCTGTCCGCAGCGAAACTGTGCCCGACCGACAGCACGTTGTCCAGCACCACCTGGTCGAGCGGATAGCCGATCCGCCGCGCTATCATCCGCCACGACGCCTGGTTGACGTTGTGCGGAAGCACCGCGGCCAGGTCGGAGAGGTCCAGACCGGCCTGCTGGAGGGCAGCCTCGATCGCCTCCACCATGACGTTCGGGTACTCCCGCTGGTAGCGGGCGAGCAGCTCCGCGTCCTCGGCCAGCCGGCCGTCGAACTCCGGGCGCTGGCGCACCGCGAAGGAGCGCACCCGGTGCTGCGGCCCGTCCGCGCTGACCAGGCAGGCGGCCGCGCCCTCGGCGAAGATCCCGGTCTCCGGCACGACCTGGGCGTCCTTGGTGAAGGTCTTCTCCCCCGCCAGCACCAGGGCGAGGGCCTGCGGGTCGGGATCGCCGGCCAGCAGTCGGCCCGCCAGGTCGATGGCCAACAGGCCCACCGCGCAGGCGTGGTGGGTCACCGTGAAAGCGCTCGCGTGCGCCAGCCCACGGCCGGCGAGCACCTCGTGCAGGGGGTTGAGCGGGTAGGGCACGGCCACCGGCATGCTGCGGGCGTGGATCACGAAGCGGACGTGCTGTTCGCGTCCGCGCAGCTCCGGCAGGTCGTCGAGGGTTGCGTCGAGCAGGTCGGGCAGCGTCCCGCCCCGATCCAGCCGCAGCTGGTCCAGGCCGTGGAAGCGGCGGAAGAGACGGAGTTGACGTGGGGTCAGGCCGATGCGCTCGCCCACCGCCTCGATGGGCACGGCGTGTGGGGGGAGGTGAACGGCCACTGCCTCCAGTGCGGTCACCCGGGCTAGTATTCCGACGCCCGCCTGGTCGCACAAGTGATCTCGGGCGCTTCTCCTGCGCGACCGCCTCCTCGGGCGCCCTCGGAGCCGCCCTCCCCGGCCCCCCGCGCCACGCGCGGGCCGCTCCACCGGGGCCGCCGCGCCACCCCACTCCGCACCGCCCTTGCGCACGTCACCCCGCACGCCACTCCGCACCGTCGACCGGACGGGAGAACCTCCCATGTCAGACCGTGAACCAGCCCTCCCCGCGCAGCCGTTGAACCGGGTGTTGGCCGCCCTGCTGGCCGAGGTGGCCGGCGCGCCGCCCGCCTGGGCGGACCGGCTGGCCCCGGACGCCCGCCTGGACGGCGACCTGCTGCTGGACGAGTGCGAACTCGCCGCGCTGGCCGTCCGGCTGCCCGCACGCTTCGGCCCCGCCGCCGACCTGGCCGCTCTGCGGGCCGGACTGGACCTGGCCGCCCTGGAGGCGCTGACCGTCGCCGACCTCCAGGCCCTGCTCCCCGAGGAGGACCGCCGATGACCCGGTTCCTGCTGGTGATGCCGCCGCTCACCGGACACGTCAACCCGGCCGCGGGCATCGCCGCCGAACTGACCGCACGCGGTCACGAAGTCGCCTGGACCGGCACGGAGTCGGTGCTGCGCCCGCTGCTCGGCCCGGACGCGCGGGTGCTCGGCACCGGCACCCGGGCCTTCCGGGCCCAGGGCGGGCACGGCCTGGCGGCGCTGCGCTCGCTCTGGGAGGGCTTCATCGTCCCGTACGCCCGGTTCACCGCGAAGCCGCTGGACACCCTCGTGCGGGAGTACCGGCCGGACGTGCTGCTGGTCGACCAGCACACCCCGGCGGGCGCCCTGGTCGCGCACCGGCACGGCCTGCCGTGGGCGTCCTTCGCGCCCGGGGCGATGGAACTGGGCCACCCCTACCGGGCGTTGCCGCAGGTCGAGGCCTGGATGACCGGGCTGCTGCGCGGCCTGTGGGAGCGGGCCGGGCTGCCCGCCGAGGAGTACCTGGACCCGCGCTTCTCCCCCGCCCTGGTGCTGGCCACCACCGGGCCGGCGCTGACCGGGAGCGCCGCGCCGCCGCACCACGCGCAGGTCGGGCCGGTGCTCGCGCCGCGCCCGCACGATCCGGACTTCCCCTGGCAGCGGCTGCTGCCCGGGCGGCGGCGGGTGCTGGTCACCATGGGCACGCTGGCGGGAGAGCTGGGCGCCGACTTCCTCGCCCGGGCCGTCCGGGCGCTGGAGCTGTGCGGCCCGCAGGTGCAGCCGGTGTTCGCGGCGCCGCGCGAGCTGCTGCCCCCGCCGTCCGAACTCCCCCCGCACGCGGTGGCGGTGGACCGGGCGCCGGTGCTGGAGCTGCTGGCACGCGGCGAGCTGGACGCGGTGCTCTGCCACGGGGGGATGAACACCGTGGGCGAGGCGCTGGCGCACGGGGTACCGCTGGTGACCGCGCCGATCCGGCACGACCAGCCCTTCGTCGCCGCGCAGGTAGCGGCGGCCGGGGCGGGCCTGCGGGTGCCGTTCGCCCGGGTCACGCCCGAGCGGCTGGCGGCGGCGCTCACCGCCGTACTCGACTCCACGGAGCACCGGGACCGCGCGGTTCAGGTCGGCCGGGACCTGCTGGCGGGCGGCGGCGCGACGGCGGCCGCGGACCGGCTGGAGGCGCTGGGCCCTCGGCCTCAGCCCCCGGCGACCGCCCCGTGACCGCCCCTTAGCAGAACAGGTGATCACACGTCCATTGGTCTAGGCCATTGTCTCCGGGCCTGGTCCGCCTCTAGGGTGTCGCAGCAACACCGCCTTTCCCAGGCGCCGAGCCCGCCCTTTCCCGGGTGCCGTGGCAGCCCATCCCCGTACGGGAGTTCCGGTTGATCGAGACCGCGGGACTGCGCAAGTCCTACCGCAAGAAGACCTCCCGCCGAAGCGGCGAGGACTCCACCGTCGACGCCGTGCGCGGCATCGACCTGTCCGTCGCCGCCGGCGAGATCTACGGCTTCCTTGGCCCCAACGGCGCCGGGAAGACCACCACCCTGCGCATGCTGGCCACCCTGATCCGCCCCGACGGCGGACGGGCCACCATCGCCGGGGCCGACCTGTTCACCGACCCCGCCGGGGTCCGCCGCCGGATCGGCTACGTCGCCCAGGGCGGCGGCACCACCGACACCGTCAGCGCCCGCGAGGAACTGGTGCTCCAGTCCCGCCTGTACGGCGCGGGCAAGGCCCGGGCCGTACAGGCCGCCGAGGACGCCCTCAAGGCCTTCGACCTGGGCGACTTCGGCGACCGGCCGTGCGCCACCTACTCCGGCGGCCAGCGCCGCCGGGTGGACATCGCCCTCGGGGTCATCCACCAGCCGCAGGTGCTGTTCCTGGACGAGCCCACGGTCGGGCTGGACCCGGCCAGCCGGGCGTACGTCTGGGAGGAGATCCGCCGGCTGCGCACCGAGGGCATGACCGTGGTCGTCACCACCCACTACCTGGACGAGGCCGACGCGCTCTGCGACCGCGTCGCCATCGTCGACCACGGCCAGGTGGTGGTCGAGGGCACGCCCCAGGCGCTCAAGCGGGAGATCTCCGGCGACGTCGTGCTGCTCGGGCTCCTCCCGGGCGAGGACGTCGCCGAACGCGCCGCGGCGGTGCTCCGCCCGCAGCCGTACCTGCACCGGCTGGAGGCCAACGGCGACGAGGGGCTGCGGCTCTACCTGGAGGACGGCGCGGCCGCCATCCCGCGGCTGCTGCGCGCCCTGGAGGCGGCAGGCGTCACCCCCGGCACCGTGCAGCTCCAACGGCCCAGCCTGGACGACGTGTTCCTGGCCCGCACCGGCCGCTCGCTGCAGCAGTCCTGATCCAGCCCCACCGCCCTGCCTGCCCGACCCCCTGGGGAGACCGTGAAGCTCGCCCGCGACACCTGGCTGATCCTCCAGCGCCAGCTGCTGCTCATGATCCGCACCCCGATCTGGATCGCCGTCGGCATCATCCAGCCGCTGTTCTACCTGGTGCTGTTCGCCCCGCTGTTGAAGAAGGTGCTCACCCCGGACGGCTCCGGCAGCTACGCCGACACCTACCAGGTCTACGTACCGGGCCTGTTGGCCGTGCTGTGCATCTTCGGCGGGCTGTTCACCGGTTTCAGCCTGCTGGGCGAACTGCGGGCCGGGATCATCGAGCGCTCCCGGGTCACCCCGGTCAGCCGACTGGCGCTGCTGCTCGGCCGGGCCCTGCGCGAGATGGTGGCGCTGCTGGTGCAGGCCGTGCTGATCACCCTGATCGCGCTGCCGTTCGGCCTGCGGGTCAGCCCGCTGAACCTGCTGCTCGCCTACGTCCTGCTGGCCCTGCTGGCCCTGATGACCTCCGCGATCTCCTACGGGATCGCGCTGATGGTGCCCACCGACGCCGCCATGTCGCCGGTGGTGAACACCATCGCCCAGCCGATCGCGCTGCTCTCCGGGGTGCTGCTGCCGCTCACCCTGGCGCCGCAGTGGCAACAGCAGCTCGCCCGGTGGAACCCCTTCTACTGGGCGGTGGAGGGCATGCGCGCGCTGTTCTCGGGGCACGCCGGGGACCCCGCGGTCTGGCAGGGCCTGCTGGTGGTCGTGCTGATGACCGTCCTGGCGGTGTACTGGTCGGCCCGGCTGTTCTCCACCCGGGTGCGCTGACGCGGGTACGCCGACCGGAGGTACGGAAGGGGCCCGGCTCGCACCCGCGAGCCGGGCCCCGCTGCTGTCTCCGCCCCGCTCAGGAGCGGATGAACTCCGCCAACTTGGCGACACCGTCGATGATCTGGGCCTGCGTCAGCGAGCTGATCGAGAGCCGGAGCCGGTGCTCGCCGCCGCCCGCCGGGTAGAACGGCGCCATCGGCGTCCAGAGCACCCCGAACTCCCGGGCGCAGCGCTCCATGGCCGCGTCGTCGGCCCGGAACGGCACCGTCAGCACGGCGAAGAAGCCGCCCTCGGGCCGGTTCCAGTCCACCCCCAGCCGGCGCCGCTCGGAGGCCGGGAAGTGCCGGTCCAGCTCCCGCAGCAGGGTGTCCATCCCGGCCGCGTAGTGGGCCGTGGCACGGGCGTTGGCGGCCCGCAGGCTGCAGTCGTGGGCCAGCAGCATGCCGCCGATGACGGCCTGGCTGAGCGCGGGGGTGTTGACCGTCGTCATGCTCTTCACCTTGGCCAGTTCGTCGGCCAGCAGACTGCGGCGCCCGCCCGGGCCGGCCACCCGCTGGTCCGCGACCACGTAGCCGACCCGCGCCCCGGGGAAGCAGGTCTTGGCGAAGGAACCCAGGTAGACGACCTGGCGGCGGCGGTCCAGCGCCTTGAGGGTGGGCCGCGGGCCCGGGGTGCGGGCGAAGAAGCCGTACGGGTTGTCCTCGACGACCAGCAGGCCCTCCTCGGCGGCGGCGTCCAGCAGCCGGGTGCGGGCGGCGACCGGCATGCTGGTGCCCGAGGGGTTGGCGAAGTCCGGGACGACGTACAGAGCGCGCGGGCGGCGGCCCTCGGCCCGCACCTCCCGGGCGGCGGCGCGGACGGCCGCCGGGTCGGGGCCGCCGTCGGGGCCCTCGGGGACCGGCCGGGTGGTCAGGTCGAGCAGCCGGGCCGCCCCGGTCACGCCGACGTAGCAGGGCGAGCTGACCAGCAGCACGTCCTGCGGGCCGGCGCACAGGGCGCGCAGGGCCAGCAGCATGCCCTCCTGGGCGCCGACGGTGAGCACCACGGCCGCGGGGTCGACGGTGAGGCCCTCGTCGTTGGCGAGGGTGCGGGCGACCAGGTCGGCGATGATGCCCTTGGTGGGGCCGTACTGGAACAGCGCGGTGCGCACGGCGTCGCGGTCGAGGCCGCGGTCGGCCAGGTGGTCGAGGTAGCCGTCCAGGTAGGCGGGGACGTCCTCGGGCTCGAAGAAGCCCTCGTAGGGGCGGCCCGGGGCGAAGGAGACGGCGCCGGGGTAGCGGGTGGTGACTTCGTTGAGGAAGGTCATCGCGTCCAGCAGCGGGTCGGCGAGCGAGCCGTGCAGGTCGGCGAGGGCCAGGTCGGTCGGGTCGTCGGCGATCGTGCCGTCGGCGCTCCGGTCGACGCCGGTCGGGTCGTGGTCGGTCGGGTCGTGGTCGGTCACCGCAGGGCCTCCCGGAGGCGGGCGGCCGCGTGGGCCTGGGCCTCGGCGGCGGCGTCCAGGGTGCCGGTCATGGCGAAGAAGCCGTGCGGCATGCCCTGGTAGCGGCGCAGGTCCACCGGGACCCCGGCCGCGCGGAGCGCCTCGGCGTACCGCTCGCCCTCGTCGCGCAGCGGGTCGTACTCGGCGGTGAGGACGGTCGCGGGCGGCAGGCCGGACAGGTCGGCGGCGCGCAGCGGGGAGGCGTACGAGGAGGCGCCGTCGGCCGGGTCGGCCAGGTAGTGGCCCCAGTACCAGGCGGCCGAGCGGCGGTTGAACAGCAGCGGGTCGTCGTGCTCGCGCAGCGAGGGGGTGTCGGCGGCGTGGTCGGTGTTGGGGTAGACCAGCAGCTGGTGGCGCAGCGTCGGGCCGCCCTCGGCGCGCAGCAGCAGGGTCAGGGCGGCGGCGAGGTTGCCGCCGGCGCTGTCGCCGCCGACCGCGAGGCGGTCCGGGTCGATGCCGAAGTCCGCGGCCCCGGCAGCCAGTTGCTCCAGGGCGGCACGGCAGTCGTGCAGGGCGGCGGGGAAGGGGTGCTCGGGGGCCGAGCGGTAGCCGACGGAGGCGGTGACGCAGCCGACGGCGTTGGTGAGGCGGCGGCAGATCGCGTCGCTGGTGTCGACCGAGCCGAGCGTCCAGCCGCCGCCGAACAGGTAGAGCAGGGCGGGCAGCGGGCGGCCGGGCGGCTCGGGCCGGTAGAGCCGCAGGGCGAGTTCGCCGCCGGGGCCGGGGATGCGGTGCTCCTCGACGGCGGCGACCGGCTCGGGGGTACCGGACGCGGCGCGGATGTCGGCGAGGTCGGCGGCGCGGGCCTCGGCGAGGGTGAGGGTGTAGAGCGGCGGTGCGCCGCTGCGCGCGCGGTGGGCGCGGTAGGCCTCGGCCTGGGGGTGCAGGGGCATGGGTGGCGGTCCGTTCGGTGGCCCGGCCGGGGCCGGGCGGCGGCTCGGCGGGGGTTCAGCGGGGTTGCGGCGGGGTTGCGGCGGGCTGTGGTCGGCCAGGGGTTCGGCCCCGGTTCAGCGGTCGGCCTCGACGTAGACGGTCTCGTCGGTGCGGAAGGCCGTGTCGAGGTCGGCGACGTCCGAACGGAGGCCCTGGCGGTAGGCGCAGTGCCGGATCTGGTCGGGGGTGAACCCGGCCAGGGTCAGCACGTGCCGCAGTTCGTCCAGGTCGTAGATCCACTGGTGGCCGTAGTACCGGAAGATCTGGTTGACCAGGAAGGCCGGCCGGGCGGGCATCGGCGGGCCGAAGCCCAGGGTGCCGAGCCGGCGGCGGTGCTTGCCGAGGAAGCCGTCGCCGGTGGCGTAGCCGACCAGGTAGCGGGCGAGGTCGGGGGTGGTGAGGCGCAGGACGCCGCCGGGGCGCAGGATCCGGCGGGCCTCGCGCAGCCAGCCGACCGCGACGGGCAGGGTGACGTGCTCGATCAGGTGCTCGGCGTAGACCCAGTCGACGCTGGCGTCGGCGAAGGGCAGCGGGCGGGAGACGTCCAGTTGGGTGAACCAGCGGTCGCCGTCGACCCGGTAGAGGGTGCCGGGCTCGGTGGCGGGGCCGGGCCCGCCGTCGGCCGCGGCACCGCGCAGGGTGGCCAGGTCGGTGCCGAGGCCTTCCGGGTGGGCGGTCCGGAAGGCGGCGAACTCGATGCCGGTGAGGCCGAGTTCGCGGAAGTCGTGGTGGTCGTGCGGCAGGGCGCCGGGGCGGGCTTCGAGGGTCTTGCAGGTGGCGACCTGGGCGCTGAAGGCGTCCAGGCGGGTCTCCAGCCCGTCCGGGTCGTCCCAGTCCCAGCCGGGGAAGCGGTCGTCGGTCCTGCTCGTCGGTTCGGTCATCGGTTCTCCTTCTGGAGGAACGGGCTGCGGGTACGGCGCGGTTCAGCCGACCGGGCGGGGCCAGCGCGCGAGGGCGTCGCGGCCCAGGTCGGCGAGCCGGGGGCGGCCCAACAGGGCCAGGGTGTGGTCGAGTTCCTCGTGCAGCAGGCGGAGCACCCGGTGCACCCCGGCCTCGCCGTCGACGGCGAGGCCCCACAGGGCGGGGCGGCCGATCAGCACGGCCCGGGCGCCGAGGGCGAGGGCGACGGCGATGTCGGTGCCGGTGCGCACGCCGCCGTCCAGGAGTACCGGGAGCTCGGCGGGCACCGCGTCGACCACCTCGGGGAGGGCGGCCAGGGCGGGCAGCGCGCCGTCGAGCTGGCGGCCGCCGTGGTTGGACACCAGGAGGGCGTCCACGCCGTGCTCGACGGCCAGCCGGGCGTCCTCGGCGGTCAGCACGCCCTTGAGGACCAGCGGCAGCCGGGTGCGCTCGCGCAGCCAGGCCAGGTCGGACCAGCTCAGGGTGGGGTCGAACTGCTCGCGGGCGTGCTCGGCGATGCCGGAACCGCCGTCGGTGGCGCGGTGACTGGCGGACATCAGGGTCTCGTCCAGGTTGACCGCGCGGACGGTGGGCGGGACGGCGAAACCGTTGCGCAGGTCGCGCAGCCGGCGGCCGATCCTGGGCGCGTCCACGGTCAGCACCAGGGCCCGGAAGCCGGCCGCCTCGGCGCGTTCGACCAGGGCGGCCAGGGCGTCGCGGCGGCGCAGCCAGTAGAGCTGGAGCCAGAGCGGGCCGGTGGCGGCCCCGGCGATCTCCTCCAGGGTGCGGCTGGCGAACATCCCGGCGACCAGCAGGGCGCCGGCCGCCCCGGCGGCGCGCGCGGTGGCGGTCTCGCCCTCCGGGTCGACCAGCCGGTGGTAGGCCATCGGGGCGATGCCCAGCGGGATCCGCAGCGGGGCGCCGAGCAGGGTCAGCGCGGGGTCGCAGGCCGAGACGTCGACCAGGGTGCGCGGGCGCAGTGCATAGTGCCCGAACACCTCCCGGTTCGCCGTCAGAGTGCGTTCCGCACCGCTGCCGCCTTCGATGAAGTCCCAGATTTCCGGGGGGAGTCGGTCGCGTGCGGCGTGCTCGATCCCGGCCAGCGTGAGTGCTCCCACGGGCATCCTCGTTTCCCGGACGGCCACGCGCGGGCCGGTCCCGGTTCGGCAGCGTAGGAGCAACGAGCACATTGGTATAGACCTTGATTTGACCAAACGTCTGTGCCAAGGTCTGGCAACGGAATTGACCGTATTGGTTGAGAACGACGCCCATTGCGTCCATGTCAAATCCCCTCACTTGTTGTGGAGCCGCGTTGACCGGCTTTTCCCGCTTTTCCCTTCCGCTTTCCGCCCCGCCGCACGCCGACGCCCCGCAGGACTGGGTCGAACGGTCGCTGCTGGCCGGGCCGGGCGGCGAGGAGTGCCTGCACTTCGGCGCACCCCTCGACCGGGACGCCCTGCGCGCCCTGGTCGAGGACCAGTGCGACCGACTGACCGCCGCCGGGCTCGGCCCGGGCGGCACCGCCGCGCTGCGGCTGCCGCCCTCGGTGGCCTTCGTCGCCGTACTGCTGGCCTGCTGGCGGCTCGGCGCCCAAGTCGCACTGCTCGACCACCGGTTGACCGACCACGAAGTGGACGCGGCGGTGGCCCGGCTGGCTCCGCAGGTGCTGGTAGGCTCCGCCCACCGGCCCGCCGCGGCGCTGCGCGGCTTCTCCGAGGTCGAGCCGGTCGCCGTCCCGCTGCCGGACGGGCTCCCGGCCCGCACCGGGCACGCCCTGATCCAGCTCAGCTCCGGGTCCACCGGCCCGGCCAAGGTCATCGCCCGCACCGCCACCGACCTGCTGCGCGAACTCGACTGCTACCGCCGGCTGGTGGAGTTCCCCGGCGAGGGCGAGCGGGTCGTCCTGCTGTCCTCGGTGGTGCACGTGCTCGGGCTGGTCGGCGGGCTGCTCAACGCCCTGCACGCCCGGGCCGTGCTCACCGTCCCGGAGCGGATGACGGCGGCCGGCATCCTCGCCGCGGTCGCCGCCGACCAGCGGCCGACCACCGTCGTCGGAGTGCCCTTCCACGCCGAGCTGCTGGCGGGGACGGTCACTCCCCCGGCGCTGCCGCAGCTGCGCCGGATGGTCGTCGCGGGCGAACTGGTCCGCCCCGGCCTGCCCGCGCTGTTCACCGAACGGTACGGCGTACCGCTCGGCACCATGTACGGCATGACCGAGACCGGGGTCATCGCCACCGACCTCGACGGAACGCTGCACCCCGCCAAACGCCCCGTCCACGGCATGCGGATGCGGCTCGTCGCCGGCGAGCTGCAGCTCGGCGCCGCCACCTCCCCGTACCCGGGGCTGGACGACCCGGGCCGCTGGTCGGACGGCTGGCTGCACACCCGCGACGCCGCCGCCCTGGACGAGGCGACCGGCCTGGTCACCGTGCACGGCCGGCTCGACTCCCAGGTCTCGATCGGCGGGTTGAAGGTCGACCTCACCGAGGTCGAGCAGACCCTCGCCGCGCTGCCCGAGGTCCGCGAGGCGGTCGTCGTCTTCGACGACGGGGCGATCGAGGCGTACCTGTCCGTCGAGGCCGGGGCCGAACCCGCCCTCGTCCAGGACGGGCTGGCTCGCCGGCTCGCCGCCTACAAGCGGCCGCGCCGCCTCGTCCTGCTGCCCGCCCTCCCCCGCACCGCCACCGGAAAGCTGCTGCGCGACCCGGCCGCCCTGCGCGACACCGCCGCGGCCGCCGTGCGCTGACCGGACGCACCACCCGCCGGACACCCTCCGGACAACCCCGACAAGGAGCCCACTCATGCAGGACCGCATCCGCGCGTTCGTTCTGGCCGCCCTCACCGAGATGCAGTACGACGTCTCCGAGGTCACCGGGGACACCGACCTCGGCCCGGCCGGACTGGACCTCGAATCGCTCGCCCTGGCCGAACTCTCGGTGCAGGTCGAGGACGAGTTCGGGATCAAGTTCGACCTGGACGAGATGGAGACCACCGCGATGATGACCCTGGACGAGTTCACCGCCGACGTGGTCAAGCGGATCGACGCCCTCCCCGCCGCCACCGGCAGCGCGGCGTGAACGACTCCGCCCGCCCCGCGGACTCCGCCCCCGGGGCGCTCCCCGACCGGGCCGAGGTCCTGACGATGCTGGCGGCGTTCGGGCAGCGCGCCGCCGACACCGTGCCCGAGGAACTCGGCTCGCTCGAACTGACCTGGCTGATCGCCGAGTTCGAGCAGCGCTACGGAATCCAGCTGGACCTGGACGACGAGCACTTCGGCGCCGTGCGGACGGTCGACGACGCCACCGAGCTGCTGCGCTCGACGGTGCTGGCCGCCCGCGCCGGAGCGCGGCCGTGACCGGCACCGACACTGACACCGGCATGCCCGACCCGCCGCCCCGGCCCGCCGCGCCCGGGCCCGTGGCGGTCGCCGCCCGCCCGGTCGTCACCGGCGTCGGGGTGCTCAGCGCCGCCGGACGCGGGCTCACCGCGCTGACCGAGGCCGCCGCCCACGGCAAGGCCGCGTTCACCGAGGTGACCCGCTTCGACGTGACCGGCCGGCGCACCACCCGGGCCGCTCTGCTGCCCGGGACGGTACCGCTGGCCAGCACCTTCCCGCTGGCCAGGGCCGTGCTGGAGGCGATCGGACAGGCCGGCCGGCAGGCCGGGCTGACCGCCGCCGAGGGCGCCGCGCTGCCCGTCCTGCTCGCCCTGCACAGCGACGGGCGCACCCGCGCCACCGCCGACGCGGTGGCCGCCGGGGTCCGGGCGCACTGGGGCGCGCCGGGCGTCACCCGGGTGTACACCGGCGCCTGCGTGGCGGCCGCCACCGCGGTCGCCGACGCCGCCGCCCTGGTCGCCGCCGGTCGGCACGAACGGGTCCTGGTCGCGGCCGGCCACCTGGTCGAGCCCGGGGTGTTCGCCGTCTTCGACGCCGGACGCGCCCTGGCCCGGGACGGCGAACTGCGCCCGTTCAGCGCCGGCCGCACCGGCACCCTGCTCGGCGACGCGGCCGTCGCCGTCCTGGTCGAGTCCGCCCCGGCCGCCGAACGGCGCTCGGCTCCCGCACTCGCCCGGCTGGCCGGCTGGGGCCGGACCGGGGACGCCCACCACGTCTGCCGACCGGAGCCGGACGGCACCGGGGTCGCCCGGGCGATCGAGGCCGCACTGGGCCGCGCGGGCATCACCCCGGACCAGGTCGGCTACGTCAACGCCAACGGCACCGGTTCCGAGCTCGCCGACCGGGCCGAGGCCACCGCCCTGCACACGGTGTTCGGCCCGCACACCGACCGACTGCCGGTCAGCTCCAGCAAATCGGTGCACGGCCACGCGCTGGAGGCCTCCGCCCTGCTCGAACTCGCCGTCACGGTCGGCGCGTTGGAGAGCGGACTGACCCCGGTCAACGCCGGTTGGCTGGGCCCCGACCCCGACGTCCGGCTGGGCCTCGTGCTGGACGGCCCGCACACCACCCGCCCCGACTACGCGCTCACCCTCAACTCGGCCTTCGGCGGGGCCAACACCGCCCTGCTGCTGGCCGCCGCCTGACCCGGACACCCACACACCATGACCACCCCTGCCGCCGCCCCGCGCGTCCTCGCCGAGGCCCGCCGCCCCGGCCCGGACCTCCCCGGGCCCCCGCCACCGCTGCCCGGCTTCACCCCCGCCGGCCTGGCCCCGCTGATCGCCGACACCGCCGACCACTGCCTGCGGGCCCACCACGGCCCGCCGCCCGCCCCCGGGCGCACCGCCCTGCTGCTGGCCAGCGCCGGCGGCGACCTCGCCACCGCGCGCGCCATCGACCGGAGCGCGGAGCCCGGACACCGCCCGGCCCCGCTGCTGTTCTTCCAGTCCAACCCCAACGCCGTCCTCGGGCACATCGCCGCCCGCTGGGGCCTGACCGGCCCCGTCGTGGCGATCAGCCCGGTCGAGGCCGTACCCGGCACCGTCCCCGCGGACGCCTACGAGCTGGCCGCGCTGCTGCTGGCCGACGGGGACGCCGACCACGTCCTGGTGATCGCCGCCGAGCAGGGCCCCGACGGTGACCACGCCGTGGCCGTGCTGCTCGCCGGGCCCGCCGACTGAACCCGCGGGCCGGCGGCGCCCGTAGCCATCGATGAGGCCCGCCGCCTGACGCAGCCGTACCCGGCACACCAGCGACCCGCCCGGCCCACCCTCGCACCGCCGACGCCCCGCCACGGCCGACGCCCCACCCCCGCCCGGCCGCCGTCCGCGCCGGCCGCACCCCGACACCCGATCAGCCGCCCGGGCCGCCCCGGCCCCGAGGGAGGGATCCACCCCCGTGACCATCCGCAGTCTCCGCACCCAGCTCGCGGACGACCCCGACGTGGGCGCCGGCAACGTGCTGACCGCCCGGATCGCCCTCGGCCAGGGGCTCGACGAGCCGCTGCTCACCTTCGACACCCCGGTGGACGGCCACCCCGCCTGGCAGCCGCTCACCCTGCGCGAGCTCGACCGTGCCGTCCGGGCCCGCGCCGCCGCCCTGCACGGCCTCGGCATCACCCGGCGCGACCCGGTCGTGGTGCACGCGAGCGACGCCGCCGAGCACGTGCTCGCCTTCCTCGCCCTGGCCCGGCTCGGCGCCGTCCCCGCGCTGCTCAACCCCAACCTGGACGCCGAGCGCGCCGCCCGCTACATCGCCCGGCTCGGCGCCGTCGGGGTGCTCGCCGACCCGGCCCACCTGGCCGCCCTGGCCGAGTACGACCCGGGCGCACCGCTGCTGCCGGAGATCTCCACCCTCGGCGCGGGCGACCCGGACGCCGCCCCGGAGCCCTACCGGCACTGGTCCGGCGACCCGGTGGCGATCACCCACTCCTCCGGCACCACCGGCATGCCGAAGGCCGTCGTGCACTCCCACGCCGGCCTGTACGCGGCGATCCGCCACCGGCTGCGGCTGCCCCGCCCGCAGGGCCAGGACCGGATGCTCAGCGCCCTGCCCGCCCCGCACGCCGCGACCCTGATCGCGCTCAACCTCGCGCTCAGCTCGCACACCGAACTGGCCTGCCTGTCCGGCCAGTCCGGCGCCGGCGTGCTGGACGCGATCGAGCAGTGGCACCCCACCGGGGTGATCGGCTTCGCCGCCACCTGGGCGGACCTCGCCCACCACGACCTGGCCGCACGGGACCTGGCCTCCGTCGCACTCTGGTGGAACACCGGCGACTGCGCCCACGAGGTGCACATCCGCCGACTGATCGCCACCGGCAGCCGGGAGACCGTCACCCGGCAGGGCCGCACCCGGCAGCCCGGCTCGCTGTTCGTGGACGGCCTCGGCTCCACCGAGATGGGCCACTCGCACTTCTTCATCACCCACGGCCCCGGCACCGACCGCTACGGCCGCTGCGTCGGCCGCCCGCACGCCTTCGTCGACTGCGAAGTGGTCGGCCCGGACGGCGAACCGCTCGGCCCCGGCGAGGTCGGCGAACTCGCCACCGCCTCACCGACCCTGGCCCTCGGCTACTGGAACGACTCGGCCACCACCTTCCGCACCCGGCTGCGCGGCCGCTTCCTCACCGGGGACCTGATGTACCGGGACGAGGAGGGCTACTACTACCACGTCGACCGGGCCGTGGACTCGCTCGAACTCGCCGACGGCAAGCGGCTGTTCACCGCGATGTCGGAGGAACGGGTACTGGCCGCCCGCCCGGACGTGCTGGACTGCACGGTGGTCGCCGTCCGGGACGGCGAGCAGGTGGTCACCGACGTGCTGCTGCTCCTCGGCGAGGACGCCGACCGGGACGCCGCAGCCGAGGCCGACCGCGCCGAGGCCGTCGTCGCCGCCCTGGACGAGGCCACCGCCGCGACCGTCCGCAAGGTCCTGGTGGTCACCGGCGACGACATCCCGCTCGGCCCGACCGGCAAGGTCCGCAAGGTCCTGCTGCGTGAGCGCCACCTGGCGGCGGTGAGCGCCCGATGACCGACCGCGAAGCCGCCGTCATCACCGGCATCGGCCTGGTCTCCCCGCTCGGCCGGGGGCCCGCCGAGGTGTTCGAGGCGCTGGCCGCCGGCCGCTCCGGCCTGCGGGCCGTCCCCGAGGACCACCCCGCGCACGGCTGGCTGCCCGCCGCCGGGATCGCCCCCGCCGTGGACGGCCGCGAGGTGCTGCCGCCCACCGAGACCCGCTGCGTGGACCGCTTCGTGCTGCTCGCCCTGGCCGCGGCCGACGACGCGCTCGCCGACGCCGCCCTGGTGGTCGGCCGTGACGCCGACCCGCACCGCACCGCCGTGGTGCTGGCCACCGGGGGCGGCGGCCTGGAGACCTTCGAGCAGCAGTCGCACCGCCGGCTGGAGCGCGGCCGCCCCGGCGTCAGCCCGTACCTGCTGCCCGGCATGCTCTCCAACATGGCCGCCGCCCGGATCGCCATCAAGTACGGCATCCGGGGCTACAGTTCGGCCGTGGTGACGGCCTGCGCGGCCGGCGCCCAGGCGATCGCGGAGGGGCTGCGGCTGATCCGCGCGGGCGACGCCGACGTGGTGGTGTGCGGCGGCACCGAGTCCTCGCTGCACCCGACCATCGCCGCCGCCTTCACCAACGCCCGTGCCCTGGCGCAGGGCTGGGAGGATCCGGAGCAGTCCAGCCGGCCCTTCGACAGCCGCCGCAACGGCTTCGTGCTGGGCGAGGGCAGCGCCGTCCTCGTCCTGGAGAGCGCGAGCCACGCCGCCGCGCGCGGCGCCACCGGCTACGCGGACGTGCTCGGCTGGGGCGCCTCCACCGACGCCCACCACCCGACCATGCCCCGCCCGGACGGCGCCGGCGCCGCCGACGCGATGCGCGCCGCGCTCGCCAACGCGGGCCTGGCCCCGGAGGACATCGACTACGTGAACGCCCACGGCACCGGCACCAAGCTCGGTGACGTGGCGGAGACCGCCGCCCTGCACGCCGTCTTCGGCGCGCACCGGCCTGCGGTCAGCTCCACCAAGGGCTCCACCGGCCATCTCCTGGGCGCCGCAGGCGCGTTGGAGGCAGCGGTGACGGCCCTGGCGGTGGCGAGGGGGACGCTGCCGCCGACGCTCAACCTGGTCGACCCGGACCCGGCCTGCGACCTGGACCACGTCCGGGGCGCCGCCCGGTCCACCCCGGTGCGCGCCGCGCTGAGCAACGCCTTCGCCTTCGGCGGCCACAACCTCAGCCTGATCCTCGGCCCGGCCTCCGTCCGCCCCGTCGACGCCACGCGCTAGCTCCCGCGGGTCCTCGCCGGGCAGCGCCGCCCGGCAGCGCGCCGCTCCTCGAACCACCATCCCTCCGGGGGGAGATCCCGTTGTCCATCCAGACCATCGCCCGCGTCGAGTTCCACTGCGCGGACGCCGACAAGACCGCCGCCGAACTGCACGCCGACTACGACTTCACCGCCGCACCCCCGACCACCTCGGCGGACGGCACCCGCACCATCGACCTCGCCCAGGGCTCGATCCGGCTGCGCCTGACCGCCGCCGCCGACCCCGGCCACCCGGTGTCCGCCTACGTCGCCCGGCACGGCGACGGCGTCGCCGCGCTCGCCCTCGGCTGCACCGACCCGCGGGCCGCCCTGGAGCGGGCCGAACGGCACGGCGCCCGGGTGCTGGACCGGGAGGCCTGCCTGATCGCCGGATTCGGCGACACCGCCCTGCGGTTCACCTCGATGCACGCGGCCGGGGCGGACCGGGCCGACGGGGCGACCGGGAGCACCGGCCCCGGGCTGCTGGAGGCCCTCGACCACGTCGCGATCTGCCTGCCCGGCGGCGAACTCGCCGACGCCGTACGGTTCTGCGAGGCCGCGCTCGGCTTCCACGCGATCTTCGAGGAGTACATCGAGGTCGGCGAGCAGGCCATGGACTCCACCGTGGTGCAGAGCTCCTCCGGCCTGGTCACCTTCACCCTGATCGAGCCCGACACCGCCCGCCGCCCGGGCCAGATCGACGAGTTCCTGTCCGCCCACGGCGGCGCCGGGGTGCAGCACCTGGCGTTCAGCACCCACGACATCGCCACCGCCGTGCGCACCGCCCGCTCCCGCGGCGTGGAGTTCCTGACCACCCCGGGCGCCTACTTCGACGCGCTCACCGAGCGGCTCGGCGGGACGGCCATCCCGGTGGAGACCCTGCGCGACCTGCACGTCCTGGTGGACCAGGACCACGGCGGCCAGCTGTTCCAGATCTTCGCCCGCTCGACCCACCCGCGGCGCACCTCCTTCCTGGAACTGATCGAGCGCCAGGGCGCGGGCACGTTCGGCACCGCGAACATCAAGGCGCTCTACGAGGCGGTCGAGCGACAGACCTCCGCCGCCGCCCGCTGACCGCCCCCAGAAGGGAAGCACCACCGATGACCACCGCCACCGAGTTCCGCCTCACCGACGCCGAGCACGCCCTGCTGCCCACCCCCGAGGAGGTGGCGCACTACCGCGAGCACGGCTGGTACCTCTCCCGCCGGCTGTTCACCGACGAGGAGCTGGACACCCTCCAGGCCGCCACCGAGCTGTACTACGCGGGCCACCGGGACCGTGAACTGCCCGTCCGCCCGCCCCGGTTGGCCGCCTGGGAGCCCTCGCACGGGCCGGTCCAGCGGCACAACGACTACGTCCACCACGAGAGCGACGCGATCGGCGCGATCCTGCGCAAGCCGCTGGTCGGCGCGGTCGCCGCACTGCTCGCCGGGGCCGAGGAGATCCGGATCTTCCAGGCCACCCTGATCTACAAGCCCCCGGTGCCCGGGGAGCCCAGCAACCACGTGCCCTGGCACTTCGACAAGCACTACTGGCAGACCTCGACCTCCCAGTCCATGCTCACCGCCTTCATCCCGTTCCACGACTGCCGGGAGGAGAACGGCACCATCACCATGGTCGACGGCAGCCACCGCTGGCGGGAGATGCCCTCCGGCGAGGACTCCACCCGGCACTTCGCCGACCGCGACAACTCCGAGCTGGACGCCATCCTGGACGCCAACGCCGCGTTCAACGGGCAGCGGGTGCGGAAGGTCCCGATGCTGATCCCGCGCGGCCACATGTCCTTCCACCACTGCCGCACCTACCACGGCAGCGGCCCCAACCTGGCCTCCTTCCCCCGCCGGGCCGTCTCGCTGCACCTCCAGGACGGCGCCAACGAGTACCGGCGGCACGAAGGGCCGGACGGCGGCCCGGTGGTGTACAACCACGACGTGCTGGTGCGCCGCACCGCCGACGGCCGACCGGACTACGCCGACCCGGCGTTCTGCCCGACGGTCTGGCGGGGAACGCTGTGACGGCACCGCCCGCGGCCGCGATCGCCCCGCTGGCCGCCCCGGCCGAGCGCTACCGGATGCTGCGGCTGATCCGCGGCTTCGAGGAGCTGGCGCTCGGCCTGGTGAAGTCCGGCGCGATCCCCGGCGGCATCCACCCGTACATCGGGCAGGAGGCCGTCGCGGTCGGCGTCTGCTCGGCGCTCGGCCCGGCCGACCGGCTGACCAGCACCCACCGCGGCCACGGCCACGTGCTCGCCCGGGGCGCCGCCCCGGACCGGCTGCTCGCCGAACTCGCGGGCCGGGTCGACGGGTTGAACGGCGGCCGGGGCGGCTCGATGCACGCCGCCGACCTCTCGCTGGGCATCCTCGGCGCCAACGGCATCGTCGGCGCCGGGGCGCCGATCGCGGTGGGCGCCGCCTGGGCCGCCAAGCACAGCACGCACGCCACGCACGCCACGCACGCCGAGAGCGGGACCGAGGGCAGCCCGGTCGCGGTGTCCTTCTTCGGCGACGGCGCGCTCAACCAGGGCGTGCTGCTGGAGTCGCTCAACCTCGCGGCGATGTGGCGGCTGCCGGTGCTCTTCGTCTGCGAGAACAACGGCTACGCCACCACCCTGCCCGCCGCGACCGCCGTCGCGGGCACCGCCACCGGCCGGGCCGCCGCCTTCGGCATCCCCGCCGAGCAGGTGGACGGCATGGACACCGAGGCCGTCCGGGCCGCCGCCCTGCGCGCGGTCGAGCGGGCCCGCGCGGGCGGCGGCCCCGGCTTCCTGGAGTGCCGCACCTACCGCTACGAAGGCCACCACACCATGGAACGCCGGATGAAACTGCGCTACCGCACCCCCGAGGAGGTCGCGGCCTGGCGCGAGCGTGACCCGCTGGCCCGGGCCGCCGCCCCGCTGGACCGGGCCGCGGTCGCCGAACTGGACCGCTCGGTGGCCGAACAGCTCGCCGCCGCCGAGGAGTTCGCCCTGGCCTCGGCCCACCCGGACCCGGCCGGCGCGCTGGACCACCTGTACGCCGACGGCCTTCGGCCCCGGGCGGGGGTGTCGGCGTGACCAGGCTCTCGTACACCAAGGCGCTCAACCGGGCCCTGGCCGACGAACTCGCCGAGGACCCGGCGGTCTGCGTGTTCGGCGAGGACATCGGCGCCGGTCTGGCCGGCCCCACCCTGGGCCTGCTGGACCGCTTCGGCCCGGAGCGGATCGTGGACACCCCGCTCTCCGAACAGGCCTTCACCGCGATGGCGATGGGCGCCGCCCTGGCCGGGCGGCGGCCGGTGCTGGAGTTCCAGATCCCCTCGCTGCTCTTCCTGGTCTTCGAGCAACTCGTCAACCAGGCCCACAAGTTCTCGCTGATGACCGGCGGCCAGGCGGCCGTCCCGCTGACCTGCCTGGTGCCCGGCTCGGGCTCCCGGGACGGCTGGGCCGGGCAGCACTCCGACCACCCGTACAGCCTGTTCGCGCACGCCGGGGTGAAGACCGTGGTGCCCGCCACCCCGACCGACGCCTACGGGCTGCTGCGCTCGGCGATCCGCGACCCGGACCCGGTGGTGGTGTTCGCCCCGGCGGCCGCCCTGGCGGTGCGCGAGACGGTGACCTGGGAACTCGCCCCGGTGCCGCTCGGCCGGGCCCGGATCCACCGACCCGGCACGGACGTCACCCTGGTCGCCCTCGGACACCTGGTGCACGACGCCCTGGCCGTCGCCGAGGAGCTGGCACCGGAGCTCTCGGTCGAGGTGCTCGACCCGCGCACCGTCCACCCCTTCGACTGGCCGGCGCTCGCCGAGTCGCTGGAGCGCACCGGCCGGCTGGTCGTCGTGGACGACTCCAACCGCAGCTGCGGCTTCGGCGCCGAGGTGCTCGCCACCGCCGCCGAGGAGATGCGGCTGATCGCCCCGCCGCGCCGGATCACCCGCCCGGACGGCGCGGTGCTGCCCTTCGCCCCCGCCCTCGACCGGGCCGTCCAGCCCGGCCGCGAGCAGCTGCGGCACGCACTGCGGTCCGTCGTGAAGGCCCGCTGACCGCCGCCCCCGACACCCGCGGCCCCACGGCCACGACACCCCCGACCCGCCGTCACGGCTCCCCCGGCCACCACCGTGACGGCGGGTCGAGGGCATGCGCCGGGCGGGTGCCGACCCCCGCCCAGTGGCGGACCTCCTGGCGCCGCCGGGCGATCGAGCAGGCCTTCCGGGCCGCACCGGAGGGGCTCACAGCACCTTCGGCAGCACCGCCGCCGGGGCGGGCGGCTCGTCGCCCGCCAGCCGGAACCGGTGCAGCGCCGCCCGGCCGTCCGCCCCGCGGACCCGGGCGGCGAGCCGGGCGGGCAGCACCACGGTGCTGAGCCACCCCTCGCCGCGGTACCCCTCGATGGTCCAACTCACCCAGGGGAGCGGGTAGTTCGCGGCCGGACTGACGAACACCGGGGAGCGGCCCTGGAAGCTCACCCGATAGGTGCCGAAGCGGCTCCAGTTGGAGAAGCTGAACCGGCGCTGCTGCGGGTCGAAGCCCAGCGGCACGCACTCCCCCATCCGTGAACGGCCCAGCCCCGCCAGGAAGTCCAGGTTGGAGCGCAGGTTGAGGTGGGCGGTCGGGAACTCCTCGACCGCCGTCCGCAGCGCGGCCGCCAGCACCGCCGGGCCGTCCTTCGGCCGGTGCGGCACGTGCACCTCGCTCAGCAGGTTGCCCACCAGGGCGGGCGAAAGGCCCAGCCAGCGGCGGGCGTTGACCGGCACGGTGAGCATCCGCTCGGCCTGGTCACCGTCCAACTCCCGCAGGGTGGCGAGCACATGGGCGCAGAGCGCGTCCCCGGCGGAGAGCCGGCGCCCGGCGGCCGCCCCGAACTCCTCGCGCATCCGGTCGACCTCGGCCTCGGTGAAGGCGATCTGGACGGTCCGGTTGGCGCGCGGTCCGACCGCGACCTCGCGGGCCAGCTGCTCCGCCTCCGCCGGTTCCGGCAGCCGGAAGCCGGGGCGTCCGCAGTCCTCGGCCGGCAGTACGGCGGCCAGCAACGCGTCCTGGTCGTCGACGAGTTCGGCCTCCGGCAGCGGCTCGCCCTCGACCGCCGCGGACCAGATCCGCAGCAGCAGCACGAAGCTGTGCAGGTCCCCGATCGCGTGGTGCCAGGAGCAGCCGAGCACCGTCCCGCCGTCGGCGGTCCGGGTGATCCGCACGGTGAACAGCGGGGCACCGCCGGTGCGCGCGGCGACGGCGTCCACCGGGTCGACCAGTTCGGAGCCGGCCGCCACCACCCGGCCCATCGCCTCGGCGAGGGTGCCGTCCACGGTGTAGACCGCGAGCGGCACCCCGGAGTCGTCGCAGACCGCCCGGAGCGCGCCGTCCTCGGTGCGCAGCCGTCCGGCGAACACCGGCACCCGCTCCAGGGCGAGGGCGAGGCCTGCGGCGAGCCGGTCCTCGTCCAGCGGCCGGTCGAAGCAGAGCACGACGGAGACGGCGAGGTCGGCGAGCATGGTGTCCATCAGGCCCAGGCGCAGCACCCGGCCGTCGGCCCGGCCGGCGCGGACGGTCCGGGAGCTGCGCGGATGCGGCCAGATCGTCATGGGTTCCCATCCGGTGGTCCGGCCGGTGGTCCGGCCTGCGGGCACGCCGAACGATAGTGCTGCGCCGAGGCAGTGGTCCAGTCCAATGTCAGGATCCGGAAAGGCCGTTCGGGCCCGCCGACGATAGAATGCCGAGCATGGGACAGCGCCCCGGCGCACCCACCGCGCCGCCCCTCGTCCTGGTCACCGACCACGAATCCCGGCTGATCGACCCCACCCGGGCCTACCACCTGGGCCGGGACCCGACCAGCGAGATCGTGCTGGACGACCCCCGGGTCTCCTGGCACCACGCGGTGCTGCGCGCCACCGACGGCCACTGGCTGCTGGAGGACGTCGGCAGCACCAACGGCACCTACGACCAGGGCCACCGGATCGACCACGAGGACGTCGGCCCGGGCACCCGGCTGCGCTTCGGCGACCCGGCCACCGGCCCGTCCGCGACCTTCGCCGGCCTGCCCGGCCCCGCCCCCGGCGAGCGCACGGTGCTGCTCGCCCCGCGCAGCTCCGGCACCTTCCGCAGCCCGAGCGCCGTGCTGGAACTGCCCGGCCGCGCCCTGCGGATCGGCCGCGCCCCCGACAACGACCTGGTCCTGGACGACCTGGTGGTCTCCCGCCACCACGCCGAGCTGCGCGAACTGCCCGACGGCGGGCACGAGATCGTCGACCTGGACAGCCACAACGGCACCTACCTCAACGGCCGCCCGGTCCGCCGCGCCCCGGTCGGCCCGGCCGACCTGGTCGGCATCGGCCACTCCTCGCTCTGCCTGGCCGACGGCCGGCTGGTCGAGTACACCGACACCGGCGAGGTCTCGCTGGACGTCCAGCACCTGGTCGTCCGGGTCGGCCCGGACCACCGGGTGCTGCTGGACGACGTCGGCTTCCCGCTCGCCGAGAAGGCCCTGCTCGCGGTGGCCGGCCCGAGCGGCGCCGGCAAGTCCACCCTGCTCAACGCCCTCACCGGGCTGCGCCCCGCCGACGAGGGCACCGTGCTGTACGACGGGCGCGACCTCTACCGCGACTACGCGGAGCTGCGCCGCCGGATCGGCCTCGTCCCCCAGGACGACATCCTGCACACCCAGCTGACCGTCCGCCGCGCCCTGTCGTACGCCGCCGAACTGCGCTTCCCCGGGGACACCGCGAAGGAGGAGCGGGAGGGCAGGGTCTCCGAGGTGATCGGCGAACTGGGCCTGGAGGCGCGGGAGCAGCAGGTGATCGCCAGCCTCTCCGGCGGCCAGCGCAAGCGGGTCAGCATCGCGCTGGAGCTGCTCACCAAGCCCTCGCTGCTCTTCCTGGACGAGCCGACCTCCGGCCTGGACCCGGGCATGGAGCGCTCGGTGATGCAGTTGCTGCGCGGGCTGGCCGACGACGGCCGCACGGTGGTCGTGGTGACGCACAGCGTGCTGAGCCTCAACGTGTGCGACCGCCTGCTGGTGCTCGCCCCCGGCGGGCGGACCGCCTACTACGGGCCGCCGACCGAGGCGCTGGCGTACTTCGGCGAGGCGGAGTGGCCGGAGGCCTTCGAGGCCTTCGAGAACGACGCCGAGGGGCTCTGCCGGCAGCGCTTCCGCGCCTCGCCGCAGTACCAGCGGTACGTGGCGGCCGAGGCGGCGCACCCGGTGCCCCCGGCCCGCCCGCCGGAGTCGGCCGGGGCGGCCAGGGCGGCTGGGGCGGCCGCGCGGCCCGTCGGCCGGGAGAAGCCGCAGGGCTGGTTCTCCCAGCTGGGCACGCTGGTGCGCCGCTACGCCGCGGTGCTCGCCGCCGACCGGCTGTTCCTGACCGTGATGATCGTGCTGCCGTTCGTCATCGGCCTGATGTGCCGGGCGATGGCCGGCAGCCGCCTCACCGACGAGAACGCCATCAACTGCCTGCTCACGCTCTGTCTCGGCGGGGTGCTCACCGGCTCGGCCAACGCGGTGCGCGAGGTGGTCAAGGAGCGCGCGATCTACCGGCGGGAGCGGGTGGTCGGCCTGTCCCGGTCGGCGTACCTGGTGTCGAAGGTGGTGGTGCTCGGCGCGGTCACGGTGGCGCAGGCCGCGGTGCTGACGGTGGTCGGCCTGGCCGGGGTCGCGCTCACCGCGCAGCCCCGCCCGAACGCCCCGCCGCCGGTGACCACCGGTGTGCTGATGCCCCAGCTGCCGGAGCTGATCATCGCGGTCGCGCTGCTGGCGTTCACCTCGATGATGCTCGGCCTGGTGGTGTCCGCGCTGGTCGCCAAGGAGGAGACCACCATGCCGCTGCTGGTGCTCCTCGCGATCGTCCAGGTCGTGTTCAGCGGCCTGATGCTCCGGCTGCACGGCGTGCCCGGCCTGGAGCAGTTCGCCTGGCTGGTGCCGTCCCGGTGGGGCCTGTCGGCGATGGCCCGCACCGTCGACCTGAACCGGCTCACCGTACCGAGCCCGATCACCGCGGACCCGATGTTCCGCCCCGAGCGCACCGGCTGGCTGGTCTCCATGGGCGCGCTGGCCGCCCTCGCGGCGGCGTACGGGCTGGCGGTGCTCGCCCTGCTGCGGCGGCACGAGCCGAGCGTCATGCGCAAGTAGCCGCCCCCGGCCCCGCCGGTAGAGTGGGAGACGAACTGCGGTGCGAATGCCGCTCGCGACCCCTGCCCCCCGGCACCGGTCGGCGCGGCGGAGGGAATGTACCCGCCCATGGACGAGTTCGCGTTCCGCCCCACCCACGTCGCCCCGCCGGACGGCCTGGCGACCTGGACGGCGCCGGACCCGGCACGGCCCTCCGCCCGGCTCGACCCGCTGCTCCCGGTCCGGCTGATCGCCCGGCAGGGCGACTGGGCCCAGGTGCTCTGCTCCAACGGCTGGACCGCCTGGGTGGACGCCCGGCTGCTGGTCGTGCTCCCCCAGCCGCCCCCCGCCGCGGACGGACCGCCCGCCCGCACCGCCGACCCCCGGCCCGCCCTCGCCGAGGCCGGGGCCGCACTCGCCCGGCACCGCGCCCTGCTGGAGGACCTCGCCACGGGCGCCCTGGACCTTGAGTCCTTCCGGGAGCGGACCCGCGGCCTGCGGATCGGCCTGGTCGCGGACGGCGAGGCGCTCTGGGTGTTCGACCCGGTGCACGACCGCTGGTGCTACTGCGACGGGCTCCAGTTGCAGACGTACGCGGCCATCGACCGGCCACCGGCCACCGACCGGCAGGCAGCCGTCGGGTCCGCGGGCGCGCCGGGAGCGGCACCGGTGCCCGACCCGCAGACGCAGGGCCCGTACGCGCCCACCCGGACGGGTGAGCCGTGACCCCGGCCGAGCCACCCCCGGCCTCCGACCCGTCCTCGCCCTCGACCGTCGGGCTGCCCGCCGGCCTGGTCGGGCGGAGGGTGGCGGGCTACCGGCTGGAGCAGGAGATCGGGCGCGGCGGGATGGCCGTGGTCTACCGGGCCAAGGACCTGCGGCTCGGCCGGACCGTCGCGGTCAAGCTGCTGGCCCCCGAGCTGGCCCGCAACGAGGTGTTCCGGCAGCGCTTCATGCACGAGTCCGAGGCCGCCGCCGGCATCGACCACCCGCACATCGTCCCGGTGTTCGAGGCCGGGGAGCACGACGGCATCCTCTACCTGGCGATGCGCTACGTCGAGGGCGGCGACCTGCGCGCGCTGATCAACCGGGACGCCCCGCTCCCGATCGAGCGCGCCACCCGGCTGGCCCTGCAGATCGCCTCCGCCCTGGACGCCGCGCACGACCACGACCTGGTGCACCGGGACGTCAAGCCCGGCAACGTCCTGGTCGCCGCCGGCACCGACAGCGAGCACCCCGAGCACCTCTACCTGGCGGACTTCGGCCTCACCAAGAAGTCCCTCTCGCTCAGCGGGCTGACCAGCGTCGGCCAGATCGTCGGCACCCTCGACTACGCCGCGCCCGAGCAGATCTCCGGCCGGCCGCTGGACGGGCGCTGCGACCAGTACGCGCTCGGCTGCGTGGTCTTCGAGATGCTCGCGGGCACCCCGCCGTTCCGCCGGGAGAGCGACCTCGCGCTGCTCTGGGCCCACCTCAACGACCCGCCGCCCGAACTGCGCCGGCACCGCCCGGACCTCCCCGAGGCGGTCGACGCCGTGGTGGCCCGCTCGCTCGCCAAGACGCCCGGGGAGCGGTACGACAGCTGCCTGCAGTTCGTCGCCGAGCTGCGCGCGTCCACCGGGCCCGCGCCCTGGACGGCGGACGGCCCGCCCACCCGGGTCGTCCCGGCGGTCGCCCGCGCCTCCGGCCCCACCCCGGTGCCGGACCCGCCCGCCTGGGCCGGCCCGGTCGTCCACCCGCCGTACCGGGACCGTCAGGGCCCGTCCCAGGAAGCTCTGGAGAGCCGTCGACCATGAACGCCGTGAGCCAGGTCTTCGCCATGCTCGCCGCCGCGATCCACCTCGTGGTGTGGCCGCTGGAGAGCTACCTGTACGGGCACCCGAGGGTGCGCTACCTGCTCACCGGCAGCACGGCGGACGCCCCGGAGGTCCGGCTGTGGCGGTTCAACGTCGGTTTCTACAACCTGTTCCTGGCCCTCGGGCTGGTCGCCGGGCTGGTCCTGCTGCACACCGGGCACTCCGGGGCGGGGCGGCCGGTGATCCTCTACATCGCGGCCTTCCTGGTGGCCGGCGGGACCACCCTGTTCGTCTCGGAGCCGAAGCTGTGGCGCGGCGCGCTCGCCCAGGCCGTCCCGGCGGCGGCCGTCCTGCTCGCCGAACTGCCCTGAGGCCGGGGCGGGTACGGGTGTCCGCTCCGGGTTCAGCCGCCGGTGCCCGCTCCGGTACTCTCCGCGCCCTCCCCGGCGAGCTCCCCGGTGACCTCCCCGGGGTGCCGCACCCGGGCCGCCAACAGCGCCCCGAGCAGTCCGGTCAGCAGTCCCCAACCGGCCGCCAGCGGCACCGCCGTCCACAGCTCCGGGCGCAGCGTCAGGCTGCCGCTGCCCAGCGCCGACACCGGGTTGTCCCCGCCGAGCACCGCGCCGAGCAGGTCCCCCAGTCCGCCCTGGCCGAGGCCGACACCCAGCACGGACAGCCCGTAGTCGGCGTCCATCCGGGTCCACAGGCCCACCAGCAGCACGGTGACGGCGGTGGCCAGCGCGAAGCGGACGGAGTGCTGCCAGAGCCGGACGCGGCGCGGTGAGCGGCGGGCGGCGAGGAAGGCGGCGGCGGTCAGCAGCACGGCGGCCACCGGCAGCAGCCACCAGCTGCGCGCGTCGTGCTCGGCCAGGGTGCCGAGGTCGATGGTCGCCGACCCCCCACCGGGGGCGCGCAGCACCGCGCTGAGCGGTTGGGGCACGGGCAGGCCGAGCGCGCCGACCAGCCGGCCGTGCCAGACGGCCCCGAGGCCGAGGCCGAAGGCCAGCCAGACCAGGTCGGGCAGGGCCAGCAGCAGCACCGCCATGGTCGAGCGGGCGTTGCCGTGCACGAGCGCGGTGACGACCCCGGCCACCGCGCCGATCGCGACGTACCCGAGCAGGACCGTCCAGAGCGCGAACGCGGCCGGGCGGACGGCGAGTTGGTAGCGCAACAGGCCGCGCGGCAGCGGCGCCCGGCGGGAGACCGCGAAGACCGCGGCGAACACCAGCAGCAGCCAGGCCAGCCCGACGCCGATGGTGGTGGCGCCGTCCGCGTGGAAGCCGACCTCCGGGGTGAGCCCGAGCGCGCCGCCGATGGTCTCCACCAGGCTGCCGCCGAGCTGGATCACGAAGGTGTGCTTGGCGGTGACGGTGATCACCACCAGGGCGATCAGCCAGAGCACCACCGTCCGGGCGATCCGGCCCAGCAGTTCACCGCCTCCCGCGACCGCGCGGAAGCGCAGTTGACGCAGGAACACCTCGGCGATCACCACCGCGCCGACCAGCGAGACGCTCAGCGGCATCGCGCTGACCCCGGCGTCCACCGCCGCGAAACTGCCCGCGCCGCCGTCGAGTTGGACCGAGCCGCCGACGGCCAGCGCCAGCGTCGCGGCGAGCACCGGCGGGAAGCCGCCCTCCGGGAGGTCGCTCGCCCCGGCCAGCCAGAGGCCCAGCGCGGCCACCGCCGCCATCGCGACGAGTCCGGCCAGCACCACGGCGAGCGCGTCCAGCCAGCCGCGGACGGCTCCGGGCGGGCCGGCGGCCCCGGTGGTGGGCTGCTGCATGCCGCCTCCCTCTGCTCGAACGGGCCTGGTCCGTTCCCAGGGTGACCGACCGCCGCGGGGCACGCTCGGCGACGGCGGGGCCACCTGCTGTTGCGGCGAACGGGGCACCGGGGGAGAAATGGAACCCAGTGGCAGGAGCTTCCCGTGCCGACCGTTCCTGTCGGCCGCCTGCGAAACGGAGCCTCGATGAGTTCCCAACCGCCCCCGTCCGGCCCGCCGAGCGAGCCGCCCTACGGCCCGCCCTCCGGTCCCCCGTCCGGCCCGCTGGCCGGCCCCCCGTCGGGTGGCGGCACGGGCGGTGCGTCGTCCGTGCCGCCACCGCCCTCGGGCCCGTCGGGGCCCTCAGGACCGTCGGGGCCGTCCGGGGGCGGTGCGGGTGGCTCCAGCGCGGGCAGCGGGCGGGGTCCGCGCAGGCCGTGGTGGCGTTCCCGGACGGGGCTGTCGGTCGCGGCCGGCGTGGTGGCGGCGGCCGTGGTGGCGACGGTGCTGATCGTCAACAACCAGGGCGGCAGGAACGAGGCCGTCCCGACCGCCAACGAGGTCGCCCTCCAGGCCCCGGCCGACCCCGGACCGGCGCCGTTCACCCCATCGGTGGAAACCCAGGGCATGAGCGCCCCGGCCCCCGCTCCCACCAGCACGGCGGCACAGCCGGGCGGCACCCCCAGAACCAGCTCCCCGGCCGTCCTGCACAGCGTGCAGGGCAACTCGGCGGGCCTGTACGGCGGGACGATGAGCCGGTCCAGCTGCGACACCGAACGGCTGATCGGCATGGTGTCCAGCGGTGACGCCGGACGGGCCTGGGCCTCGGCCGCGGGCATCGAACAGTCCGCGATCCCGTCCTACCTGCGCTCGCTGACCTCGGCCTACCTGCGGGTGGACACCCGGGTGACCAACCACAGCTACAAGAGCGGCGCCGTGGTGGAGTACCAGTCCGTGCTGCAGGCGGGCACGGCCGTCCTGGTGGACGCCCAGGGCGTGCCCCGGGTGCGCTGCGCCTGCGGCAACCCGTTGAAGCCGGCGGTGCTGGTGAGCAACGCCAAGTACACCGGGAAGGCCTGGACGGGCTTCGAGCCGACCACGCTGATCGTGGTGGTGCCGGCCCCGCAGCCGGTGACCGAGATCATCCTGGTGAACGTCGAGACGGGCGGCTGGTTCTCCCGGCTGACCGGTCGGATCGAGGTGGTGGACAAGCGCGTCGAGCCGCCGAAGCAACTGGTGCCGGGCGTTCCGCCGCCCGTGCCGTGGAAGCCCACGTCGCCGACGGCGACGGCCTCGACCTCGGGCACGACCTCTTCGGGCGCGACGTCCAGCGGGGCGACCTCGTCCGGTGCCACCTCCTCCGGCGCCACCAGCTCGGGTGCCACCACCTCCGGAGCGACCTCGTCCGGCGCGACGGCCTCGACCTCGGGCGCCACCAGCTCCGGTGCGACGTCCTCCGGCGCCACCTCCTCCGGAGCGACGTCCGGCGGTACGACGTCCTCCGGCGCCTCCACCGGTACGGGCTCAGCCGCGGCCACCTCGTCGACCACGTCGGGCAGGCCGTCCGAGAGCACCGCGACGACGCACTCCTCGTCCGCCTCGACGCTCAGCGAGGCACCGACCAGCAAGACCAGCACGACCGGGGCCGGCGCGACGGGCGAGGGCACCACGACCTCGGCCGGTGCCACCTCGGCCGGCGCCCAGACGGCGACGCCGATCTGCAAGCAGCCGGGACCGACGGGCACGGTCACGCCCTGCCCGCCCGCGACCCCCTGATCCCACCGCCCCGCCGCCCACTGCCCCACCGCCCCGCCGCCACCGGCCGTCTCGAACGCCGGTGGCGGTGGCACGTCTCAGGGCAGCAGCACCTTCGCGTCGTCCGGGCCGAGCGGCCGCCCGTCCGCCGAGCGCACCTCCACCGGGGCGACCGGGGCGCCCGAGGCGCGGTCGACCAGCCGGGCCCGGGGCTCGCCCTCGGCGAAGAACCAGTCGTCACCCCACTGCCGCAGCGCGGTGATCACCGGGAACAGCGCGCGGCCCTTCTCGGTGAGCAGGTACTCCTGGTAGGGGCTGCCGTCGGCGGCCGGGGCGAGTTCGAAGACGCCATTGGCGACCAGGTTGGTGAGCCGCGCCGACAGGATGTTCTTGGCCAGCCCCAGGTTCTTCTGGAACTGCCCGAAGCGGCGCAGCCCGTCGAAGGCGTCCCGGACGATCAGCAGCGTCCAGCCGTCGCCGACCACGTCGAGCGGGCGGGCGACCGGGCAGGTCGACTCCTCGTGCGTGGTGCGTTTCGGCACTCTTCCCACCTCTCGACCGGTCGGCGGCCAGCGTACCGCCGAACGTGTGGTTGCTTATTGAAACCAGGATATGCCAGGGTGACGCGGTAGCACTTTGAAACCACTGCTGCCCGTCGAGGGGTTCCCGCTCATGACCTCCCCCGCTCCCACCGGCCCACCCACCACCGACGCGACGCGCGCGGCCACGCCGCCGCGCGGCCTGTCACCGGCCGCGGCCTGGCTGCTCTCCGTCGCGTGCGGCCTGGCCGTCGCCAACGTCTACTACTCCCAGCCGCTGCTGGACCTGATCGCCCGGGACTACGGCATCGACCCGGCCACCATCGGCCTGGTCGGCACCCTCACCCAGGTCGGTTACGGGCTCGGCCTGCTGCTGCTCGTCCCGCTCGGCGACCACGTCGACCGCCGCGCCCTGACCACCGCCCAACTCGGCCTGTCCGTCCTCGCCCTGCTCGCCGTCGCCGTCGCACCCTCCGCTCCGCTGCTGCTGGCCGCGATGGCGGCCGTCGGGGTGCTGGCCGTCGTCGCCCAGGTCGTCGTCGCCCACTCCGCCTCGCTCGCCGCGCCCGGCGACCGGGGCCGGGTGGTCGGTACCGTCACCAGCGGCATCGTGGTCGGCATCCTGCTCGCGCGCACCGTCGCCGGGGCGGTCGGCGACCTGGCCGGCTGGCGCGCCGTCTACCTCGCCTCCGCCGTCGCGACCGGCGCCATGGCCTTCGCCGTCGCGGCCGTCCTCCCGCCCGACCGCCGCGGCCCGACCGGGCGGATCCGCTACCTGCGGCTGGTCGGCTCGGTGTTCACGCTCTTCGCCGAGGAGCGCGTGCTGCGCGTGCGTGCCGTGCTCGCCCTGCTCACCTTCACCTCCGTCACCGTCCTGCTCACCCCGATGGTCCTCCCGCTCGCCGCGCCGCCCTTCGAACTCAGCCACACCCGGATCGGCCTGTTCGGACTGGCCGGAGCCGCCGGGGCACTCGGCGCCGGGCGCGCGGGACGCCAGGCCGACCGCGGCCGCCGTCACGCCGAACGCACCGCCGGCCTCGGCCTGGTGGCCATGCTCGCCGCCTGGCTCCCGGCCGCGCTGCTGCCGCACTCGGTGTGGTGGCTGGTGCTCGCCGTGGTCGTCATCGACTACGGCCTCCAGTCCGTGCACGTGGTCAACCAGCACCTCCTCTACCAAGTCCGCCCCGAGGCCAGGAGCCGCCTGACCGCGGGCTACATGCTGCTGTACTCCGTTGGCTGCGGAGCGGGCGCGATCGCCTCCACCGTGGTGTACGACCACGGCGGCTGGCACGCCGTCTGCGCGCTCGGGGCCGCCACCAGCCTCGCCGCGCTCGCCTACTGGCGTGCCGGCAAGAACGGTTGACGATCGCTCACAGCCCGGGCAGCGACGCCTACGTCACCGGCGGCACCGGCTCCAGGACCTCGCGCAGGGCGCGGATCCCCCGGCGCCACTCCCCGTCGGAGTCCGACTCGTCCCACAGCTCGGCCAGTTCGGACTCCTCCGCGACCACCCGGTCCAGCGCCGCCACCGCCAGCGCGCGCAGCTCGACGGGCAGCTCGGGTATCGGCTCGGCCGGGCCGTAGGCGGTCGTCACCGCCCCGCCGCCGGAGCATTGGGCGGCGACCAGCGCCGCCGCCGCGACGGCCTCCACGCCCTCGTCGTCGTCCAGGTACTCCGGCCCGCGGGCGGCGCGCTCCAGCGCCGCCCGGACGAGGCCCGCGCGCTCGCCCGGCGCGGCGTCGTCGAGGCCACCGGCGAAATCCGCCGCCGTGTCGTTGTCGAAAGGGCCGATGTCCCAGGTGCCCATGAGAATTCCCTCCGTGTTCGTGTGCAATGGATGCTGGCACGCCCCACTGACAATTCGCCCGGGCCCCGGAAATCCGCTGGTCAACCACGTGACGGTGCGGCAGGGTTCGCCCATGGACATTCAGGGACTGGACGAGGACGGGTACATCGCGCGGGAGGGCTCGCTGGAGCGCGTCCGGCCGGAGTTCGCGCCGGTGGTCGACGACGCGCGGGAGCGGATCGCCGCCGCCTTCGGCCCGGACCGCCTGCACGGCGCCTACCTGTACGGCAGCATCCCGCGCGGCACCGCGCTCCCCGGCGTCTCCGACCTCGACCTGCTGCTCGCCCTGCACCGGGAGCCCACGCCCGACGACCGACGGGCGGCCGACGCCCTCGAGGCCGCCCTCGACGCGGACTTCCCGCAGGTCGACGGCGTCGGCGTGCTCCTGTTCGGCACCGGCACGCTGCTCAGCGAGCTGGAACGGCACGACCTGGGCTGGTTCGTCGCCTGCCTGTGCACCCCGCTGCTCGGCGAGGACCTCGCGGGGCGACTCCCCCGCTACCGTCCGGACTCCCTGCTCGCCCGCGAGACCAACGGCGACCTCGCGCTCGCCCTCCCCCGCTGGCGCGAGCGACTGGCCGCCGCCGATTCGGACGCCGAGCTCACCGCGCTGAGCCGCGCGGTCTCCCGTCGGCTCGTCCGCACCGGCTTCACCCTGGTCATGCCCCGTTGGGGCGGCTGGACCAGCGACCTCAGCGTCTCCGCCGAGGCCTTCGCCGCCCACTACCCCGACCACGCGGACCGGATGCGCCTGGCCGCCGCCGTGGCCCGCACCCCCACCACCGACCGCGCGGTCCTGGCCGCCCTCATCGACGGGCTGGCCCCCTGGCTGGCCGCCGAGTACACCGCCGTCCACGGCGAGAAGGCCCCGCGCCCCTGACCGCCGTGCCGCCCGCACCCGGGCCATGATGCGCGGAGCAGCCCAAGGCAGGACACCACCGGACACGGAGCGAGCAGTGCTGAACCACCAGGACCACACGAACGGGGCGGAGCCGCGTGCCCTGCTGATCACCGGCACCGTCGGAGTCGGCAAGACCTCGGCCGCCGACGCGGTGGGCGGCCTCCTCCAGGAGGCCGGTGTGCCGCCCGCGGTCATGGACCTCGACCGGCTCTGCCAGGCGTGGCCCGCCCCCGAGGGCGACCCGTTCAACCTCGGTCTGCTGCTGCGCAACCTGCGCGCCCTGACCGCCAACTACCGGGACGCCGGGGTGCGCCGGTTCGTCCTGGCCGGGGTGGCCGAGAGCATCGCCGAGCGCGACGGCTACCGGGCCGCCCTCGGCATGCCGCTCCAGGTCTGCCGCCTGACGGCGGACCTCCCCGTCGTCCACGGCCGGCTCAGGCGCCGGCACGAGGCCGACAACGACCGCGGGTCCCTGCCCTGGCACCTGGAGCGCGCCGACGGGCTCCACCGGATCCTCGACCAGGCCGGCGTCGCGGACTTCACCGTCGACACCACCCGCCTGCCGCTCCCGGCCGTCGCCTCCACCGTGCTCAGGACGGCCGGTTGGGCCTGACCGCTCGGGCCTGACCCGAAGCACGACCCGACCCGACGCACGGTCCGACCCGACGCACGGTCCGACCAGACACCTGGCGCGTCCGGCGGGCGGCCCCGCCGGACGCTCGTACCGCGGGTCAGTCCACGCAGGGGATCCCGCCGGCCTTCACCGCCGGCCCCTGCATCGGCAGCCCGGCGGCCGGGTCGGCGGAGCCGTCGGCCGGCGCGGGGGCGGGGGCGCCCGAGGCGGTCGCGGCCGGGGTGGGGGTCGCGGTCCGGGTGCCGGCGAGGGTGACCAGGACGTGGCCCGCCGGGACGGCCGAGGACGGGACGGCGGTGACGCCGTACCGGGCAGCGACCGCCTGGGCGTCGGCCTTGGCGCCGGTGCCGTAGCTCACGGTGGTGGTGCGGATCCGCGCGGGCGCGTCACCGATCCGGCCGGCCTGGTAGCCGAGGTCGACCAGCGCCTTGGACTCGGTGGCGGCGGCGCCCGCGCCCGCCGTCGCGTTGACGTCGACCACCGACTTGGGCGCGGCGCTGGGCGAGGGCGCGGGCGGGGCCGTCTCGCCCGGGGCGCCGCCGGGCGCCGCGGCCGGGGCGGCGGGCGCCGGTTCGCGGTTGAAGAGCTGCCGGACGATCTTCTTGATCAGCTCCGGGTTGACGGTGTTGACCTCCTGCCCGCCGACGGTCTTGAACCCGGTGATGGGCAGGGTGTTGAACTCGACGTTGCCACCGGTGAGGTTGGGCGCCTGCTGGGCGAAATCGAGGATGTTCCACTCGTTGTCGATCACGACGTCCTTCTTCACCACCCCGAACAGCTTCTGCATCTGTCCGAAGTCGTTGAGGATGCCCTGCTGCTTGAGCTTGTACTCGACGGAGGAGATGAACGCCTGCTGCCGGTGGGTGCGGTCGAGGTCGCCGTTGGTGAGGTGGTGGCGCTGGCGGACGAAGGACAGTGCCTGGGCGGCGTTCAACGAGCTGATCCCGGCGGGCAGTTTGAGGCCGGTGCCGCCGCCCTCGTGCGCGGCGGTCCGGGCGATGATCGGATCGTCGACCGGGTGGTTGAGGCAGACCTGGATCGGTTCCACGGCCTTGGCGATGTCGTAGAAGCCGATCAGGTTGACCTCGGCGAAGTGGTCGATCGGGACGTCCAGGAAGCTCTGCACCGTCTGGATCGTGGCCGAGCGGCCGGCCTCCCGGCTCTGCCGTTCCAGATCCGCCTTGGAGAGGCCCTTGCCCGCGAGCTTCGACTCGGCGGCCTCCTTGGCGATGCCGTAGGCCTCCTTGATCTTGTGCATCTTGCCGTCGGCGCCGACGGTCTGCACGTAGTCGTCACGCGGGACGGACAGCGCGGTGACCTTCCCGCCGTTGGCCGGGATGTGCAGCACGATCAGGGCGTTGGTGTTGTAGCCGCCGATCTCGCTGGAGCCGGCGTGCAGTTCGTCCTCGACGAACTGCTTGGGCAGGTCGTTGCCGTCCATGTCCTTGCGGCTGTCGAGGCCGATCAGCAGCAGGTTGACGGACTTGTCCAGGTGCGGCGGGGCGTTCTTCTTCGCCTCGTTCAACGCACCGGACTTGATCATGCCGTCGTCCAGGCTGCGGTACTCGTACCAGGTGAAGCCGCTGGCGCCGAGCACGGCGACCGAGACGGCGCAGGCCAGGGTGCGGCCGGCCACGGTCAGCGGGGCGGGCCCCCGACGGGCGGCGGAGCCACGACGCGGGGCCCGGCCGCGCGGGCGCTCGGTGTGGTCGGTGCGGTTCGTGCGGTTGGTGCGGTCAGCCACGGCGGCCCCGTCCGCTCGGGGCTCCGGCCCTGGGGGGCCGGCGGCGGTCCAGCACCGCGCGCACCACGATCACCAGCAGCGCGACCGCCAGCGCCGTCGCCATCACCGGGAACGCCTCGACCACCCAGCGCACCGCGCCGGTGCCCAGGCCCTTGCCCCGGTACTTGTCGGGATCGGCCCCGTACTCGACGGCCGAGGCCGTCAGCAGCACCACCAGGGGGGTCCCGGTCAGCACCCACCAGCGGCCGCTCCGACTGCACAGCACGGCCGCGACGCCGGTGCCGAGCACCGCGCCGACCGCGAACAGGATGCCGACGCCGGGGCCGCCGAGTTCGTCGCCGATCCCGCCGAGCAGCGGCAGCCCGACCGCGGCGAGCGCCGCGACCGGTCCGCCGCGCCGACGGGCCTGCTGCCTGCGGCGCGAGGCCCCGGCACGCTGGCCGCGGGCCTGCCGCGACGGGTCGGGGTCACCGCCGGCCGCGCGGGAGCGCTGGGCGGGCACGGCGGGGTCCTCGATGCGAGGTCCCGCGTCCTGGTACGGCGTTCTCGCCCGCTGGCCGGCCATGCGCACTTCCCTCGATCGTTTCGGCTGCGGCGGCGAGACCACGCCGCCCCTCGTGCCGGGACGCCATCCGTCCGCTGGCAATTCCCGCCGTCTACAGGCCTGTAGAGGCTGGTCTGGAGCATACAAACCCATTTCAGCAAAGTCACTCGCCGCCTTTCCGCAGCGGCGGACCGCCCGGCCGGCCCTCGTTAGGATGACCATGATCCCCGCCACGTCGGCACACCAACAGGAACGCACCAGAGGAGTAGAGCGTCACCATGTTTGAAAGTCTTAAGAACATCGCGGACAAGGCCACCGACCTCGCCCGCGAGCACAGCGACGTGCTCGGGCAAGGCCTGGAGAAGGTCGGCGACGTGATCGACGACCGCACGGACGGCAAGTACAGCGGGCAGATCGACACCGGCGTCGAGAAGGCGAAGGACTTCCTGCGCAACCTCGACGGCGACGCGAAGTCCGCCGAGTAGGACCGGCCGGGCCTCCCGCGGGGCACGAGCGACCGTACGACGGTCGAACTGGATGACGGGCGAACGGGGAGGGCCGACGGCGGTGAGCGAGGAGCAGAAAGGTCCGCGCTGGGGGCGCTGGATCGTGATCGGCGTCCTGGCGGCGGCCGGGTGGGGCATCGTCCGCAGCGGCGGCCACGAGCCCGGAGCCGCTTCGGCGGCGCCCTCGTCCTCCGCCGCCGCCCCGTCGTCCGGCGCCTCCGGTTCGGCGGGTGCCGACGCGGGAACCGGGTCGGGTGCCGGCGCGGGTGCCGGGTCGGGCGGGTCGTGGGCGGCCCCGTCGAAGCCCTCCGGCCGCTACGAGCCCGCCGACTACGCGGCGCCGGTGCGCCAGTACGCGGCCGAGGCCGGGGTCAACCCCCAGCTGCTGATGGCGATCCTCTACAACGAGGCGTACAAGCCGCACGACCCGGACTTCGAGCGGGCCTGGCAGCGCGGCAAGCCGGACGCCGCCTTCGGCATCGCCAACATGCACCGCGCCGCCTTCGACGACACCAAGCCGGGCCGCCCGTTCGCCTCCCGCCGCTGGGAGGAGCTGCCGGACGACCGCAACCTGGCCGTCCAGGCAGCCGCCTGGCACCTCCACGACCTCGCCGAACAGCTCCCCGCCAAGGTGGGCGCCCCGCTGAACAAGGACGAGCTGCTCGCCCTCGGCTACAACGCCGGGGCGGGCAACATGCTCGCCTTCGCCCGGGGCGTCAAGATCGGCCCGCAGGCACAGTCCTACCTGGACCGCCTGCACGACAACTGGGCGAAGTCCGGCGAGGCCGTGAAGTAGCGGTTGCGGCCGGTCAGTTCGCGCCGAGCTGGGTGGCCCACTTGGCGCGCCAGGCGAGCGCGTCGGCGACGCCCTCGGCCAGGGTGCGCCGCGGCGACCAGTCGAGCAGCTCGCGGGCGGCGTCGACGGAGGCGTAGCAGCCGATCACGTCGCCCGGGCGCGGGCCGGCCTCACGGACGTCGAGCTTGCCGCCGACGGCCTGCTCGAAGGCGGCGACCAGCTCACGGACGGTGGTGCCCTCGCCCGTCCCGACGTTGATCGCCCGGAAGCGGTCGGCGGCGTCGGGGGCGATCACCTCGTCGAACCGGAGCAGCGCCGCGACGTGGGCCTCCGCCAGGTCCTGCACGTGGACGTAGTCGCGGATGCCGGAGCCGTCCCGGGTCGGCCAGTCGACGCCGGTGACGGTGAACGGGGTGCCCTCGGTGTGGGCCTCGATCAGCTTGCCGAGGGCGTGGCTGGGGTTGAGGTTCTGCAGGCCGGTGCGCAGCCGGGAGTCGGCGCCGACCGGGTTGAAGTACCGCAGGGTGATGACCCGCTGCCGCTCGGCGCCCTCGCCCCGGGTCCAGTCCTGGAGCACCTGCTCCATCATCAGCTTGGTGCGCGCGTACGGGCTGTTCGCCTCCAGCGCGGAGTCCTCGTCGACCCGGCCGTCCGGAGTGGGCGCGTAGATCGAGGCGGAGCTGCTGAACACCACCCGGGTGCAGCCGTGGCGCTGGAGGGCGTCGAGCAACTCGACGGTCTTGGCGACGTTCTCCCGGTAGTAGAACAGCGGCTTGGCCACCGACTCCGGGACGACGATCCTGGCCGCGCAGTGCACGGTGGCGTCGATGTCCGGGTGTTCGGTGAAGATCCGGTCCAGCAGGGCGGCGTCGGCGATGTCACCCCCGTAGAAGACGCGGTTCTCCACGAACTCGGCGCGGCCCTTGGACAGGTCGTCCAGGACGACCGGGGTGATGCCCCGGTCGAGCAGGACCGAGGCCACCGTGCTGCCGATGAAGCCGGCACCGCCGGTGATCAGGACCTTCCTCATGCGCGGATGCTCCCTTGCGATCGGCCGGGCGTCCGGTGACGCCCGGTGATCGCTCAGACGTGCTTCGTGCGCCGCCGGTTCCCGGTTTGCCGGGGTGGCACGGATCACGGGTCGCCGACGGCCGGCCGGGGCGGCGCCGCGCTCCGGCCCGTCAGCGGCGGGCGCGTCCGCGCAGCCAGAAGCCGGTGCCGACCAGCAGCACGGCCGCGGTGGCGGTGCCGATGGCGGCCCAGGTGGTGGCGTCGTCGGTGGTCTCGTGGGCGGGCGCGGCGGTGGTGGCCGCCGCGGCCACCACGGTCGGGCCCGCGGTGGGCGTGGCGCCGGAGGCCGTGGCGGAGGGTCCGGTGGAGGCCGCGGCAGAGGGCGCGGCGGAGGCCGAGGAGTGGGCGGAGGCGGCCGCGTCCAGCGGCACCGGGTCGCTGATCGCCGCCGCCTCGACGTCGAGTTCGCGCTCGCCGTGGCCCAAGGAGGGGAAGGCGCAGTCGACGGAGATCTTCCAGTGCCCGGCGGGCAGCAGCTCCCGGGTGGTGTACGTACCCGGGCGGCCCGGCACGGCGACCAGCCGCCAGGGGCCGACGGTCCGGCCGTCGGCGGCGGTCGCGGAGAGCGTGCCGGCGAACTCCTCGGTGACCGGGTCGTGGTCGTTCTCCCAGGTGGCGACGGTGCTGACCCGGCCGTTCTGCTGGCCGGTCACGTCCAGGTGGACGGTGTCACCGTGGGCGGCGGCGGGTGCGGCGGCGGGCAGGACGGAGACGGCGGCGAGGGCGAGGGAGGCGAGCAGCGGGCGAGTGCGGGTTCGCATGTCGGGCGGTCCTCGGCGGTGGGGGTGAGGGTAGGTGGAGCAGCGGTGCCGGGTGCGGCCGCCATCCGGTGGTGGCGGCCGCACCCGCTGTGCGGGATCGTTCGGGGCCGTACGGGTAGTACGGGGTGGTACGGGTAGTCCGGGGTGATACGGGATCGTGCGGTCGTACCGGGCTACGAGGTCTTCAGCAGCGACCAGTTCTGGTACGGCCGGCCGTTCGGCTGCTGCAACTCCAGCAGCCAACCACCGTAGTACCAACGGTCGCTGAGCCCGAGCACCAGGCCGGTCCCGTCGGCGGTGAAGGTGAACCCTCCCTCGGCGGCGTTGAGTTGCCACTTCTGCTCGGCGGTGTCGGAGCACGGCTGCTGCGCCACGTACTGCCCGGCCACCGGGGTGCCGCCGAGCTGCAGGCACTTGCCCGAGCGCGTGGACTTGATCCGCAGCGCACCGTTGCCGGCGTCCTCGAACTGCCACTTCTGGTTGGCGTAGCCGGTGCGCTGGTAGCCGATCGCCACGGTGCCGTCGTTCATCGAGCTGCCCCACAGGTCGGCGGCCTGGCCGGTGAGGCCGTTGACCATGCTGTAGTGGGTGCCGGGCTGCGGGCGGCCGGTGTCGGCGAGGGTGCGGAAGTTCGCCGCGCGGCCGGGCTTGCCGACCGTTCCGGCGGCGTCGCGGACGGCGACGGCCACGGTGTAGCCGGTCCCGGGGGCCAACCGGACCACGCCGACCACGGTCGTGCGGACGGTACCGATGGTCCGGCCGTTCAGCTGGACGTCGTAACCGGCGGCGCCGGGAACGGGGCTCCAGCTCAGCACGACCGAGTTCTGGGTGATCTGACTGGTCGTCACATCGGGACCGGCGCCACCCGGGGCCGGGGTCCTGGTCGGCGACGGGGAGCCGGTGGGCGTGGCGGTGGGGCCGCCGGTCGGCGTCGGGGACGGCGAGGGCGTGCGGGTGGGCGTGCCCGTGGGGGTCGGACCCGTGCCGGTCGGGGTCGGGGTCGGCCCGGTGGCGGTCGGGGTCGGCGTGGGGTTCGGCCCGGTCCCGCCGCCGTTGCCCGCGATGAGGAAGCGGTTGTTCGCGACGTTCCAGTGCGTGGCCAGGTAACTGCCGGGTGCCGGCGAGGTGTTGTAGTAGTCGTCGTGGTTGCAGTCGAGCCGGTCGTCGTGCGCGCGGTCCGGGCAGGCGATCCGCATCTGCGGGTAGTACGGGGCGTCCGAGTAGCACATGATGTCCCACTCGTCCGTGCAGTGACCGGCCTTGCTGGAGTTGGGCGCGCTGTTGTTCACCGCGCCCAGGTTGTGGCCGAGTTCGTGCGCGGCGGTGGTTCCGCTCCAGCAGCCGGAGTCGGTCCGGCCGTACGAGGGGCCGAAGTTGCTGAGGTTGTCCTGGCCCGGGCGCTCGTCACCGGCGAAGGTGCCGATCCCGCAGTACACCTTGGCGTCGGTGAACATCATGTACTTGCGGTCCTTGCGGTTGAACCCCTGCGCGGCCAGGGCGCGGTTGCTCGCGTTGAAGTCCTGGATCTCGGAGTCGGAGATCTGCACGTTCAACACCGAGGCGGTGCAGTCGGGCTCGGTGACGAAGCGGACGTGCCGCACGCCGCCGGTCTCGGCGGCGCTGGCGTCGTAGATGACGTCGACGTCCGCGGCCCACTTCTTGAAGGAGGACAGGTACTGGGCGAACCGGTCGTTGCCGGGGGTGTGCACGTACACCACCTGGACGCGGTTGCCGCTGCTGCCGTCACCCTCGCAGACCAGGCCCGCTCCGGCGGCCGGGGCGGCCGCGGGCGGGGCGGCGTCCTGCGCTGCGGAGCCCTGGCCGGCCTCGCCGAGCAGCGCCTTCTGGGTGGCGTCGAGGACGGGCGCGCCGCCCTTCAACAGATCGGCCGTGGAGGGCGGTTGGGCGCTGGCGGGCGGAGTGAGCGCGGGTACCCGGGCGGCCTGGGCGGCGACCGGCGGAACGTCCTTGCGGATGTCCACGTCCTTGGGCGGCGCGTCCGGGCCGTGGCTGCACTGGGCGCTGCCGGTGACCTCCAGCATGTTGCCGCAGCGGTCACTGGTCGGCAGGGTCAACCCCGCGTAGACCAGGCCGCGGTCGGGCTGGTCCTTGGGTATCGCCTTGGGCGGGGCGGCCTTCTCGTCCCGCTTCGGGGCGGGCGCCCTGGTGGCGCCCTCGGCGGTGCCCGTCTCGCCCGGGCCACCGTCGTCCGCGACCGCGTCGAGCGGCGCGTCCGCCGCCGTGACGGTGCTGCGCATCGCCCCGGGCTCCAGCGCGGTGCGCAGGCCCAGGGTGCCCGCGACCAGTCCGGCCGCGACCGCCACGGCGACCAGGGCGCTCCTGCGGGTGAACCTGCGGCGCCTGCGCCGGCGGAGTTCGCTGCTCCGGTGTCCCATCGCGTTCCTTTCCTCGTGCGACGGCCCGGACCCTGTGGTGAGGGGTCCGAACCTTCCGACACGAGGGAGAGCCGGTGGGACGGCGGGGAATAACAGAAACCTCTTGCGAAAGTCCCCGGCCCGTTCGAGGCGAGGCCGAGCGGACGGGGAACGGCAGGCGGGGCCCGGCGGCCCGGGCGGCGAAGTGCCGGGGAGCGCACTCGGGGGGTACGCGCTCCCCGGCACGGGGTGGTGGCGGCCACCCGGCCGGAACCCTCGGGGTCTGCGCCCCGGCGGGCCGTGTCGAATGCTAGACCTCCCGCCGGGAGCTGGCCAGCGCCCCGAACGGGGAAGTTTCCGCCCCGGACATGCCATCGCCATACGGGATATGACGATCCGTCACTTGACTCACTACAGACCCCGGGCCGGCCCTCACCCCGGCCCTCACCCCGGCCCTCAGGCCGCGACCCCGACCCGGGCCGGACCACCGACCGCCGGTCCGCTCGCCACCCCCACCGCACCGCAACCGCCGTGCAACCGGGCCAGCCCGGCGGCGAGCACGGCCCGGTCCCCGGCGAGCCACACCCGCAGCGCGGCGGAGAGCGCGGCACTGGCCGGGCCCGCCGACGGGCCGCCGGTGCGCACCAGCCGCTCGCCGAGCAACGGCAGCAGGTCCGCGACCGGCGCGGGCAGCCAGAGGGTGACCGCACAGGGCGCGGGCCGGGCCAGGACCCGCAGCAGCGGCAGCACCGAACCGTCGTCGTGCAGCGAGGGGATGACCTCCAGGAGCCCGTCGACCGCGACACCGGAGACGTCGCCGCCGTGGCCGCGCGCGAGGTCCCGCAGCAGCGCCCGCTCGGCGGCGGTGATCCGGACGGTCAGCATGACCTCGTCATCGCAGTCCATGGTCCCGTTCCCCTGTCGTGGAGTTGGTGGCGTCTGGAGGGTGGTGGAGCCCGGCGGGAGGTGCGGTCCGACGGGCGGTCCGGCCCGGCGGGCGGCCGAACCTCGCGGATCAATCGCGCGCCGAGGGCATTCCTGCCCCGCGACCGCCCTCCGCTACCGGCGTTATCAGGCCGTAGTGCCCGTCGTAGCGGCGGTAGAGCACCCGGGCGCGGCCGTCCTCGGGGCCGGTGTGGCAGACGAACGGGCGCCCGGTGAGCCAGAGCCGGCGGGCCGCCTCGGCGAGGTCGAGCACCGGCAGCGCGTCGCCGCCGGCGGGCCAGGGCTCGACCGCGCCGCTCAGCGGGCAGCGGTGGACCAGGCCGTCCCGTCCGGTGTCGGCGTCCAGGAACAGGTGGAACCGCCGGTCCAGGAGCAGCAGTTCGCGGGCCGCCTGCGCCTGGGTGCGGCGGGCGGGCACGACCGCCTTGTGCCGGGCGATCCGCCGCCGGGCGAGCGGCCGGTCGGCCCACTGCGGCCGGTAGGCGCACTCGTGCACGGCGGCCAGACCGATGTCGCCCAGTTCGCGCAGCCGGGACACCCGGCCGGCCAGGGTGCCGAGCACCAGGTCGACGGCCTCCCGGGCGGTGCCGGTGGCCAGCTGGACCCGGACCGGGCCGGTGCCGTCCAGCTCGACGTCGGCCTGGGCGAGCGCGGGCCGGGTGAGCATGCGGTCGCGGGCCCGGGTGAGCCGCAGCCGCAGTCCGTGGACGTCGGGGCCCAGGAGCACCGCGGTGTCCTGCGCCCGGCTCCGGGCGTACTCGGCGTCCTCGCGCGGCAGCTCGCCGCGGATCTCCACCCGGACGTCGAGGGCGGGCCGGTGGCGCAGACGGGTCATCAGGTTCCTCCTTCTCCACCCACCATGCTGGCGTCCCCGCGACCGTGCGGCGAGGGTCCAAAGACCCTCCCGCCGGGGCCCGGTACGGGCCGCCGCGTGGACGGCATCGACGCAGGTCAGGGCGACGGAAGCGGGCCGCTTCGACGCCGGGCGGAGGACCGGGCCGAGGGTCGGACGAAGGACCGGGCAAGGGCCGGGCGAGGGCCGGATGACGGACCGGGCCGAGGGCCGCCCCGGGGGCCGGGCGGCAGGCCTGACGGACGGACGGGCGCAGCGCCGACACGATGATCGTCCGTTGGAGTGATCCGGGCGCGTTCGGCGCAACGCCCGTCGCACCGGCGCGTTTCCCATGGCGTGCGCCCTCCGCCCCTGGCGCACGCGGGTTCCGCGCTCGTCGGCCCCCGCCACCCGGCCGGCCGGCCGGTGCCTTCCTCCGGTACCGCCCGCACCGGCCCCTCTGGTGAGAGGAAGTGTCATGACCCTGCCGACCAACGCCCTGCTGGCAGAGACACGGAAACGGATCGTCCCCCCGAGAACCACGCCACCCCCCGCACCCGCCACCCGAGCCGCCGTCCCGCCGCTCGCCCCCGGCGCCCTGCCCGGCCTCGGCCACGCGGCCGCCCTGCTGCGCGACCCGCTCGGCTTCCTCGGTTCGCTGGCCCGCCACGGCGGCGTGGTCCGGATCCGGCTCGGGCCCCGCACCGTCTGCGTGGTGACCGACGCCCGGCTGGTCCACACCCTGCTCGTCGCCCTCGCCCACGACTGCCCGCGCGGCGCCGTCCAGGACACCCTCAGGACCGCCTTCGGCGACGGCCTGCTGATGTCCGAGGGACAGGCGCACCGCGACCGCCGCCGGATCATCCAACCCGCCTTCGCCCCCGACCGGACGGCCGGCTACCTGGCCGTGATGCACCAGGTCACCGAGGAGCGGGCCGGCCGCTGGCGCGCCGGCCAAGTCCTCGACGTGGCCAAGGAGATGAACCACCTCGCGCTGGAGATCGTCACCCGCTCGCTGTTCGACGCCCGGCTCAGCGAGGACGCCACCCTCGCCTTCCACCGGGCGCTGCCCGACCTGGTGAAGGGCCAGATCGTCCAGTCCCTCTACCCTCACCCCGCCCTCGCCCGGCTCCCGCTGCCCGTCAACCGGCGCTTCGACGCCGCCGTCCGGGTGCTCAACCGGGTGGTCGACCAGGCCGTCAACGGCCGCCCCGGACGCGCCCGGCCCGACCAGCGCGGCGGCACCCTGCCGGCCCTGCTGCGCGCCGCCACCGACCCGGCCACCGGCCGTCCGCTCACCGAGGCCGACGTCCGCTCCGAGGCCATCACCATGTTCGGCGCCGGCACCGAGACCGTCTCCACCACGCTCACCTGGCTGCTCGACGAACTCCTGCGCCACCCCGAGGTGGAGGCCCGGGTCCTGGCCGAACTGGACGAGCACCTGCCCGCCGGCACCACCCCCACCCCCGAGGCGCTCGCCCGGCTCACGTACACCCGCGGCGTCACCCAGGAGGTGGTGCGGCTGCACGCCCCCAACGCCTTCCTGATGCGCACCGCCCGGGTGCCCGTCGACCTCGGCCCGTACCGGATCCCGGCCGGGACCGAGCTGCTGTACAGCCTCACCGCGCTGCACCGCGACCCGCTGAGCTACGACGACCCGTCGAGCTTCCGGCCCGAGCGCTGGCAGGACGGCGGCGGGCTCGGGCGACCGTCCTTCCTGCCCTTCGGGGCGGGCAAGCACAAGTGCATCGGCGAGGCCTTCGCCTGGGCCGAGCTGACCGTCGCGGCCGCCGCGATCCTGCGCCGCTGGCGGCCGGTGGCGGTGCCGGGGTCGCGGGCCCGGGAGGTGGTGTGGACCACCGTCCAGGCCCACGGCCTGCGGGTCCGGCTGGTGCCGCGCGGCTCCGCCGTGCCGAGCGCCGCCGCCTCCGCCCCGGCAGGGCGGGACGTGGCGGCGGACGCTGCGGTCACCGCAAGCACCACAGGCCTCGCACCGGCCGGGGCCGGCACGGAGCGGCCGCACTCCGCCGGCTGTCCGCTCACCGGCACCGCGGCCCGCCCCGGCGCGCCCGCCGCCGTACCCCTCCCCCGGCCGCCCGCCGAACTGCGCGCCGCCGCCGACCGGCACGCCGACTGGGCGGTCCGCCACGGCCTGCTCGCCCCCACCGAGCTCCCCGACTACCGGGCCTACGCCCTGCACGAGCTGATCGGCCACGCCTTCCCCCGCGCCCGGGGCACCGACCTGGACCTGCTGGTGGACATGCTGGGCTGGTTCACCGTCCTGGACGACCGCTTCGACGGCCCGCCCGGGCGCCGACCCGCCGAGGCCCACGCGCTGGTCGACCCGCTGATCTCCGCCCTCGACGACGACGCCCGCCCCGCGGCACCGGGCGACCTGCTCCTCACCGCCTGGCAGGAGCTCTGGGACCGTCAGCGCCGGTCCACCTCCCCCGACTGGCGCGCCCGGGCGGCCCGCGAGTGGCGCGCCTGCCTGGCCACCTTCCCCGCCGAGGCCGAGCACCGCGCCCGCGGCACCGTTCCCGCCCTGGGCCTCGGCCTGGCCGACACCATGCGGCTGCGCCGCCACGGCAGCTGCGTCTACCCGTTCATGAACATACTGGAACGGGTCCACGGCGCCGACGCCCCCGCCGCCCTGCACGCGGAACCCGCACTGCACCGCCTGCGCGCCAACACCGCCGACGCCGCGACGCTGATCAACGACCTCTACTCGCTGGAGCGGGAGGAACGGCAGAGCGCCGCCGCGTTCAACACCGTCCTCACCCTCCAGCGGGTCCGCGGCTGCACCCGCAGCCGGGCCGTGCGCGCGGTGCGCACCCGGGTCGGCACCCTGCACCGGGAGAACGAGCGGCTGCGCCGCGACCTGGGCCGCCGCCACCCGGCGGGGCGCTGGTACCTGGACGGCACCCGGGAGTTGGTGGCCGGCGTCCAGGCCTGGACCAGCACCAGCGACCGCTACCTGGTACCGGGCGACCGCGCTCGCTGACGGGCGTCGCGGCCGGGCGTCGCAGCCGGGCGTCGCAGCCGGGCGTCGCAGCCGGGCCGGACGGCTACTTGCGGTCGCCGAGGGCGAACAGCAGCAGGACGAAGCCCGCGAACAGGTGGGTGGCGAAGATGTAGATGCCGGCGCGGATCAGCATCGCCTTGCGGCGGCGCTTCTCCTCGCCGGTGCTGTCGGCACTGTTGGCGCTGTCGCCCATCGGGCTGTTCTCCTCGGGTCGGTCACGGTCACGGTCGCCCGCCGGTGGGCGCAAAGCTGCCGGCTGCGGACTCAGCGGGGCGACCGGCCACCGGCGGCGCGCAGCTCGGTGAGCAGCGCCCCCTGGTCGGTGATCAGCTCGGTCAGGATCCGCCGCGCCGCGCTGAGCAGCTCGGCGACGTCCGGGGTGCTGAGCGCGTACACCACCGTGTTGCCCTCGCGGGTGGCCGTGACCAGCTGGGTGCGGCGCAGCACCGCGAGCTGCTGGGAGAGGTTGGACGGCTCGATACCGATCTCCGCCAGCAGCTCGCGCACCGGCCGGGGGCCGTCCTGGAGCAGTTCCAGGACCCGGATCCGGACGGGGTGGCCGAGGGTGCGGAAGAACTCCGCCTTCGCCTGGTACAGCGGGACCGGCATGGCCCGTTCCCTCCCTCGATCCGGCTCGGTGGCGGCCTGGTCGCCCGGCCGGGCGGGGTCCGTGCCACGGCCGGTAGGCATCATCGCCACAGATGAAGATTTCTTCAAGTCGTCACAGTGGAAGGTGACCTCTCCCACATCGACGGCCGGATCGGGACGGCGAAGGGCCGGACCCGGGACGCTGCCAACTCCCGGGCCCGGCAGTCTGGGTGACGAGCCGTCAGCAGCCTACAGGCACATCGACGGTGACCGGGGCCGGTCCCCGCAAGCTCCCCTCCACCGCGAAGGAGGCGTGCACGACCGACCCGCAGGGCACGGTGGCACCGACCCCGTCCACCCGGACCGTGCTGACCCTGAACTCGGTGCGCCCGGCCACCGCACCGAGCGGGCCGACGCCGGCCAGATCGGCCGACAGTCGGGTGACCAGCGCCTGCGGCGCCGGCGGCCACGGCGTTCCCGGCGAGGGCGGGCCGGCCAGCCCGATCAGGCCGTACAGCACGACGGCGTCATCGGTGACGTCCGCGCAGACCCTGGTGGACAGTCCGGCCTGGAGGCCGGAGTGGCCGCAGGTGGTGACGGTGGCGGACTCCTGCCCGGCGGCGGCCGCCGGCAGCGGCGCGCCCAGCAGCGCGACGGCACCGGCCGCGCCTGCCGCGATCCGGGTGATGCGGGTGATGCGGGTAGCGCGGGTGATGCGGTTCATGGCTCCTCCTTCGGAGGGTGTAAGGAATGAACGCGTGGGACGGGGATCGAGCAGTGTGTCATGGCACATGTGACATTTCATGCGTGCCTTGACTGCAACTCTGCCATGCGATTCAAACCCCCAAGTGCCACTTCCCCTTCGAACCAATGCCTCCGACCGAAAGCACGCCTACGATGGCGTGTTCCCATCCGGCAAGGCGAACCCCCGCACCTCGCCGGGCGTCGGCCCGTTGAACCCGGGATGAACCGTTGGCCCGGCGGCCGGACCGAGCAGCGGGGCCGCCCGGTCGGCCGCCCTGGCCGCCCTGGCTGCCCTGGCTGCCCTGGCCGCCCTGGCCGCGCGGGCCGCCGTCAGCCGAGGTCCTCCCGCAGCGCGTCCACCCGGGCGACGGCCTCCGTGAAGGCCGCGCGGTCGAGGCCGCCGGAGTCCAGGGCGGCCGCCAGGGCGGTGGTGGCGTCCTCGCCCTGCTGGGGGTCGCGGGCGGAGCAGAGGATCAGGTCCATCCCGGCCGCCGCGGCGGCGACGGCACGCGGGCCGGTCGGACCGTACGGCGTGAGGGCGTCGGCCTCCAGGGCGTCGGTGACGGTGACGCCGTCGAAGCCCAGGCGCTCACGGAGTTCGCCCTGGACCACGATGGGCGACAGCCCGGCCGGGCGGTCCGGGTCCAGCGCCGGGTAGACCGCCCAGGAGGCCATCACCATCCGCACGCCCGCGGCGATGGCGGCCCGGTACGGGGCCTCGTCGCGGGAGCGCAGCCGGTCCAGCGGGACGGGGAGGGTGACGGGGCGGGCGTCGGTGTTCTCGTCCCGGGCCGCCGCGCCCAGGCCGGGGAAGTGCTTGGCGGTGGCCGCCACGCCCCGGCTCTGCTGCTCGGCGAGGAAGGCGCTGCCCAACGCGCCCACCGTGGAAGGGTCCTGGCCGTAGGAGCGCTCGTAGCGGTCGATGAAGTTGCCCGGGGTGTCGTAGACGTCGAGCACCGGAGCGAGGTTGACGTTCAACCCGGCGTCGCCGAGCGTTCCGGCAGCCCCGGCGCCGGAGTCCACGGCGGCGGCGAACGGATCCGGGGCCGTCCCGGTGCGGCGGGCGGAGAGCTCCGGCGCCCCCGGCAGCCGGCGCACCTTGCCGCCCTCCTGGTCGGTCATCAGCAGCAGCGGGCGCGCGTCCGGGGCCTCGGCGGCGGCCTGCTTCAACGCGGCCACCGCCTCGGCCAGTTGCTCCGGACCGGTGATGTTCTCACCGAACAGGATGACCCCGGCCGCCCGGCCCTCCCGGATCGCCCGCAGCACCCCGGGCGGCGGGGTCGGGCCGGGGTAGGAGAGCACGATGCGCCGACCCGCGAGTTGACGCGCGTCCTGGTGCCGTCCGGTCATCGCCGGGTTCCTCTCGTCGGGGAGCCCTCTCCCGCGCGTCACCGACCCGGCGGGGACGGGGCCGAGCACGGCCGCCACCACCAGCACCACCGACGTCAACCGGGCGATCCGCCGTAACGGGGCCATCCGTCCCTCCAGGGTCAGCATCGGCATACGGTCCGTCAGCGTACCCAGGAACCCGCCGGACGGCAGCCCGCACACCACCGGCCCCGCCACCGGCACCGGCACCGGGGCCGGGCCCCCGTTGGCCCCCGGCCGCGTGCGGTGGGCCTCAGACGGCGTGCTCGACGAACTCGCCGCAGTCGTGGAAGCCCAGACGGCGGTAGACCGGCCGGCCTTCCGCCGAGGCCTGGAGGACGGCGATCCGGTGCCCGTGGGCGCGGGCCGTCGCCAGGGCGGCGAGGGTGAGGGCGCCGCCGTAGCCGCGTCGGCGGTGGGCGGCCAGCGTGGCGATGTTGTAGATCCCGGCGACCCCCGCGTGCAGGAGGACCTCGGCCGAGCAGACCGGCCGGTCGTCGACGTAGCCGACCAGGTAGCGGGCCGGACAGTCGTCGGCGAGTGCCGACTCCGCCGCACGGGTGAAGAACCGCCGCACGGTGGCGGCCGGCGGGTCCCAGTTCGCGGCCACGACCGAGGCGTGGTCGGCGAGGCCTTCGGGTGTGGTCACGGCGCGGATGTCGAGCCCGGTGACGTGCTCGGGCGGTGGGGCGTCGTCCAGGAGCGCCCACATGGCCGTCTCCCGCTCGGACGCCTCCAGGCCTGCGGCGCTCAGGCGGGCGGACAGGTCCGCCGGGGTCGAGGCCGGGCCGACCCACCACGAGAACGGGCGCCCCCTGGCGGCCAGGTCCCGGACGGTGTCGGCGATCCGCGCGTCGGCGGTGTCCGGGCGGAAGCGGGCCAGGGCGACGATGTTGAAGGTGTCGTCGTCGAGGCCGCTGTCGGCGACCGTCAGGTCGTCCGCGTCGGCGACGGTCATGCCCGCGGTACGGCGGTGCAGGTGACAGGCGTGCTCGGCCAGGTTCCGCTCCATCCTGGCCAGCAGGTCGGCTCGCTCCGGTGCAGCGGGTTTCGTCGTCCTCATGGTGGTCGATTCGATCACGCAGGAGCCGGGCGGGCACCCGAATTGCGGCCGGCCGAGGCCCGGCGGACCAACTCCCCCAGGACGGCGATGCCTTCGGCGATGTCGCCCGGCGGGCCGGCCGCGTAGCCGAGCACCAGACCGGGCGGGAACGGCAGGCGGGCGTGCCAGGACAGGGGCTGGACCTTGACGCCGCGGGCGAGCGCCGCGGTGGCCAACTCCACGTCACTGCATCCGAGTTGCTCCGGCAGGGTGAGCATCAGGTGCAGCCCGGCGGCCGCGCCGTGCACGGTCGCGGCGGGGAGGTGGGTACGGACGGCGGCGATCATCGCGTCCCGGCGGCGACGGTGGCGGCGCCGCAACAGCCGCAGGTGGCGCTCCAGTTCACCGGATTCCATCAGCCGGGCGAGCACCAGTTGGGGCAGCACCGGGTTGCCGAGGTCCGCGAAGCGCTTGGCGTCGAGGACGGCCGCACGCAGCGGCGGCGGCACCAGCAGCCAGCCGGTGCGCAGCGCCGGGGCGAGCAGTTTGGAGGTGCTGCCCGCGTAGCAGACCCGGTCGGGCAGTTCGGCCCGCAGTGCGGGGACGGGCGGGCGGTCGTAACGGTGCTCGGCGTCGTAGTCGTCCTCGACGACCAGACCGCCCTCGCCCGCCCAGCGCAGGAGTTCACGACGCCGCTCGCCGCCGAGGACGACACCGGTCGGGTACTGGTGGGCGGGGGTGAGCAGCACGGCGGGGGCGCCGGTGGCGCGCAGCGCGTCGACCCGGATGCCCTCGGCGTCCACCGGGACGGGCGGGGTGGCGGCGAGCCAGTGGGCGAGGTGCTGGCGGGCGCCGAGGGAGCCCGGATCCTCGACCGCGACCTCGGTGATGCCCATCCGGCCGAAGGCCCGGCCGAGCAGTGCGAGCGACTGGGCCGTCCCGGCGACCACGAGCACCTCCTCCGGGTCGGCGCGGATGCCCCGGTTGCGGGCGAGCCAGTGGGCGACGGCCTGCCGCAGGGCGGGGGTGCCGCGGACGTCCCCGTAGCCGAGGTCGGCCGCGGCGAGGCCGTCGAGGACGGCCCGTTCGGCCCGCAGCCAGGCGGCGCGGGGGAACGCGGCGAGGTCGGGCACGCCGGGGGTGAGGTCGATCCGGGCGGGGGTGGCGCGCAGGTGGTCGAACACCTCGGGGTCGGGGTCGTCCCGGAACAGCGCGGGTGCCGGGCGGGCCGGCACAGCGGCGGAAAGCGCGCTGGGAACCTCGGTGGGAACCGCGGCCGGCGGCAACGCGACCACGACCGTCCCGCCCCGGCCCCGCCCGGCGAGCTGCCCCGCCTCGGCGAGCCGCCGGTAGGCATCGGTCACCACGCCCCGGGAGACGCCGAGTTCGGCCGCGAGCACCCGACTGGCGGGCAGTCGGGTGCCGGCGGGCAGCAGCCCGTCGGCGACGGCCTCGCGCAACCGGCGGGCCAGCCAGTCGGTGAGGCCGCCCGGCGGGGCCTCGGCGGCATCGAGCTGGAGGAAGTCGACACCGGTCTCCCCGACCTCCCCGGCCGGTCCGGCCTCTTTGGACCTGTCGTTCGCGGCGGCTTTGGACCTGTTCACCGGTCCATACTGACGCGAGGGTTGAGCCATGACCACCGAGACGACCCCGCTCCCCGCCACCCCGTACGTCCACGGCTACTCCGACACCGAGGCGCAGCGCCTCGGCGACCAGGCCGACACCCTCGCCGAGCTGCTGCACTCGGGCACCGCCTACCCGGCGGGCAGCCGGGTGCTGGAGGCGGGCTGCGGGGTGGGGGCGCAGACGGCGCACCTGCTCGCCACCAGCCCGGGCGTGCTGCTCACGGCGGCGGACGTCTCCGCGCGGTCGCTGGACCAGGCCCGGGCCCGGATCGCCGCCGCGGCGCCGGCCGCCCAGGTCACCTGGCACCACGGCGACCTCCACCGACTGCCCTTCCCGGACGGCGCGTTCGACCACGTCTTCCTGTGCTTCGTACTGGAGCACCTGCCCGACCCGACGGCCGGGCTGGCCGCGCTGCGGCGGGTGCTGCGGCCGGGCGGCACGATCACGGTGATCGAGGGCGACCACGGCTCGGCCTTCTTCCACCCGGAGACCCCGGCGGCCCGCCGCACCGTCGACCACCTGGTCCGGCTCCAGGCCGGGGCGGGCGGCGACGCCCTGGTGGGGCGCCGGCTGCACCCGCTGCTGACGGCGGCCGGGTTCGCGGACGTGACGGTCCGCCCGCGGACGGTCTACGCCGACGACGGCCGCCCGGCCCTGGTGGAGGGCTTCACCCGGCGGACCTTCGTCCCGATGGTCGAGGCCGTCCGACCGGAGGCCCTGGCCGCCGGGCTCACCACCCCGGAGGCCTTCGACCGCGGCATCGCCGACCTGCGCCGGGCGGCCGAACCGGGCGGGACCTTCCACTACACCTTCTTCAAGGCGGTCGCGGTCAACCCCTGACGCGTACGGGGTCGGCGCCTACCACCAGCCGCCACAGCCGCTGGAGTCGTCGGAACGATCTCCTTCCGGACATGTCTCGCCTTCGGTGCAATGGTCCCGGAACAGCTCCCGGGAGCGTCACTCCGAAATCGGCCAGTTCGCGTCAACCACCGTGGCGGGGAGAGCCGTTCGGGGCGGACGGCGGGGTCGGACCGTTCTCCGAGGGATCGGGCTCAGGACCGAGTTCCGCCATCCGGTCGGCGATCAGGTCGACGCACTCACGGATGCCGGGCACGGGCTCCGGCGACGCGTCGCGGATCGCCTTGATCGCGTGGACGTGGCGCCGTACGGCGAGGTGTTCGTCGACCGTGCGACGGACGTCGGCGGGGAGTGCGGTCCAGAGGGGGTGGTCCATGGCCGCCATCCAAGGCGGGGCGGCCCGCCCCGGCAATCGATTAACGGCCGGTCGAACCTCCGGCCGACCCGCGGGTCAGCCGGCCGGGTCGTCCCCGAGGTCGGCGAGCAGCGCGCGCATGGCGTCGACGAGCGCGGCCCTGCGGGCCTCGTCGAGTCCGGTGAGCATGCGGTGCTCGGTGGCGATGTGGTCGGGGAGGGCGCGGTCGATCAGGGCGTGGCCCTCGGGGGTGAGTTCGACGTCGCGGCTGCGGCGGTCCTGGTCGCTGCGGGTCCGGGTGACCAGACCGCGGGCTTCCAGGCGGTCGAGGCGCTGGGTGATGGCACCGGAGGTGACCATGGCGGACTGCATCAGGCCGGTGGGGGTGAGGCGGTAGGGCGGGCCGCTGCGTTTGAGGGTGGCGAGGACGTCGAACGAGGGCGCGTCCAGGCCGTGTTCGGCGAAGGTGCGGTTGAGTTCGGCGTCGACGAGGCGGTAGAGGCGCTTGAGCCGTCCGAACACCTCCATCGGGGAGACGTCCAGGTCGGGGCGCTCGGCGCCCCATTGCGCGACGACGCGGTCGAGATGATCTGCCACGGGTTCAGGGTAAGCGATGCCCGTCGGATTCCTTAGCGATGAGGTAACTGTGAGCCACATCACCGGTGGGATCCGCCGAAGAATGCCTTAGCGCTGAGATACATTGGCTTAGTGCTAAGTAATCGCCTCGCCGTCCTGCTGACGACGGCCCTCGCACCCGCGGTCTGGGGGACGACCTACCTCGTCACCACCGAACTGCTCCCGCCCCACCGCCCGCTCCTCGCCGCCGTCATCCGCTGCCTGCCCGCCGGACTGCTGCTGATCGCCCTCACCCGCGCCCTGCCCAAGGGCGACTGGTGGTGGCGCGCCCTCGTCCTCGGCGCCCTCAACATCGGCGCCTTCCAGGCCCTGCTGTTCATCGCCGCCTACCGCCTCCCGGGCGGGATCGCCGCCACCGTCGGCGCCGTCCAGCCCCTGGTCACCGCCGGGCTCTCGGCCGCCCTGCTCGGCGACCGGCTCACCCTGCGCACCGTGCTCTCCGGCATCGCCGGCGTGGCGGGCGTCAGCCTGCTGGTGCTGCGCGCCGACGCCCGGCTGGACGCGGCCGGGGTGGCCGCCGCGCTCGGCGGCGCGGTGGTGATGGCCTTCGGCGTCGTGCTCTCCAAGCGCTGGCTCTCCCCCGCACCGCTGCTCGCCACCACCGGCTGGCAACTCACCGCCGGCGGCCTGCTGCTGGTGCCGGCCACCCTGCTGAGCGAGGGCGCCCCGCCCACCCACTACACCGCCGACAACCTGCTCGGCTACGCCTACCTCTGCCTGATCGGCGCGGCCCTCACCTACGCCGTCTGGTTCCGCGGGCTGCGCTCGCTGCCGCCGACCTCGCTGTCCTTCCTCTCCCTGCTCAGCCCGGTGGTCGCCACCCTGGCCGGCTGGCTGGTGCTCGGACAGGACCTGAGCCCGCTGCAGGCGCTCGGCGCGCTGGTGGTCCTCGGCTCGCTGATCGTCGCCCAGACCCAGCGGCCCCGCCGGGCCGCCCCGCCGTCCACCGGACCGGGACCGGACCTCCGGCCGGACCCGGTGCGCGAGAACGCCTGACCCGGCACCTCGCACCTCGCACCTCGCACACGGCACACCGCACACCGCACACCGCACGACACCCCACCCCTGCCCCGTCCCAGTCCCGTTCAGAGGAACCGAGGAGAGACCTTCATGCGCATCACCGTGTTCGGCGCCACCGGCAACGTCGGCCGACGGGTCGTGACCGAGGCGCTCGCCCGCGGCCACGAGGTGACGGCCGTCGTCCGCGACCCCGCCAAGCCGCACGGCCTGCCGACCACCGTCACGCTCGCCGTCGGCGATGCCGGCGAGCCCGCCGACGTCGCCCGGATCGTCGCCGGCCAGGACCTGGCGGTCACCGCCACCCGCCCGGCGCCCGGCCGTGAGCACGAGCTGGCCGCCACCACCCGGGGTCTGCTGGCCGGCCTCGCCGGGACCGGCGTGCGCCTGCTCGCCGTCGGCGGGGCCGGCAGCCTGACCGTGCCGGGCACCGACGGCACGATCCTGGTGGAGTCGCCCGGCTTCCCCGCGGAGATCCGACCGATCGCCCTGGCCTGCGGCGAGCAGCTGGAGCTCTACCGCGCGGACGGGGAGGTCGACTGGACGTACCTGAGCCCGGCCGCCCTGCTCGAACCCGGGGTGCGCACCGGCCGGTTCCGGCTCGGCCGGGACGAGCTGCTGGTCGACGCCGACGGCAACTCGGCGATCTCCATGGAGGACCTCGCCGTCGCGCTGCTGGACGAGGCGGAGCAGCCCGTGCACCGACGTGCCCGGTTCACCGCCGCCTACTGAGCCGCCCTCCGGAACCGCACCCGCCCGAACCACCCGCCGGAACCGCTGCTGAAATGCCCCCGCCGGGCCCGTGGTGCTGGATACCCCCGCCCGGGGGTGTATCCAGCACCACCCCGAAGGCGGTCTCCTGCCTCATCGTGCGTCAGCCGTCCGGCGGGACATGATCGTTCCCGTGAACACCACCGCATCCCACGGCCGCCGCGCCGCCGCCGCCCTCGCCGCCGCGCTCCTCGCCGGCCTCGCCCTGCCCGCCACCGCGAACGCCGACTCCGGCCGCAACCCGGGGGACGCCGACCGCGTCCCCGCCCGCTACGCCCGGCAGGCGCTCGACTGGCAGCCCTGCGCGGGCCAACCGGCCCTGGAGTGCGCCACCATGGCCGTCCCGCGCGACTGGCACCACCCCGGCGCAGGCGCCGACCTGAGCATCGCCGTCTCCCGGCACCGCGCCACCGACCAGGCCCACCGCAAGGGCGCGCTGATGGAGACGGCCGGCGGCCCGGGCGGGCAGGGCCTGCTGCGCCCGATGGACCTCGCCCAGGGCGCCCCCGCGGTGGCCGCCGCGTACGACATCGTCAGCTTCGACCAGCGCGGCGTCGGCCGCAGCACCCACGTCGCGTGCCAGACCCCGGAGGAGTTCCAGGAGTTCCTGGCCGGGGACTACCGCGACCGGTCCCCGGAGGCGGTCGACCGGGTCATCGCCAACTCCCGCAAGCTGGTGGAGGGTTGCGAGAAGAACAGCGGCGACCTGCTGCCCTACCTGACCACCGAGCAGACCGCCCGCGACATGGACCTGTACCGCTCGCTGCTGGGCGAGAAGAAGATCAGCTACTACGGCGCCTCCTACGCCACCATGATCGGCGCCTACTACGGGACGCTCTTCCCGCACCGGGTCGAGCGGATGGTACTGGACAGCAACATCGGCTTCGACGGCACCTGGGAGCAGTACGAACTGGGCCAGCCGATGAGCTTCCAGCGCCGCTTCGAGGAGGACTTCCTGCCCTGGATGGCCGCCCGGGATGCCACCTACCACTGGGGCTCGACCCCGGCGGAGGTCGGAGCCCACTGGGAGCAGCGGCGCGCCGCGCTGCACGACGCGCCGATCACCGACGGGTCGTTGACGCTCGGCCCCAACCAGCTGGACAACGGCACGATCAACGCGATCTACAGCGAGAAGGCCTTCCCCCTGCTGGCGAGCGGACTGACCGCGCTGGACGACTGGCAGCAGGCCGATCCGGCCGCCAAGGAGACCGCCCGCCGGCTGTTCGGCCAGTACCTCAGCCCGGAGTTCCTCGCCGAGTACTTCTCGGTGACGTGCGGCGACACCCCGTGGACGAAGGACCTGGACACCTGGATCGAGCGCGGCGCGGAGAACACCGCGCGCTACCCGCTGATCGGTGCCCGCACGCTCGCGTTCAGCTCGGTCTGCGCGCTCTGGCCGACCGCCCCGGCGCCCGAGGTCAAGGTCACCGGCGCCCACCTGCCGCCGGTGCTGATGCTCAACTCGCTGCACGACCCGGCGACGTACTACGAGGCGGCGCTCGGCGCGCACCGGGCGCTGCGCGGCTCCCGGCTGGTGACGGTCACCAGCAACGGCAACCACGGCCAGTACCCGGGCTCCGACCCGTGCGTCACGGACACCGTCGAGCGCTACCTGCTGGACGGCCGCGCGCCCGAGCACGACCTCACCTGCCCGGCACCGCAGGCCGGTTGAGCCCCGGGGCACCGCGGCCGACCGGCCCGGCCGGGCCGGTCAGGAGCGGGACTGTCAGGAGCGGGCCGGTCAGGAGCGGGACTTCGGCCGGAGCTTGCCGCGCAGGTGCTCGGCGGCCACGGCCAGGACGAGGAAGCCGCCCATCGACAGCTTGATCCCGGCCTTGGCGACGATCCAGCCGATGCCCGGGACGGTCCAGCCCAACCAGTGGAGCCCGGCCAGCATCGCCGCGCAGCCGCAGACGATCGCCAGCACGGTGGCACCGACGGCGGCGGCCCGCGAGAGTTCGCGCGGGCCGTCGTCGCCGTGCACGCCGGCCTCCGAAGTGGCCTCCACCGCAGTCCCGTTGGCGGTGTCGTCCGCCGCCGCTCCGGCCGTCCCGTTCGTACCCCGATCACCCATGCAGGTGATCATACGGCCTCACCGGTGGGAGTGGTGGGTGTCCCCGAGGTGCTCCCCGGTCTCGTCGTCGGGGAAGCTGACGGCCATGGTGACCCGGTACTCGAAGACGTCGTGCCGGTGCCCGGGCACCCGCGCCCAGGCGAGCGAGTGCACCTCGGCCTCCGGGGCCTGCCGGCACCAGGCGGCGGCCTCCTCCAGGGCGCGCGCGGCCGAACGCCCGGTGCACACCACGGCGGTGTAGGCGGCGACCGCGACGTCCCCGCCGGTGGTGCGGCCGCTGCGCGACACCGCCCGGACGGCGGCGGCGGCCTGGGTCAGGTCACGGGCCAGGTCGTCCACCACCCGAGGGGGTGCCGGCAGGACCACCGCCCCCTCGGCGACGGTCTCCGGCAGGTTCGCGCTCACGGCTTCGGCCTCCATCCACATGGTCACGCGGCACAGCATGCCGGACCGGGATTCCTGGCATGCCCACTTTCACCTGAACGTCATCCGTCCAGGGCCGAGTTGGGGACGCCCCCTGGCGCCCGACCGTCCGTCCTGCTAGGGAAGGCCGCCCACGGGGGCGGGCATCGGGCCAGGTCAGCGGGGTTCGCGACGGGCGCCGCCGGGGAGCCCGAAACGACGCCCACGCACCACCCCCGCGCTTCGAACCGCCCGTCCGACCACCGGGGCGCCCGGCCGACCGGCGTTGGCCCCACGGCCAACTCCCGTTACCGGCAGCGGAGATGAAGCGCGGAGCGGGCGCCGCGCGACGGCTCCGGGCCGACCGGCCCTCGGCCGGGACACCGCGTTCACCCGTCGTCGGGTTCGCGGCCGCCTCCCGTCCATCCTGGACCTGTCAGATCGTCGTGATACTAATCGTTGCGGCGGCGGGCGCCGCCGATTCGGCGGGCGGGCACGATGACGAAGGCTCAACCGTTCCGGGAGGGTCCGGACGGCGACGGGGAGGGGCAGCAGATGGCGGCGAGGATCGGCAGTGCCAAGGGCGGGCGGAAGGTACGGATCGGCAAGCGGGTCACCGGCACGGCGGCCGCGTTCGCCGCGCTGGCCGCACTGACCGGCTCTCAGGTGTCGGGCCTCGGGCTCGCCCCGGCCGCCGCCGCCGACACCGGGCAGTCGCAGGACGCCGCCGCACAGTCCGCGAGCGGCTCCACCACCCCCTTCGGCGGTCCGGCCGCCGGAGTCCCGGGCACCGCGGCCGACGGCGGCAGCGCCGTCCAGCTGCCGCAGCCGCCCGGCACCCAGCCCGGTCTGCCCGCGGCCGGCCCGTTCACCGCCAACGGGCCCTCGCTGCCCGCCACCGTCTTCGCCGCGTACCAGAAGGCCGAGGCCTCACTCGCGCAGCGTTCGCCGGGCTGCCACCTGCCCTGGCAGCTGCTGGCGGCGATCGGCCAGGTCGAGTCCGGCCAGGCGAACGGCGGCAAGGTGGACGCCGCCGGCACCACGCTCACCCCGATCCTCGGCCCGGTGCTGGACGGCAACGGCTTCGCCGCGATACCCGACACCGACGGTGGCCGCTACGACGGCGACTCCCGTTGGGACCGCGCGGTCGGCCCGATGCAGTTCATCCCCTCCACCTGGGCCTCCTGGGGCGTGGACACCACCGGCAAGGGCACGGCCGACCCGAACAACATCTTCGACGCGGCCGAGGCCGCCGGGCGCTACCTGTGCGCGGGCGGCCGGGACCTCTCCGACCCGGCCCAGCTGGACCGGGCGATCCTCAGCTACAACAACTCCACCGAGTACCTGCGCACCGTCCGCAACTGGATGGCGCACTTCGGCAGCGGCCAGGTGACCACGGTCGCGGACCGCCCGGGCGTCCCGACCCTGCCCGGCTCGACGCCCTCGCCCTTCCTCCGGCCGTCCGGCAGCACCGGCACCCCGGGCACCACCCCGACCGGCGGCACCGGCACCGGCCCGACGCCGGGCGGCCAGCCGACGGTGCCTCCGGTGACGCCGACTCCGACGCCGTCCGCGCAGCCCACCGGCACGCCGACGCCGAGCGGTTCGCCCTCGCCCTCCGCCAGCCCGACGGCCACCCCGAGCGGCACGCCGACGACGACTCCGAGCACCACGCCGACCGGCAGCGCCTCCCCGACGGCCACGCCGTCCGGCACCCCGACCGGCACGCCGACGTCCTGCCCGAGCCCGACCGCGACCGCGACGCCCACCGGAACGGCCACGCCGAGCGGTTCGCCCTCGCCCACCGCCGGCCCGACGTCCACCCCCACCGGCACCCCGTCGGCCGCCCCGACCACCGCCCCGAACTGCGCGACGCCCACCCCCAGCGGCAGCCCGAGCGCCACCGCGACCCCCAGCGCCCCCACCTCCGCCGCGTCGACCAGCACGCCGACCGGCACGCCGAGCGCCTCGCTCTCGCCCTCCCCCTCGGCGAGCGCGAAGAAGTAGCACCCGCGGACGCACCGCACCCAACCGCCGACGGCGGCAGAACGGCCCGACCGGCCGGACTGCCGCCGTCCGCACCTCCGGGACGCGAACGCCGCCGGGGCCGAGCTCCTACAGCTCCAGGTGCCGCGCCGCCCGGTGCACGCGCCAGCGGCCGAGCATCCCGTGCAGCTCGTCGATCATGAACTCGAAGAAGGCCGCGCTCTCCGCGAGCCGCTCCCCCGCGACCGTGCCCCTGCCGACGGTCACCTCCCCCTCCTTCAACACCCCGATCCAGCGCAGCAGCAGTTCGTCGCGCCGGGTCAGCGACTCGAACCAGACGTCGTTGAGCACCCGGTAGCGGTCGCGGCGGGAGCCCGGCTCGCGTTCCTTGGCGACCAGACCGACCTGGATCAGGTAGCGCATCCCGCCGGAAACGGCCGCCGGGCTGATCTGCAGCCGCTCGGAGAGCTCGGCGGAGGTCAGCACACCGCTCTCCTCGGCCATCAGGCAGGAGAAGATCCGGGCGGGCATCCGACCCATGCCGGCGACCACCAGCTCGGCCGCGAACCGCTCCACGAAGTCGGCCACGGCCTGGTACTCGTGCCACCTGCCCGGCACCGGCGCCGCCCCCTGCTCCACGCCCTGCTCCGCACTCCGCTCCGGTTCCCGTTCCACCGCTCTCCCCTTTCCCGGAGATCATCCGCCCACTGACCGAACTTTAACGCCTTCCCAATATTCACGTTTTTCTGAAACTACGGTAGCTTCGAAAGCATGACCAAGGCCATCATCCTGTCCGGCCTGCGCAAGACCTTCGGCCGGACCACCGCGCTGGACGGCCTCGACCTCACCGTCGAGACCGGCGAGGTCCACGGCTTCCTCGGCCCCAACGGCGCCGGGAAGTCCACCACCCTCCGCGTCCTGCTCGGCCTGCTGCGCGCCGACGGCGGCAGCGCCCGACTGCTCGGCAAGGACCCGTGGCGCGACGCCGTCGAGTTGCACCGCCGCCTCGCCTACGTCCCCGGGGACGTCGAGCTGTGGCCCAACCTCACCGGCGGCGAGGCGATCGACCTGCTCTGCCGACTGCGCGGCCGGCCCGACCCCCGCCGCCGGGACGAACTGGTCGAGCGCTTCGACCTCGACCCGACCAAGAAGGGCCGCAGCTACTCCAAGGGCAACCGGCAGAAGGTCGCCATCGTCGCCGCACTCGCCTCCGACGCCGAACTCCTGCTGCTGGACGAGCCGACCTCCGGCCTGGACCCGCTGATGGAGGTGGTCTTCCAGGACGTCGTCCGGCAGGCCAAGGACCAGGGCCGCACCGTCCTGCTCTCCAGCCACGTCCTGGACGAGGTGGAGAAGCTGGGCGACCGGGTCAGCATCATCCGCCGGGGCCGGGTGGTGCAGAGCGGCACCCTGTCCGAACTGCGCCACCTCACCCGCACCACCGTGGAGGCGGAGACCGACCGGCCCGTCACCGGACTGGACGCGCTGCCCGGGGTGCACGCCCTGCGCACCGAGGGGCGCCGGGTCCGCTTCGCCGTGGACGGCACCCGGCTCGACGCCGCGGTACGGATGCTGAGCGAGGCCGGACTGCGCACCCTCGTCAGCCACCCGCCCACCCTGGAGGAGCTCATGCTGCGCCACTACGGCGACGAGCTGGCCGCCAACGGGCACCGCCCCGACCCCGAGGCCGTCCGATGACCGCCACCACCGCCCCCACCGCCCGGGGCGCCGCCCCGGTCCGCCCCGGCGGGCCCGCCGCCCTGGCCGGCGCCGCCACCCTGCTGCGCTTCGCGCTGCGCCGCGACCGGGTGCGGCTGGGCGCCTGGGTGCTCGGCCTCGGGCTGCTCACCCTGGCCACCGCCGACAGCGTCCACTCCGTCTACCCGACCGCCGCCGACCGGGCCTCGATCGCGCACGCCTCGGCCAGTCCCGCCGTACTCGCCATGACCGGCCCGGCCCGTTACCTGGCCGACTACACCTGGGGGGCGATGCTCGGCCACCGGCTGCTGGGCCTGCTGGTCGTCCTCGCCGGTCTGCTGAACGTGCTGACCGTCATCCGGCACACCCGGGCCGAGGAGGAGGGCGGCCGCGCCGAGCTGGTCCGCTCGGCCGCCGTCGGCCGGCACGCCCAGCTCGCCGCCGCGCTGGCCGCCGCCGCGGTCGCCGACCTCGCCCTCGGCCTGCTGCTCGCCCTGGGCCTGCCCGCCCTCGGCATCCCCGGACTGGGCGCCGGCGGCGCGCTGCTCTACGGCGCCGCCACGGCCGTCGGCGGGCTGCTGTTCGGGGCCGTCGCCGCCGTCACCGCGCAGGTCTCCGCGCACGCCCGGACGGCCTCCGGGCTCGCCCTCGCCGTACTCGGCGCCGCCTACGCGCTGCGCGCCGCCGGGGACACCGGCCGGACCGGCCTCTCCTGGGCCTCCCCGATCGGCTGGCTCCAGCGCGGCTACCCCTTCGTCGAGGACCGCTGGTGGCCGCTGCTGCCCGCACTGGCGCTGGCCGCCGGCACGGCCGTGGCGGGGTTCGCGCTGAGCACCCGCCGCGACTTCGGCGCCGGGCTGCGCGCGGCCCGCCCCGGCCCGGCCACCGGCAGCGCCTTCCTGGGCACCCCGTTCGGCCTGGCGCTGCGGCTGCACCGCGGGCTGATCGGCGGCTTCGCGGCGGCCCTGCTGCTGCTCGGCGCGATGTACGGCTCGCTGCTCGGCGAGGCCGACTCGATGCTCCGGGACGTCGACCGGATCAAGGAGGCGCTGGCCCGGCTGGGCGGCCACTCCCTCGCCGACTCCTTCGCGGCGCTGACGATGCTGGTCGTCGCGGTGGTCGGCGGCGTCTACGCGGTGCTGGCGGCGCAGCGTGCGCGCGCCGAGGAGAGCGCCGGGCGGGTGGTGCCCGTGCTGGCCGCGGGGGTGTCGCGCTCCGGCTGGCTGGGCGGGCACCTGGCGGCGGCGCTGCTGGGCTCCGTCGTGGTGATGGTGGCGGCGGGCACGGGTTTCGGCCTGGCCGGGGCGCTGTCGACCGGCGACGGTGCCGTGTTCCTGCGGCTGCTGGGTGCGGCGCTGGTTTTCGTGCCCGCGCTGTGGGTGACGGTGGGCTTCGCGGCCGCCGTCCACGGTTGGCTGCCCCGGGCCACGGCGCTGGCCTGGGCCGTCCCGGCGTACGCGTTCGTGATCGGCTACCTGGGCCCGTTGCTGCAACTGCCCCGGGGGCTGGACGGGTTGTCCCCGTTCGGCCGGGTGCCCCGGCTCCCGGCGGCCCGGATGGACTGGGCGCCGCCGATCGTGCTGACCCTGGTCGCGGCCGCGCTGATCGCGCTGGCCCTGGCCGGGTTCCGGCGCCGCGACCTCGACTGAGGCGCCGGAGCCCGGGCCCGGGTCACAGGTGCTTGACCAGCTCCGGCATGAGGTCCTGGAAGGTGCGCCCGCTGGCGGGCTGGCCGATCGCGGCCATCTGCCAACCGCCCGGTGTGCGCTGCACCTTGGCCATGATCTGGGCGGTGTAGGGGCCGCCGCCGGTGAGGGTGTAGCGAGCCAGTTCGACGCCGGTGGTCTCGTCGACCAGGCGGCAGAAGGCGGCCTCGACCTCCTGGAAGGTCTGCCCGGTGAAGGAGTTCACGGTGAAGAGGATCTGGTCGACCTCGGCGGACACCTTGGTCAGGTCGACGGTGATCGACTCGTCGTCGGTCGCGTCGCCCGAGCCGCCGACCAGGTTGTCCCCGCTGTGCCGGACGGAGCCGTCGTTGCTGGTGAGGTGCTGGAAGAAGACCACGTCCAGCGGCTTGCCGTGGGCGAAGAGCACCGCCGAGGCGTCCAGGTCGATCTCCTGCCCGGCGGACAGCAGTTTGGCCAGGAAGCCCTTGCGCTGCACCGCCCGCCAGCCCAGGCCCATCCGGACCACGCTCAGCTGCCCACCGCCCGGCTTCTCCAGGCTGATCTTCTGCCCCTTGGCCAGCGAAACGGCCATCGTGCCCTCCTCGTTCCCGCCGCCGTCCGTGCCGTGAACCTATCGCACACAGAGAAACTATGATCATCGGATGGCGTCCGTCCAGGTCCCCTACCCAGGCGGCGGCGCTCCCACCCACCAGCCCCACCGGCCCCGCTCGCGGCGGTGCTCCGCGCACCGGCGGATCCACCCGTCCGACGACTGGCGTAGCCATGACAGGGGACCGGCCCGACGGGCGGCGCACCGTCTAGGGTCGCCTCGGAGCCGCTCCGACCCACGCTGGGGGACCACCATGCCCGAACAGCACGACGGAACACCGCTCGCGGCCACCGCCGCCACCACCGCCCGCCTCGGCCGCCGCCGGCTGCTCCGGGCCGGCCTCGGCGCGGGCGGCGCCCTCGCCGCCGGCCGCCTGCTGCCCGCCGGCCCGGCCCGGGCCGCCACCCCGTTCGCCCCGGCCCCGCCGACCGCTCCCGCCGCCCCGACCCTGACCGCCCGAGCCGCCCGAGCCGTCCGCCCGGCCGCGCCGGGATCCACCGCGGCGCAGCCCTGGCCCGACTGGACCCGCTACGCCCGGATCGCCGACGGCACCTTCAACGAGCCCGCCGACATGCAGGGTTACGTCGACGCCCTCAAGGCGCAGAACGTCAGCGTCATCGAACTCGACACCCTGCTCTCCAACTGGCTCACCGACGCCGAGTTCGCCGCCCACATGGCCGACGTGAAGACCTTCACCGGCCTGGCCCACGCGGCCGGCCTCAAGGTCGTCATGTACTACCCGTCCCTCGAACTGATCTCCCCCGGCGGTGAGAAGGGCCGCTCCTTCTACAAGGACGACCACGGCAAGGACTGGGTCCAGCGCGACCTCGCGGGCAAGCCCAACGTGTTCTACGGCAGCGTGGTGGTCTGGGTCGACCCGGGCGACGAGAGCGTCTGGCTCAGCCCCCACTCGCCCTGGCGGGACTACTACCTCCGGCGGATCAAGGGGGTGGCCGCCACCGGCGTGGACGGCATCTGGCCGGACGTGCCGATCTACTTCGACGGCGTGCTCACCTGGTGCGACGCCTCCAGCTGGGGCGCGGCCGCCTTCAAGGCCGACACCGGGCTCGCCCTGCCCCGGGCCGCCGACTTCACCGACCCGGTGTTCCGCCGCTACGTCGAGTGGCGCCACCGCAGCCTGCTCGGCTTCCAGTTGGACATCGCCGCCGCCGGGCGCTCGGTCAACCCCGACCTGGTCACCTTCGTCGAGACGGTCTCGATGGACTACCGCTACGCCACCTCCATCGGCCTGGACGGCGGCTACCTGCGCACCGCCGAGGGCGCCGTCTCCCAGGTCTGGGAGGTGGACATCCTCGGCAACTACGACGGGATGCGGCACGCCACCGCCACCGACTGGACCTGCCTGATCTCGATGTACAAGTACGCCCGCGCGGCCAGCGGCGCCAAGCCCGCCTGGGCGTTCTCCTACGGCTGGCAGGCCGACGACGCCTCGCTGGTGATGTCCCAGCTGATCGCGGCCGGCTGCAACCCGTACGAGGTGAGGACGCCGTTCAAGAACGACACCGTGGACGCGGCCATGCGCGCCCGGATGTACGCCTTCGTCCGGGCCAACCAGGCGAAGCTCTACGACCCGGTCTCCGCGGCCCGGGTCGGGGTCTACCACTCCGCGCCGTCCCGGGACTACGTCGCGCCCGGCGAGGGCAACGGGATGTACGCCAACGCCAAGGCCCCGGCCGGGATCGCCGACTGGTGGGGCGGCGACGACCCGCAGATGAGCTGTGCCGCGCTGCCCTGGCTCGGCGAGTTCCGCGGCACGGTCAAGGCGCTGGTGTACGCCCAGGTGCCGTTCGACACCGTGCCCAGCCCCGGCCTCGTCGCCGCCGACCTGGCCCGCTTCCAGGTCCTGCTGCTGCCCAACCTCCAGGCCGTCTCGGACGCCGAGGCGACCGTGCTGCGCGGCTTCGTCGCGGCCGGCGGGACGGTCGTGATCACCGGCCCGGCCCCCACCGCGCTGGACGAACTGGGCGGCCGGCGGGCCGAGTTCGCGCTCTCCGACGTCCTCGGGCTGCGCCGGGCAGACCCGTTGCCCGCGAGCCGGCGGAACTCCTACGGCAGCGGCAGCTGCTGGTACCTCAAGGCCCTGCCCGGGCTGAGCTACCTGTCGAACACCGACCAGGCCTCGGCCGACCAACTGCTGGCGGCGGTACGGCAGTCGGCGCCGCCCGCCGTCACCCTCACCGGGGACCGGCGGATCTTCCTGGACGCCCGGCGGCTCGGCGGCGACACCGTCGTCCACCTGGTGAACTTCACCAACTTCGGCGACGCCCCGGCCGACTTCCGCACCACGCCCGTCAACTGCACCCTCTCCTACGCGCTCCCGGCCGGAGCGGTCGTCACCGCCGTGACCGTCGCCAGCCCGGACGGCACCGACCCGGCGCCCCGGCCCGTCCCGTACACGGTGACCACCGGGACGGTCGGCGTGCCGCTGACCGTCGTCCAGTACTCGGTGGTGACGATCAGCGCGTCGGCGGCCTGACCGGGGGGCGACCGGGCGGGTCAGGCGTCGCCGTCCAGCAGGTGCTGGCGCACCTCCTGGAAGGTCCAGGCCCCGCCGGCCGGCCGGGAGAACACCCAGACCAGGTCGAACCGGTCCGGCCAGGTGCCCGGCGCCCCGCTGCCGGCCGCTCCGAGCGCCTCGACGATCCGCGGGATCCGGGAGTGCTCCCAGCAGATCAGCACCGGCTGCGTTCCGGCGAGGGCGGCGGCGGCCAGCTGGGACTCCTGGGACTCGGCGTAGGTGGTGTCCACGGTCAGTCCGAGCCCGCCGGCCAGCGGGGTGACGGTCTGCCGCATCCGGTGGGCTCCGGCCAGCGGGCCCTGGTCGGTGGCGGCGTAGATCCGGGCGGGGGTGCGCAGGCCGGTCGCGGGCGGGGTGGTGAACAGGGTGGGCAGTGCCTTGGCCCGGTCCCAGCCGCGCTGGGTGAGGGACTTGCCGTCGTGCTTGCCGTTCTCGTCCAGGCCGGGCTGGTTGCCGTCGGGCTTCTCGCCGTGCCGGATGATCATCACGAAGGCGGCGCCGCCCGGGTCACTGGCCCTGGCCACCGGGCCGTTCTTGTCGGCCTTGTCCTTCTTGCCGGAGGAGCAGCCGGCGAGCACCAGCGGGGCGGCGGCCGCGAGGCCGGTGAGGAGCAGCCGGCGGGTGGGGCGGGCGGTCGTGGGCCGGGCGCTCACGCGGCACCCCGCTCCAGGCGCACCAGCGCGTCGATCGCGACGCCCGTCGCGACGCCGGTCGCTCCGCCCGTCGCACCGCCCCGGTGGCCGGGTTCGGTGTCGACCTCGCGCCGGACGCGCTCGGCCCGCACGGTGTGCAGGCCGTAGGGGGCGAGGTCGGCGAGGACGTCCTGCGGGGTGAACAGCACGGCCGGGTCCTGCGGGCCGCCGACGCCTTCGGTGAGGTTGCTCAGGTCGTGTCCGATCACCAGCAGGGTGCCGCCGGGGGCGAGTGCTTCGGCGGCGCGGTGCAGTGCGGCGCGGCGGTCGGCGGCGGGCAGGTGGAGGTAGGCGACCAGGACGAGGTCGTAGCCGACGGTGGGGGCCTCGTGGGTGCGGGCGTCGCCGTGGCGCCAGGTGAGGCGGTCGGCGACCTCGTCGGGCAGTTCGGCGGTGAGCCGTTCGGCGCGTTCGAGGGCGACGGCGGAGAAGTCGAGGCCGGTGACCTCCCAGCCCCGGGCGGCGAGCCAGATGGCGTTGCGGCCCTCGCCGGTGGCCAGGTCGAGGGCGTGGCCGGGGGCGCGGCCGGTGAGTTCGCGCACCACCCACCGGTTGGGCGCGGCGCCCCAGACCAGTTCACTCGCGGCGTAGCGGTCGTCCCAGCCCTGACTGTCCATGCGCTCCTCCGTTCGGCAGTCCTGTTCCGTCCCGGTCAACCTACCGGTCGGCCGCTGTTCGCCGCCCGGGTCGGTCCAGCGGGTGGACACCCTTGACGGCGAATATTGGTCCAGTCCAATCTGTTCAGTCGAGCACCCGTCAAGCACGTGTCACCCCGCCCGGTCGCCCCCACCGCGTCCGGGCCGGCTCCCCACGGCCCGTCCGGGCCACGCACCGCCGGAACCCCCACACATCCGGAGGACACCCCGCATGCACGACCGCGTCCTGCCCGCACGGCCCGACCTGCCCGCCGAGGGTCGAGCCGCCCGTCGGGCCGCCCGGCACAGACGGGCCACCGCACTCGCCCTGGCCGCCACGCTGACCACCAGCGGCGCCGCCCTCGCCCTCACCCTCGGCTCCGCCGCCGCCTCGCCGGTCAACCTGCTGGCCAACGGCGGCTTCGAGACCGGCACCCTGTCCGGCTGGAGCTGCTCCAACGGCTCGGTGGTCACCACCCCGGTGCACGGCGGGAGTTACGCGCTCAGCGGCGCCGCCTCCGGCTCCGACACCGCGCAGTGCCAGCAGACCGTCACCGTCCAGCCGAACACCAGCTACACCCTGGCCGGCTTCGTCCAGGGCAGCTACGTGTACCTGGGCGCCACCGGCACCGGCGTCAACGCCTCCAGCTGGACGCCCGGCGGGACGGGCTGGAACCAGCTGAGCAGCACCTTCACCACCGGCGCCACCACGACCTCCGTCACGGTCTTCACCCACGGCTGGTACGGCACCGGCACGTACTACGCGGACGACCTCACCCTGACCGGTCCGGGCGGGCCGACCTCCACCACCAGCCCGACGGCGTCCACCAGCCCGACGGCCACGGGCAGCCCCACGGCGTCCACCAGCCCGACGGCTTCGGGCAGCCCCACGGCCACCGGCTCGCCCAGCGGAAGTCCGACCGCGACGGGCTCCCCGAGCGGGAGCCCCACCGGCAGCCCCACCGGGAGTCCGACCGGGAGTCCGACCGCGACCGCCACCGCGAGCGGCCCGGCCGGGGACGGCAAGGTCACCACCCCGACCGGCGTCACGGTCAGCAAGGTCACCTCCGGCGCCGTGGTGCTCGGCTGGCAGCCGTCCACCCTGAACGGCGACGACGGCCCGGTGGCCTACAAGGTGTGGTCCAACGGCCAGTTGGTCGCCACCTCGATGGGCACCTCGGTCGCCGTCAGCTCGCTGCGGCCCGGCCAGGCCTACACGTTCAGCGTCCAGGGCTACTCGGGGAGCCACGCCTCCGCCCAGTCCGCCCCGGTGAGCACCACGACCGCCGCGGCGCCCGCCCAACAGCCGGTCCGCGCGGCCTACTTCGACCAGTGGGGCATCTACGAGAACGCCTACTACCCGAAGAACGTCGACACCAGCGGCGCCGCGAACAAGCTGGACGTCGTTTACTACGCCTTCGCCAACATCGACCCCTCGAAGTTCACCTGCTTCCAGGCGGTGAAGGCCTCCGACTCGGCCAACGACTCCGACCCCAACGCCGGTGACGGCGCGGGCGACGCCTACGCCGACTACCAGGACGGCTACACCTCCGCCACCAGCGTGGACGGCAGCACCGACGGCTGGGACCAGCCGCTCAAGGGCAACTTCAACCAGCTGCGCCAGCTCAAGGCCAAGTACCCGAACCTGCGCTTCACCATCTCGATCGGCGGCTGGACGTACTCCAAGTACTTCTCGGACGCGGCCGCCACCGACGCCTCCCGGAAGGCCTTCGTCTCCTCCTGCGTCGACATGTTCCTCAAGGGGAACCTGCCGACCGGGGTCGCCGGTGACGCCTCCGGCGGCGCGGCCTCGGCGGCCGGCATCTTCGACGGCATCGACATCGACTGGGAGTACCCGGGCTCGGCCGGCGGCCACACGGGCAACCACTACTCCCCCGCCGACAAGCAGAACTACACCCTGCTGCTCAAGGAGTTCCGCACCCAGCTGGACGCCCTCGGCGCCGCCCAGGGCAAGCGCTACCTGCTGAGCGCCGCGCTGCCCAGCGGCCAGGACAAGATCGCCCAGCTGGAGACCGACAAGATCGGCGCCTACCTGGACTACGCCGACGTGATGTCCTACGACATGCACGGCTCCTGGGACGCCAAGGGTCCGACCAACCACCAGGACCCGCTGCACGACAGCCCGGCGGACCCGACCACACCGATCACCCCCGGCACCCGCAAGTACAACGTGGACACCACCCTCACCGCGTACACCGCCGGCCTGCCCGAGTACGGCATCCCCGGCGGCTTCCCGGCGAACAAGATCGTGCTCGGCATCCCGTTCTACTGGCGCGGCTGGACCGGCGTCCCGGCCGGCGCGAACTACGGCCTGTACCAGAGCGCGACCGGCCCGACGGCCGCCAAGCCGCTCAGCCAGGAGGCCGGTCTGGCCGCCTGGAAGGAGCTCAACCCGACCGCCGCGCAGACCCATTGGGACCCGGTGACGGAGAGCAGCTGGGTCTACGACGGCACCAACTTCTGGACGGGTGACACCCCGCAGGCCGTCCAGGCCCGCGGCGCCTACGCCAAGGGCAAGGGCCTGGGCGGCCTGTTCGCCTTCTCGCTGGAGAACGACGACGCCTCCGGCACCATGCTCAACTCGATGGACAACAGCCTGCGCTGACGTCGAGCCGGTCGAACGACCGGCGCCGGTGGCCCCGTTCGGGACCACCGGCGCCGGCATCGGTCTCGGCCCCGGTTCAACTCTTGAGGTTGAGCGAGGGGAAGAGGTCCGTGAAGGGCTGGGTGGTGACCGAGACGCTCCGGGCGAACGGATCGTCGAAGTCCCAGATCATGAACAGCAGGAAGGCGATCAGCACGCTGAAACAGGCCGCCAGGATCAACTCCCTTGGGGTGCGCTGGATCTGCAGCGCGAACAGCATGCCGATGGTCACCACCGCCCCGCCGATCAGCCCGAACCACACCACGCCCGGCATGGTCGGCCCGGCGTTCTGGCCGCGCTGGTTGCGGGAGTCGGAGGCCTGGCTGATCCGGTCGGTGATCGGCTGGTAGGCCTGGGCCTCCAGCTCCGAGGCCGGCGCCCGGGAGACCACCTCGTTCTGGATCTTGTCCAGCAACTCGGTTCCCTTGTCGGTGATCTCACCGTTCTTGCCCATGTAGTCCCACTCGACGGTCACCACGTAGGTGACGTACGCGTCGACGTCGGCCCGGACCTGGTCGCGGAACTCGACCGGGTAGACCACCGCCCGGTCGCTGACCTCCCGCAGCGACTGGGCCTCACGGAACAGGTCGTCCTGGGCGGCGCCGCGCGCCTCCCAGACACCCGCGATGGCGAGGCCGAGGACGATCGCGTAGACCACTCCGATCATCATCGTGATGTACTCGATGACGTCCGGCGTCTCGTCGGTGTTCTCGACGACGCCGGTGCCGCGGCGCCGCAGCACCACCACCGCCAACACAACGGCACAGGCCGCCGCCAAGGCGATGATCAGCGCCACCCACTCGGACATGGGAACTCCCTTCTCTGGCTTGGCTCGTGACGTGAAAGGCGAAGCCCCGGGCCCGCTCGACAGGACTCGACAGGAGGAGCCGGGGGAAGGTCGGGACGGGAGGCCGTCAGGACCCGGAACCACCGCGGCCGCGGCCACGCCCCGGGCGCAGCGAGGCCGCCGCGAGCACCGCGGGGACGGTGATCAGCAGCATCGTGGTGGTGGTCGAGGCGCCGTGGTGCGGCGGCGCGACGGGCCCCGGTTTGGCGGCCCGCACCACCTTGAAGGAGGGATGCGCCGACGGCGTGGGCCGGGCCGGGCTCGGACGGGCCGGGCTCGGCAGCACGGGGCTGGGCGCCACCACGGCGGGGACCGTCGGGTCGGGCACCGCCGGAACCGGCACCACCGGTGGCGGTGGCGGAGCGGGGGCGGCGGGCGCCGGGGCCGCGGGCACGGCGGGCACCGCCGGGGGCGGTGGCGCCGGTGCGGGGGCGGGCGGCGGCGGAGACGCCGGGGCCGGGGCCGGGGGCGACGCCGGCGGGCTGGGGGCCGGGGGCGACGGGACCGCGGTCGGGGACGGCGTGGGGGTGGCGCTCGGGGTGGGCGTCGGCGTCGGGGTGTGGGTAGGGGTGGGGGTCGGCGTCGATGTGTGCGTAGGTGTCGGCGTCGGGGTCGGGGTGGGCGTCGGGGTGGGGCTCGGGCAGGGGTGCGGATGGTGGTGGTGATGGTGGTGCCCCCCGTGGCCCCAGTGCCACCAGCCGTCCCCGTGCTCCCCCTGCCCGTCGTCACCGGACCATTCGCCGCCGCCCCCGTGGCCGCCGGACCCGTGGCCGTCGGTCGGTCGCCCCGGCGCCGGCCGGAGCCCGGCCGTGCCGGAGGGCGAGGGCACCGCGGGCACCGTGCCGGCCGTCAGCGGCCGGTGGCAGTGGTGGTGGTCGTGCGGCGGCCGGGGCCCGTGGTGGCGGCCGACGTCGGGGGCGACGGTGACGCCGACCTCGACGTCCACGTCCACTCCGACGTCCACGCTGCCGCCCGGGCCCACCGTGGTGGACACGTCCGTCCCGGTGCACACGCAGGTGTCGACGGCCGCGCCGTTCGCGTGCCCGCCGGGGCGTTCGGCCCCCGAGGCGCTGGCCCCGCCGACCAGTGCGCACATCGCCACCACGCCGACCGCAGCGCCGATCAGCCGCGCCCGCCGACCGGGGACCGCGCCCCCGCCGCCGTGCCGCGGTATCCGTCGGTACTGCCGGCGCTGCGGCATGGGCTCCACACACCTCTCGGGTCGTCCGGGCAGGACGGAAGGGATTTGGCTGATCAGCCGACAGGAACGGACGGCAGTGGTCGGATCCGGATCAGAGCCGATCGGGTACGACCATGCGCATTCAGACGTGATCAGGCGGACGGCCCGCCTCCGGGGCGGGCCGTCCGCCATCAGGTGAAACGATCTTCGCGCCGACCGGTTACGGCCCGCGCCCGCCGTTCCGCGCGCTCAGTGGCGGCGGTGCGCGATCTCGACGTTCTCCAGCACGCCGACCGCGTCCGGCACCAGGATCGCGCAGGAGTAGTAGGCGCTGACCAGGTAGGAGATGATCGCCTTCTCGTCGATCCCCATGAAGCGGACCGAGAGCGAGGGCTGGTACTCGTCCGGCAGCCCGGTCTGGTGCAGGCCGATGACGCCCTGGTTGTCCTCACCGGTACGGATCACCAGGATCGAGCTGGTGTTCTCCTTGGTGATCGGGATCTTGCTGCACGGCAGGATCGGAACCCCGCGCCAGGCCGGCACCTGCTGCCCGCCGAGGTCGACGTGGTGCGGGTAGATGCCCCGGGCGTTGAACTCACGGCCGATCGCGGCGATGGCCTTGGGGTGGGCCAGCAGGTAGTCCGGGTCGCGGCGGCGGTTGAGCAGCTCGTCCAGGTCGTCCGGGGTGGGCGGGCCGGAGTGGGTCTGGATCCGCTGGTCGAAGTCGGCGTTGTTGAGCAGGCCGAACTCCGGGTTGTTGATCATCTCGTGCTCCTGCCGCTCGCGCAGGGCCTCGATGGTCAGCCGGAGCTGGTGCTCGGTCTGGTTCATCGGCTGGTTGTACAGGTCCGCGACGCGGGTGTGGATCTTGAGGATGGTCTGGGCGACGCTCAGCTCGTACTCGCGCGGCTTGAGCTCGTAGTCCACGAAGGCGCCGGGGAGTTCGTACTCGCCGCGGTGGCCGGCCGACATGGCGATCTCGGCCTCGCCGCGCTCGTTCTGGGCCTGCAGCGGCAGGGACAGGAACGTCGTCAGGTGCTCCTGGAGGCTCGGCGCGTTGTCCCGGATGCGGGCGAAGTCGTCCCGGCTCAGGGTGAGGGCGACCCCGGAGGTGGTGGTCTTCGCCGTGTACTCCCAGACCGCGTCCGGGTTCAGCAGCGAGTCGTCGCCAAAGCGGTCGCCGTCGGCGGCCACGCCGACCACGGTCTCGTCACCGTACTTGCCGGTGCCGATCTTGTTGATCTTGCCGTGCGCGATCAGGAAGATCCGGTCGGCCGCCTCGCCCTGGGTGGTGAGCACCTCGCCGGGGCCGAAGTCGCGCTGCTGGCAGCGGTCGGCGAGGGCGGTCAGCACCTCCTCGTCCTCGTAGCCGCGCAGCAGGGCGAGTTCGCCCAGCTCGGCCGGGATCACGCGGACCTGGGATCCGGTCTTGATGAACTCCACCACGCCGTTGCCGACGGTGTAGGTGAGCCGTCGGTTGACCCGGTACGCACCACCGTGGGCCTCGACCCACGGGAGCACCTTGAGCAGCCAGCGGGAGGTGATCTCCTGCATCTGCGGGGCGGACTTGGTCGTGGTGGCAAGGTTGCGGGCAGCGGCCGTCGCGAGGCTCTGCTGCCGGTCCTGCTGTGTCTCCGGGCTCGTCGTGTCCACGGACATCGGCAGGGGTCTCCATTCGTGTGGTCGGATCACGCAGCCGGGGCCGGTACCGCTCCGGTTCCGGGGCATGCTCCGCGACGGATCATCAGATCCGCGAGCTGGTGGGGAAGTTGGCGAGTATCGAGAGGACGACCGCCATCGCCCGGCGGCCCATCCGGAACCCTAGATCACCAGAACCCGACGGAGCCCGTACGGCGGCCCACTACCCCCCGATAGGGTGAATCTCCGGTGATCCGCCCCCACGGGCCGCTATCGTCACCGGAACACCCGTTCGCGGGCGCTCACCCCGTACCCCGGGCGCCCCGCCGACCCGCCCCCACCCCGCGCGCCCTCCTGCCGCGCAACCCCCCTGCCGTCAACCCGGCACACCGCTCAGGCGACCTCCAGGCCCTGCCGCACCCGGTCGAGGCGGCCTGCGGCCAGGTCCTCCTCGGTGATCCAGAACGAGACGTTGACGAGTTCGCCCCACCGCGCGTCCACCGCCGAGCCCTCGACCTGGAGCAGCGGCCGGTGCCCGTCGGGGCGGGTGGTGTTGTCGCTGTCGCACCACCCCAGGAGCCGGACGTCGGCGCCGCCGAGGTGCTCGCGGCAGGCGTCCGAGACGCCCATGGCCACCAGGTAGTCACCCGCGAGCAGCGCCCGCAGCTCGTCCTCCAGGTAGGAGGGCGCCGACAGGGCCCAGCGCGCCCGGACCGACCGAGCGGGCAGCGGCTCCAGGCCGTCCGGGTCCGGCGGGGCCGGACGTTCCGGGCTCCCGGCCGGGACGTGCAGCACCTGGCAGCTCTCCCCGTCGAGGTCGGCGGGCATCGGGTCGTGGAAGAACAGCAGCAGGCCCTCGACCGGCAACGGCCAGCGACCGCCGCCACCGGCCCGGAAGGCCTCCGCCAGCCGGGCGCAGTCGAGTCGGGCGAGCAGTTCCATCGGGTGGCCGTCGCCCTCGGGCCAGTCGACGCCGGGCGGCAGCGCCGCCGATCCGCCGGTCCGCCCGACGGACGTCCAGCCGGGCTCCTCCTCGGCGACGTCCGTGCGCAGTTCCAGCGAGGGGCGCAGCAGCCCGCCGACCCGGGAGGTGTGCTCGGGGCCCACCTGCTCCCGCAGGGCGGCGTACAGCCCGTAGGGCAGGGGCAGGGGCAGGTCGTCGTCCGGTCCGGGGCGGTACGGCATCCATGCGTAGTCGGGCATGGCCCGAATCCTGTCACCCGGCTCCGACACCGAGCCCGGCACCGACTCCACCTCCGGCACCGGCACCGACGCATGCGGAAGGCCCGTCAGGTGCCGGTACGGGGGTGGCCGGCACCTGACGGGTGTACGGGGGGTGCGGCCGCGAGGGCCGCGCCGGGGGGAGGGGGTGGATCAGCAGGCGACCTGGGTACCGGGGATGCCCAGGATGCCGGAGTTGTTGGCCAGACCGCCCTGGTACTCGTAGTACAGGTACGAGTAGAAGTCGATCCGGACGCCCTGGCCGCAGGCCGAGTCCGGGGCCACGGCGTAGGTGACCGTGAAGGTGCTGCTGGCGCCGGGGGCGAGCGGGACGTCGTAGCGGGCGATGCCGCCGTGCACGTTGTCGCTGCACCCGTTGGTCTGGGTGCCGCAGGCCGTGGCGGTGTACTTGAGCCCCTTCACCAGACTGGTGTCGTACGTCTCCTGGACGCTCTGGTAGACGAACTGGATCGGGGTGTCGTACGGGTTGGTGAGCGTCAGGGTCAGTGTGAACTCACCTCCCCGGCCGGTCGTCTGGTGGTCGGAGACGGCCGTCAGGGGCAGCGGGCTGTCGGCGGCCCGGGCGGGTGCCGCCAGCAGCAGTCCGGCGGCGAGGGCCGGGCCCACGGCGAGCGCGGCACGGCTCAGATGTGTTCTGCGCATGTCCAAGGAGCGTAGGGGGCGGCGCCGTCGGGGCCGCCCTCCTCGGCCCGAACCCGTACTCGCGTACGAGCGGCGGGCGGACGCCGGGGACCGACCGTCCGCGTTCCGGCCCGGCGGAACCGCCGGTGCCCTATCCTTCGCCGCGCACCCGGACGGCCTGCTCGGGCCGGTGTGCCCAGGCCGGGCCGGCGCATTGAGGCCGGTGCGCTGAGGCAGGTGCGCTGAGGCCGACAGGTGCTCCGGCCGGTAGGTGCTCAGGCCGGCGCCGGCAGGACGTCGCACAGTGTCCGGAGCGCGGCCGGCCAGGCGTGGTCCGGCGGCGTGGCGTAGCCGACCACCAGGCCGTCGACGGCGGGCGTCGCCGCCGGATCGGCCGCCGGGTGCCGGTACTCGGCGAGCCCCTCGACCGCCAGGCCGCGATGGGCGGCGGCCTGGAGAACGGACCGTTCGGTGCCGGGGGCGAGCCGCAGCACGGCGTGCAGGCCGGCCGCGATGCCGGACACCTCGATGTGCGGGGCGTGGGCGGCCAGCGCGGCCACCAGCTGGTCGCGGCGGTCCCGGTAGCGGCGGCGCATCCGGCGCAGGTGGCGGTCGTAGCCGCCGGAGTCGATGAACTCGGCGAGCGTCAGCTGGTCCAACGCACTGGCCCAGGCCTCGCGTTCGCCCTTCGCGGCGAGCACCCGGTCGACCAGGTGGTCCGGCAGGACCATCCAGCCGAGGCGCAGCGCCGGGCTCAGGCTCTTGCTGGCGCTGCCGAGGTAGACGACCCGTTCGGGGTCGAGCCCCTGGACGGCGCCGACCGGCTGGCGGTCGTAGCGGAACTCCCCGTCGTAGTCGTCCTCCAGGACGAGCCCGCCGCGTCCGCGCGCCCAGTCGATCACGGCGGCGCGGCGCCCGGCGTGCAGCGGGCCGCCGGTCGGGAACTGGTGGGCGGGGGTGAGCAGGACCGTCCGGACCTCCGGGCACCGGGCCAACTCCCCTATCCGGGCGCCCTGTTCGTCGATCGACAGCGGGACGGCGGTGACGCCGGCGGCGGCCAGCAGCCCGCGGTGGAAGCCCAGCCCGTACGCCTCGACGGCCAGCGGCCCCTGGTCGGCGGGCGGCAGGGCGGGCGCGGCACCGTCGAAGAGCAGGCGCAGCGCGTGGGCGAAGCCGGAGCAGACCACGATCCGGTCGGGGTCGGTGCGCACGCCGCGGGCGCGGGCGAGGTAGTCGGCGAGGACGGCGCGCAGTTCGGGCCGGCCCTGGGGGTCGCCCGGCCCGAAGGCCTCGTTCGGGGCGGCGGTGAGGGCCCGGCGGGCGGCGGCCAGCCAGGCGGCGCGGGGGAAGGAGGCGGCGTCGGGCTGGCCCTGGCGCAGGTCGTGCGCCGGTCCGGAGCGGAGTGCGGGGCGGCGGGCCCGGGTGGGCGGGACGGGTGCGGCGCGGTCGGCGACGGTGGTGCCGGAGCCCTGGCGGGCGGTGAGCCAGCCCTCGGCGACGAGCTCGGCGTAGGCCTCGGCGGCGGTGTTGCGGGCCAGGCCGAGGTCGGTGGCCAGGGCCCGGTAGGGCGGCAGTCGGGTGCCGGGGGCCAGTCTGCCGCTGCGGATCGCCTCGCGCAGCGCGGCCATCAGTGCGGCGCGGCGGCCGCCGGTGGCGGGCAGGTCCAGATGCAGGTCGTTACCGGTCGGGTGGGCCGGCTCGGTGGGGTGCGCGCCCGACGTCTCCGTCATGGTCACGCACCCTACCCGCCGCTCCGGCGCCGCCCGGCGGGCGGTCCGGGCCCGTACCACTGCGGCCACCCCTCCGACGGCCACCCCCCCTATTACGGCTACAGCTACAGCTACGGCTACGGCTACGGCTACGGCTACGGCACGACGGTGACCGGCCAGCGGCCGGCCTTGACCAGCCGGACCGCGACCGAGCCGATCACCTTGTGCCCGGCCTGCTCCGAGACGCCGACCACCACGGCGTCGGCGCGCAGCTCGTCGGCGAGCTTGGCGAGGCCGGCGTAGGGGTCGCCACGCAGGGTGAGGAAGCTCCACTCCACCCGCCAGACCTCGCTCACCCGCTGCTCGGCCTCGCGCAGCGCGGCCAGCAGCTCGTCGGCGACCTCCTGGGTGGTCTCCTCCACGGCGGCCCCGGCCAGGGCGGTGGCGGCGCCGAGTATCGGCTGGACGTAGGCGACGGCCAGCTGGGCGCCCTGCCGGCGGGCCAGTCCGGCGGCGTAGGCGGTGGCGCGCCAGGAGGAGTCGGAGCCGTCCAGGCCCGCCAGGATCACCTTGGGTCCGTCGGTCCCCAGCTCGAAGCCGCTCGGTGCGACGGCCGGCTGGTGCTCCCCGTGCTCGGCGCCGGCCGGTCGGCCCGCGCCCTCGACGGCCCCGGTGTCGGCCGCATCGCTGTCATTGCTCATGGGCGGAAGGCTATGCCCGCCACCGTGGGTGGCCGGCGGGGGCACTCCGGGTGAGGGCTGTGGCGCGGGCCACCCGGGCGGGCCCGCGGCGGCGCCGCGCCGGTACCGGGGGCGGGCGGGCCGTCACGCGCTGTCGACGGTGTGCGCGGCCTCACACGGCCTTCGCGGTGACCGGGGCCACTTCCGGGGGTGGTTTGATCTTGGAAATAGCCGCAAATCGGTCTGAATCACCTTATTTTCGTGATCGCTACCTGCGGTAACAGGCCTCTGACGTGCTCGAACCTGCGATTCCTTGAAACCGCCACGACCACCCCCGTACCTTCGAACTCGTTGCACCGAGCGATTCCGCTCCGGCCGGGCCCCACGGCCCCCGGGCAGGAACGGTGCCGGACCGCGCGAGCGATGCGTCCCCGCAACCGACGGCCTTCCGAAGGCCTGGTTCCGCACGCCCGCACACCCCCTCCGAAAGGAAACGCATGACCTTCCGTAACGAGACTGCCGCTGCCACCACCACTGCCACCCCGAAGCGCCGCAACCGCGTCCGGATGGCTCTGATGGCCGGGGCGCTCACCGCGCTGCCGGTGGCCGGCCTCGTCACGGCCACCAGCGCCTCCGCCGCGCCGGCGTCGGTCTGGGACAAGGTCGCCTCCTGCGAGGCCACCGGCAACTGGGCCATCAACAACGGCAACGGCTTCTACGGCGGCCTGCAGTTCACCTCCAGCACCTGGGCGGCCTTCGGCGGCACCGCGTACGCCCCGCAGGCCCACATGGCCTCCAAGGCCCAGCAGATCGCGATCGGCGAGAAGGTCCTCGCCGCCCAGGGCCCCGGCGCCTGGCCGATCTGCTCCGTCAAGGCCGGCCTGGGCAAGTAAGCCCGCCGCCCCACGCACCCACGAAGCCGCCGCACCCCCCGGGGTACGGCGGCTTCGCCATGTCACCGTCCGCCCCGCCCGTCCGGCCCGCAGACCCCTCAGGCCGGCTGGGTCGACGGGGTCGGGCGGGCGGGGAGTGGGAGGGGGAGGGCGGGCAGGCCGTCGATGCTGGTGGCGACGAGGGGCTTGCGCTCGCAGTAGGCGCCGAACTCGTCCTCGTCCTTGCGGTCGAAGTACTGCGCGTGCAGGTCGCGGTCGGCGCGGTAGTCCATGAACGGCACGGCGTACCCGCAGGAGTCGCTGACCCGTTCGGCCCGGACCAGCACGATGGCCCGCAGGCCCGAGCCGTCCACCCCGGGTTCGAAGCGGGCGAGGAGGTCCGCGAAGCGCGGGTCGTCCCGGAAGACCGGCTCGCCGTGGCCGTGCACCCGCACCACGGTGGGCGGGCCGTCGAAGGCGCACCACATCAGGGTGATCCGGCCGTTCTCCCGCAGGTGGGCGATGGTCTCGGCCTGCGAGCCGCCGAAGTCCAGGTAGGCGAGGGTGAGTTCGTCGATGATCGCGAGAGTGCCGGAGCGGCCCTTGGGCGAGAGGTTGACGTGCCCGTCACCGGCCAGCGGTGCCGTCGCGACGAAGTAGACGGGCTGGCGTTCGATGAACTGCCGCAGCCGGCCGTCGATGCATTCGTACTGCTTTCCCATGTGCGCGATTGTGCCCGCATCTCGCCTTGCGAGAAAGGAAAATCCAGCCCATGAGACGGCGAGCGGCCCCGCCGCGGGCACGGCGGGGCCGTCGTTCAAGGTGGGCGCGTCAGCGCTTCGAGTAGACGCTGTCCATGAATTCGATGATCTGCTGGTCCGTCAGCCGGTGGCCCTCGCGGTGACCCATCGCCAGGTCGGCCTCGCTGATCATGCCGACCAGCCGGTCGCCGTCGATCACCGGGATGCGCCGGATCTGGTGCTGCTCCATCTTCTTGAGCACCGTGTCCATGCTGTCGTCGGCCCGCACGCAGTGCAGGTGCCCGGCCAGTTCGATGGCCGTCATGGCGGCCGGGTCCTTGCCCTCGGCGAGACAGCGCACCACGATGTCGCGGTCGGTGATGATGCCGTGGAGCTTCTGGTCGTCGCCGCAGATCGGCAGCGCGCCGACGTTCTTGTCGCGCATCATCTTCGCGGCCTCGTCCAGCGTCTGGTGGGCGCCGATGCACTGGGCGCCGGTGTGCATGATGTCTCGGGCAGTGGTCACGGGGACTCCTTCGTCGGTGTTGCCCCCCGGCGGCCATCCCCCGGCGGCGCACCGCGCCCCTCACAGGGTGACCGTGCCCTCACCGTAGGCGACCGCGCTCCCGCCCGCGACCGCGGGCGCCGATACTGGAACCCGTGACCACGCAAGCCACCGACCCGGTCGACGAGGCCGTCCGCGCCCGGCCCGCGACGGCGCTGCGCCCGTACGTGGCCTGGTACTCGGGCTACCGCCAGCGCGGCCTGGCCCCGGCCGTGCACCGCGGCCTGCCCTCCCCGTACCTGACCTTCATCCTCACCCTGGACGAGCCGCTGGTGATCGCCGGCCACCCCGATCCGGCGCAGCCGCCCGGCAGCTACCCGACGCTGCTCGGCGGGCTGCACACCTCCCCCGCCCTGATCACCCACGAGGGCGCCCAGTCCGGGGTGCAGATCGCCGTGCACCCGCTCGCCGCCCGGGCGCTGTTCGGTCTGCCCGCAGGGGAGTTGGCCGGGATCGACGTCCCGGCGGAGGACGTGCTCGGCCGGCTCGGCCCGCAGTTGCAGGAGCGGCTGCGGGCGGCCGACGGCTGGGCGGAGCGGTTCGCCGCACTGGACGGGGCGCTGCTGCGGGCCGCCCGGCCGTCCGGCCTGGTGCCGCCGGAGGTGGGCTGGGCCTGGCGGGCGCTGCGGCGCAGCGGCGGGGCGCTGCCGGTGGCCGAGCTGGCCCGGGAGACCGGGTGGAGCGCCCGGCACCTCCAGGAGCGGTTCCGCCGGGAGACCGGGCTGACCCCGAAGGCCGCCGCCCGGGTGATCCGCTTCGACCGGGCCCGGCACCTGCTGGCGACCGGCGCGCCGCCGCCCCGGTTGGCGGAACTGGCGCTCCGCTGCGGCTACTTCGACCAGGCGCACCTGGCCCGGGAGTTCCGCGCGCTGGCGGGGTCGCCGCCGAGTGCCTGGCTGGCGGCGGAGGGGCCGGAGGAGGGCAAGTTCCGAAACGTCCAAGGCGGGGCGGCGGGGGCGGCCGCAGAGTGGGAGGCGTAACCACCGCACCCGAGGAGTGAGATTCATGGACACCGAGACCCCTGCCCCGCAGGTCTGGCCCACCTTGCGCGCGACCGACGCCCGCGCCCTGATCCGCTTCCTGGTGGAGGCCTTCGGCTTCCAGGAGGTGGCCAGTTACGGCGAGGGCGAGTTCGTGGCGCACGCCGAACTGGCCTGGCCGGAGGGCGGCGGCGTGATGCTCGGCTCGGTGCGCGAGACCGCGCCGGGCCAGTGGCGGGGCGAGCCGGGCACGTTCAGCGCGTACGTGGTCACCGCCGACCCGGACGGCGTGCACGCCCGGGCCGTGGCCGCCGGGGCCCGGATCACCACCGGCCTGACCGAGACCGACTACGGCTCGCGCGACTTCGCCGCGGCCGACCCGGAGGGCAACCACTGGTACTTCGGCACCTACCCGGGCGCGCCCCGGCCCGCCCCGGCGCCGTGAGCCGGACCCCGGCGCCGTGAGCCGGACCCCGGTGGAGCAGCCGCGGGCTCCGGTCGCCGGGCCCGGGCGGCGGGGGCGGGGCAGACTGGCTGAGGGGGCCACCGCAGCACTCCCGGAGAGCGCCGATGCCGCAGATGACGGTCGACGGGCACACCCTCGCCCTGTCCCACCTCGACAAGGTGTACTACCCGAGCATCGGCACCCCCAAGGGCGAGGTGCTGCGCTACTACGCCGCGGTGCACACCGCCCTGCTGCCCCACCTGCGGGACCGCCCGGTCTCCTTCCTGCGCTGCCCGGACGGCGTCGAGGCGGAGGTGTTCGTCGCCAAGAACCCGCCGCCGGGCACCCCGGACTGGGTGCGCACGGTGGACGTGCCGAGCACCGCCGGGGAGCTGCGCCAGGTGGTGCTGGAGAACGGCGCGGCGCTGCTGGCGGTCGCCAACCTGGGCTGCCTGGAGCTGCACGTCCCGCAGTGGCACGCCGCCGCGCCCGGGCTGGCCGACCGGCTGGTCCTGGACCTCGACCCGGGCGAGGGCGCCGACGTGCTCACCTGCCGGGCGGTCGCGCTGCTGCTGCGCGAGCGGCTGGCCGCGGACGGCCTGTCGGCCTGGGTGAAGACCTCCGGTTCCAAGGGCCTGCACCTGCTGGTGCCGATCGAGCCCACGCCCAGCGCCGAGGTCTCCGGGTACGCCAAGGCGCTGGCCGCCGCCCTGGAGGCGGAGCACCCGGAGCTGGTGGTGCACACCATGGCCAAGGCCCGGCGGCGCGGCCGGGTGCTGGTCGACTGGTCGCAAAACAACGCCAAGAAGACCACCGCCGCCCCGTACACCCTGCGGGCCCGGCCGCTGCCGACGGTCTCCGCGCCGCTGGCCTGGGCCGAGTTGGAGCGGGCCCGCGGGGAGGCGGAGCTGGTGTTCACCCTCGCCGAGCTGCCGGGCCGGCTGGCGGCGCACGGCGACCTGTTCGCGCCGCTGCTGGACCCGGAGCAGGCCCGGCCGCTGCCCGCGGCACCCGCCGCCGGTGCCGCACCCTCGGCCCCCACGGCCACCTCGGCCCCGGCGCGGCCCTCCCAGCCGCGGCAGGCGCTCCACCCGCCGGTCGAGGTGATGCGCCCCGCCGCCGTCACCGCCGTGCCGCCCGCCGACGGGCTGGGCGGGGGCGGCGTGCAGTACGAGCTGAAACTGGACGGCTTCCGCTGTGTCGCCTTCGCCCGCGGCGACCGGCCGGCCTTCCTGCAGTCCCGCAGCGGCCGCGACCTCGCCCCCGAGTTCCCGCCGATCGCCGCCGCCGTCGCCCGGCTGCCCGAGGGGCTGGTGCTGGACGCCGAACTGGTCGCCTGGCGGGCCGGGCGGTTCGCCTTCGAGGAGCTGCTGCACACCCGGCAGGCCCGGGCCGCCGCCCCGGACGTCGCGCTCGGGCTGATCGCCTTCGACCTGCTGGCCCTGCCCGGCCGGGACGTCCGGCGCCTGCCGCTCACCGACCGGCGCCGGCTGCTGCTGGCCGCGCTGGCCGACGTCCCGCCGCCGATCCAGCCGGTGCTGGCCACCACCGACCGGGCGGAGGCCGTGGCGTGGATCACCCAGCTGGCCGACACCGGCGTGGAGGGCCTGGTGTGCAAGGCCGCCGCCTCCCCGTACCGGGCGCGCGGCGCGGGCCGGGCCTGGGTCAAGTACCGGCGCAGCGACACCGAGGACGCCACCGTCCGCGCCCTGACCGGCCCGGCCGACCGGCCGCACGCCCTGGTGCTCGAACTCGGCGACGGCCGCGTGCTGTTGACCACCCCACGGCTCACCCCGGTGCAGGCCCGGGAGGTCGCCCGGGCGGCCGGCCCGCTGCTCGGCCCGCCCGCCGCCGACCCCGACCACGGCCGGGTGCACCCGCTCACCGCCCCGCTGCGCGCCGAGGTCACCCTCACCGGCCGCCCGCCCACCGCCACCTTCGTCCGCCTGCGCGGGGACTGACCCCGGCGCGGTCACGCTCCTCCGCCCCGAACGTGCACCCACGGACGAATCCTCTGACCCCGCGTCACTTCCGTCGCCCGGCCGCCGCGTGGGCGAACTCGGTGACGAAGGTGTCCTCGAACACCGGCAGGTCGCCCGGCGCGCGGCTGGTCACCAGCGGGCCCGGGCCGTCTCGACAGACGTGCACCTCCCGGTCGACCCACTGGGCGCCCGCGTTGACCAGGTCGGTCCGCAGGCTGGGCCAGGAGGTGAGGGTGCGGCCGCGGACGGCGTCGGCCTCGATCAGGGTCCAGGCGGCGTGGCAGATCGCCGCGACCGGGCGGCCGGCGGCGCAGCAGGCCCGGACGAAGGCGACCGCTGCCGGGTCGAGCCGCAGCGCGTCCGGACCGGCGACGCCGCCGGGCAGCACCAGCCCGGCGTAGTCCGCCGGGTCCGCCTCGGCCACCGGGACGTCCACCGCGAAGGTGTCCCCGGGCGCGCGGTGCCGGACGGCCTGGACCCGGCCGGGCGCGGTGGAGAGCAGGCGCGGGCGCCCGCCGGCTTCGAGCACCGCCTGCCAGGGCGAGGCCAGTTCCTCCTGTTCGGTGCCGTACGGGGCGACCAGGAAGGCGATCGTCCGGCCGGTCAGGGTGGTGGCGGGCCAGCCCATGGTCAGCGGTCCACGGCTCAGCGCCGACGGGCGGTGGTGAGGTGCTCGGCGGGCGGCGGGACGGTGCCCAGCCGGGCGCGCGGGCAGTCCAGGTGGACGGCGCGGTCCAGGTGGTCGATCCGGGCGACCAGACCGACCGGGACGAGCACCCTCGCACCCGGCACCCAGGCGCCGGCGTCGACGGCCAGGTGGTCGCCGGCGTCCTGGTCGACCCGGCCGAGGGGTCCGTCGGTCGCCTGGGCCTCGTACCCGACCAGGCTGAGGTCGGCGGCGGGGTGGGAGCCCGGGCGGTACTCCCACAGGTCGGTACTCATGCGCACCTCTCGATGGTTCGGCCCCCCGTCGCGTCACGCCTCCGGGCGGTCCCAGGGCCTTCGTTCACGTCCGTCCCGGCCGTCCCCGCGCTCTCGTCCCTCCCCGCGGTCCCGGCGTTCCCGGCGGTCCCGCCCGTCCTCGCGGTCCGGGGCTGCACCGCCGACGACGCCGTCGCCCCGGCCCGGCGCCCGTCGCCGCCGCAGCAGCGCCGTGGCGGCCACCGAGGCCGCCACCGAGGCGGCCCAGACCACCCCGAGGGCGGTCAGCACCGCAGTGGTCGGAGTGCGCACGCCGATGCCCACGCAGATCGACGTCATCACCAGTACGGTCAACAGGACCCCGACCGAGATCCGGCGCCCGACGCCGCGCAGGGCGTCCAGGAACCGGTTCGGCCGCTTGGCCCCCATCGTGCTCAACTTCCGGTCGAGGCGCGTGTCCTGGCGCAGATCGGACTCGATCTCCTCGAGGAGCCGCCGCTCCCATCCGCTCAACGCGGGTCCGTCCATCTCGGTCACCTCCGACACTTCCGGTGACGTGCTCGCACCCGGGCGGTTGCCCGGTACGGGCCGGCGTTAACCGTTCCGGGGGCCGCCGGTTGCGGCGGCCACGCGCCCGAAGGCCCGGGGACGGGCGAGCAGGCTGTCGTCCAGGACGCGCAGCAGGGCGGCGGCGTCGCGGTGGACCTCGTCCGCGCCGGCCGCCCGCAGCTCGGGACCGGCGTCCCCGCCGGCCTCCAGGGCGACGCAGGGCACCCCGGCCCGGCGCGCCGCCAGCACCTCGCGCACGCTCCCGGCGACGGCCACCGCGTGCGAGGGCCCGCCGCCCACCAGCGCCAGTGCGGCCCGCACGGCATCGCCACCGGGTGCGGTCACGGTCAGTGCCCGCACCCCGGCCGGGCCGGGGCCGGTCAGCACCACCGTCCAGCCCCGCACGGCGCACTCGCGCAACAGCTCGGCGCCGCCGGGCAGCCGGGGCCGCCAGTCGGTGCCGATCAGGGCCGCCGAGATCACCGTCATGGCCACCTCTCCCGTGCTCCGGGCCCTGCGTCGGGGCTTCCCCCGCGCAGGTCACGCACCGCGCGCCCTTCCAGGTTAGGACGCTCCCCGGCCCGGCGCGCAGCCTGCCCGGAACGGCCGCCCCGGGCACCGGAAAACCGCTTGGCGGGCGCCGCACGGGCCGGAATACTCCGGAGGTCCGTCGACGGGGAGGGGAGCGGGTGGCGGTGTTCGCGTGCGCCGGGTGCGGTACGGAGCTGACGGTGCCGGTGGCGGAGGTGGCGCTGCCGCCGCACGCCCACCGGGAGGGCGGGGACCGGTACCTGCCGCCGCTGCTGGAGCCCGGCACCTTCGCCCTCGACCCGGAGCCGACCGAACGGCCCTGGCGCCCGTGGTCCGCGATCACGGCGGCGGAGGCCGCCGAACACGGCCTGTACGCGCCGGTCGACGGCCTGTGGAGCGGCCCCGGCGGCGCGGTGCTGCTGGCCCCGGGCGACACCCGGGCCACCGTGCTGCTCCCCGAGCGCTGCGAGGGCTGCTGCGCGGCGGCCGGCGGCCCGAACCTGGCCTGCGCGGGCTGTGGGCGCGAGGTGGGCGCCCGGATCGACGACTGCTACCGCTGGCAGGCGGTGTGGCTCCATCCGTGGGCCGTGCGGCGCCTCCCGGTGGAGGGCCCGGCCCGGCCGGCCGGGGACGGCTGGACGGTGCCGCCGGCGCCCCCGGTCGAGCCGGGCGGCTGGTGGAACGAGCGCTGGAGCGCCGCCGTGGGGTCGGCCCTGGCCGGGCTGCTGGCGGCCTCCGGCGGCGAGCCGGTGGCCACGGCCCCCGGCCTGCTGACCGAGACCTTCGGCCGCGCCCTGCGGCGGCTGCTCCCCGGCGGCCCCCCGGCCCGCGCCCTGCGCCTGACCGGGCCCGGCCTGGCCGCCGTCCCGGCACCGGACATCGCCCTCGTCCCCCGCCACCCGTGGACCGGCGCCGCCTGGCCGGCGCCCTCCGGCACCGTGGCCGTCCCGCTGGACGCCGGGGTGTGGACGTACCTGGCCTTCCCGCCGCCCCGTCTCGCCACCAGGCTGCCCGCCGGGGAGGAGCGGGACGACCCGCTGCCGCTGCGCCCCGCCTTCCTGTTCGAACCCGACCGGTACCTGCTGCGCCACCACCTCGCCCGGCTGCCCGCCGTCCGCGAGCCCTGGCTGCGGGCGATCTACGATCGGCTCGGCGACGGCCGCCACCACCCGGGCGCGTAGGAGGGCACCCCATGAGGATCAACCTGACCACCGTGTTCGTCGACGACCAGGACAAGGCGTTGCGCTTCTACACCGAGGTGCTGGGCTTCGTGAAGAAGGCGGAGGTCCCGCTCGGCGCGTACCGCTGGCTCACCGTGGTCTCCCCCGAGCAGCCGGACGGCACCCAGCTGCTGCTGGAGCCCGACGCCCACCGCGCCGTCGGGCCGTACAAGACCGCGCTGGTCGAGGACGGCATCCCGGCCGCCCAGTTCGCGGTGGACGACGTGCACGCCGAGTACGACCGCCTGCACCGGCTCGGGGTGCGGTTCACCCAGCAGCCCACGGCGATGGGCCCGGTCACCGTCGCGGTGCTGGACGACACCTGCGGCAACCTCATCCAGCTCGCCCAGTTCACCCAGCTCCCCGGCTGACCGGCTGACCGGGGCCCCGGCCGGGGGTGTCCAGGTCCTCGGTCGTCATTACCCGAGTCCCGGCACCCCCCGGTCGGGGTCCGAGGCGGTCAGGGGGTGGGGCCGAGCTTCTGCCAGGCGTCGCTCCTGCCGGGCTCGTCCGTGGCCTTGTTCCACCACTTGGCCCGCCAGTAGGAGCCGTTCCACGACACCGTCGAGGCCCAGGCCCCCTCGGTGTCCCCCGCGATGATCTTCGTGCTGGAGGCGGTGGCGCTGTTGGCGGGTGCGGCGAGGTAGGCCGGCACCTTCCACCAGTCGTCGTTCCCGCCGACGAAGCCGCCCAGGGCGTAGGCGGCGCCGTGCACGGGGCCGCCGGGGGCCGCCGAGTCCAGCAGCGGCTTGCCCGCGGTGGCCTGGTCCGTGCTGAGCCGTACCAGGCGCCACCACTGGTCGACCTTGCCGTCACAGTCCCGCACGGTGAGGGTGCCCCTGGCCGTGGTGGCGCCGAGGCACTGGTCGTGGCCGCTGGTACCGGACTTGATGTGGTACCACCCCGGGGAGTCCTCGCTCACCGTCCACAGCTGGTTGGCGTTGCCGGCCTGCTTCATCGACAGGTGGGCGTCGGCCCAACTCCCGGGGTGGTCGAGGACGTTGCCGCTGTTGCGGTCCTCGATGATCCACTTGTCGCCGGTCTGCCAGAACGCGAACGACGGGTTCGGGTTGTAGGCGTGCGCCTGCCACGGCGCGGCCTGGCACTGGGAGCCGGACGCCGGGGCGGGCGGGTCGACCGTCGTCACGGCGCGGCGCCGGTCACCCGTCGAACCGAACTCCGTCCCGCCGATCCTGAACGTCACGTTCGCCGGCCCGGTGACGGGCAGGTAGTACTTGACGTCGATGTCCTTCGACCTGCCGGCCGGAACGTCCTCGCAGTAACCGAGCTTGATCGTCACCCGGTGGAAGTCGCCCTTCAAGCCCCCCGCGTTCGGACCGCTGTGGCCGGGGGTGATGCCGCCCATCACCTTCCAGGCGCCGTCCTTCACCACCGGCGTGGTGGAGGTGGGGAGGTCGAAGGAGATCTCCGTGCCCTGGGCGAGGGCGACCTTGGAGCTGTTGGTGATCCGCAGTTTCGGCTGGATCGGCCACATGTCCGCCACTGCCGTGGGGAAGTCCACCAGCTCGGCCTTGACGTCGATCACCTGGGCGGGGAGCGACTTGCCGCCGCCGGTGGCGTTGCCCGAGGCCCCCGCGCCCTTGAGGGCGTTGTCGAGCCGGGTGGTCAGGTCGTAGCCCATCCCCCACTCGCCGTTCGCGCGCTTGGTGTAGTCACCGGCGAGCTCCCAGATCATCGCCCCGCCGATGCCCTTGTCCGTGATGTACTTCGCCTTCGCGTCGACGGACTTCTCGTTCTCCGTCGACAGGAACACCTTCTTGGCGTCGTTCCACAGCCACGACGACTGGAGCGGGTCGGAGTACTTCTCCGCGTACGTGCCGGTCGGCTTCCCGGCGTCGGTGCCGGGGTCGACGCCGTAGGCCTTCAGGTAGCCGGGGGTACGGCCGTCCTGGAGGTTCCTGGTGTGCCACAGCGGGTTCGACCCGGCCCCGACCTCACGGCCGTCCTCCGTGTCGTGCCACACGTTGTCGATGCCGGTCGCGCCCAGTCCGCAGTCCTGGCCCTTGGCCGGCCCCCGGCCGCCCACGCCTCGCGGGCACTTGGACTGGTCGGGCATGGCGGAGGTGCCCCACAGGCCGTCCGTACCGCCCTGCACGTTCTGCCAGCCGCGTGAGTAGAAGGGGATGCCGAGGTTGATCCGCCCGGGCGGCAGGGCACCGCGGTAGTAGTGGTAGGCCCAGTCGACGTTGAAGTACCCGTTCTTCCCGTACTCCTTGGTGTCGGCGCGCTGGTCGTCGTAGATCCCGGCGTCCGCCAGCTCGTTGTCGCGGCCGTCGTCGTACAGCGGGGCCTGCGGGCCGACGTACGACGTTGACGAAGTCCTGGTACTGGAGCGCCTGGCCGGCGTCCAGCCCGCGCACGAGGTAGCCGGAGGCGGACCCGGCCGAGGTCAGCAGGTAGTAGCGGCCCTTGTCCGCACCGGCCCGGTCCAGCTTCGCCCGCAAGGTCTTCATCAGCGCGGTGTAGCCCTGTTGCAGCCCCTTGCGCCGCGGATCGGACACGTCCCAGTCCAGCGGGTTGCCCGTACTGGGCAGGGCGCCGGGGTACTCGTAGTCGATGTCGACACCGTTGAACCCGTAGCGGTCCAGGAACTCCGTCACGGAGTCGGCGAACGTGTCGATCCCCGCCTGGTTGACCGAGCCGTCCGCGTTGGTCGCCATCGCGTAGAAGCCGCGCGTGTCCGCCCAGCCGCCGACCGAGATCAGCGTCTTCACCGCCGGGTGCTTCTTCTTGTACGTGTTCAGCAGGTTGAAGTGCCCCTTGTACGGCAGGGCGGGGTCCATCGCGTTCCGGTCCCCGTCCCAGGTCATGCCCGTGGCCGGGTTCTCCGGGTCGTTCACGTCGCCGACGCTGATGCGGTTCCCGTCCACCTTGGCGAAGGCGTAGTTGACGTGCGTCACCTTCGACCAGGGGATGTTCGACACCAGGTAGGCCGGATCGCCCTTCGCCCCGGAGCGCCACCCGGTGAAGTAGCCCACCGTGCGCCGGGAACGGCCGTTGCCGACCCACTCCCGGCCGCTGCCGTCGTAGACGTCGCAGTAGCGGGCCGACACACCGTCCGTGGGCGTCATCCCCTCCGGCCGGCAGTCACCGGCGGACGCGGGTTTCGTCCCCCGGTCGTCCGCGGAGTCGTCGAAGGGGGAACCCGCGGAGCCCCGCCCCCCGGGATCACCGGTGCTGGTGCCGCCCTCCAGGTGCCACCGCTGCTCGAAGGCCCCGGTGCACCTCCAGAAGGCCAGGGCCTTGTCCTCGCCCTGGTCGGTCAGGCAGCCGCCGTCCGAGGTGACGAGCTGGTACGTCTGCCCGCCCAGCGCGTCGAGCCGCCAGCGCTGGTTCGCACCACCGCCGTCCCGCTGCAGCGCGGTGTAGTAGCTGGTGCCGTCCACGCTCTGCGACCGGTTGCCGTTGGCCTCCAGGACCTGGCCGGGGTCGAGGGCCGTGCGGATCGCGAACCGGCCGTCGTCCTGGCGGTCCAGGTTCCACTTCTGCGCCTGGTTCCCCTTCCGCCCAGGGCCTTGACCTTGGTGCCGCTGGCGGGGTTCGCCTGGTCGACGTCGGCGACCCGGCCGGTGCTGTCGTTGACCAGCGAGACGCCGGCCGCCGAGGGCGGGGGCGTGCTCGTCGGGCCGCCCTTGTCGTCCGCCCGCGGGATCTTCGTCATGCCGGTGGTGTCGCCTGCGGCGAAGATCGTGCCCGCCAGGACGCCCCAGCGCAGCGCATCGGCGGTGAAGACGAGGTCGCTGTCCGGGCCGCCGGCCGCGACGAATCCCCTGGTCCACTGGTTCCCGCGGAAGAAGGCGGCGAAGGCCCGGTCGAAGGTCTGCACCCCCGGCCAGCGGACGGCCGCGTTGAACCCGTCGGTCCAGCCGGCCTTGGCCAGGGCCCTGAAGTTGTCGCCGATGGGCTTGGGCCCGTTGAGCACGCGGTCGGTGGAGCTGCCGATGTTGACTTCCAGCGACACGTAGGTGTCGCCCTTGAAGAGGAAGACCTGGTTCTCCATCACCGACAGGGCCGAGTCGACCCCCTGGGTGAAGGGCCTGGTGCCGTCACTGCCGGCCAGGCTGTGCCACCCGTCCGCGATCGTCGTCGGCGCCTTGGTGACCTTGGCGTTCCCGTCGGAGTCCAACCGCATCCGCATGTACTGGTCCCCGCGGAACAGCATCACCTCGTCCGGGTCCTCCGGCAGCGTGAAGGCCGCGTCGAAGCCGTTCGCGAAGGGCGTGCCCGCCAGGACCGGCCACAGGTGGGAGACGGTGTCCTCCGTGCCTCCGGCCAGGACGGCGTTCTGCGAAGCGTCCTTGATGCGGGCGACGAACGGCCCCTGGAGGAGGTACACGTCGCGGCCGGTGCTGAAACTCGCGTTCACCAGCGGGCGGCCGCACCCGGGCGCGCCGTCGCTCGACCGCGGGATCCGGCAGATCGGACCCCCCGTCCGGACCTGGAGGACGGCCAGCCCGACGGCGGCCGCTCGGGCGGCGAACCAGGAGTTGCCCGGGTCCTGGTTGGCCTCCCACAGGTCGCTGCTCCGCGCGTTCCAGGTCTGGATCTGGGGTTCGAACTGCGCGATGCGGGCCGGGATCCCGCTGCGCAGCGCCGCCCCGATGGCGTCCCTGATGTTGCGGAACCGGGTGCCCTCGGCCAGGGCTTCGACGAGGACCATCAGAGCGCTGCGCAACCACGGTGTCTGCTGAGCGACGTTCGCCGCATTCCGCCGATGGAAGGTGACGCCCTCCAGGATTCCGACGGCGCGCGTCAGCGCATCGGCGTCGATGTTCACCCAACGGTTCTCGAAGGTGAAGGGGTTGTCCCGGTTGGCGCTCTCGTTCCTGAGGTCGCCGTAGTCCACACCGATGTCGTTGAGGTAGACGTACCTGCCGTCACCCAGAGTTAGCTGCTGCTGGTTGAACCACGTGTTGCGGGCGACCCTGGACGAGCCGATGCCGTCGTCGCGCATGCGGTAGACCGTCCGCACTCCGTCCCGGATGGTGTAGAAGCCGCAGATGTAGAGGTCGTTCGGCGCGATGATCAGCCCGGTCTCCATGTTCGCCGGCTGATCCCGGTTCGGGTGGACCAGATCGAAGAGGTTGACCGTCACGGGGGTGGCATTGTCGAGCGTGATGTTGTAGTCGCCGCGGTACGGGCGGGTGAAGTTGCGCTGGAGGTCCCCGATGAAGTTCAGGTAGCGCTGGGACGGGTCGTCCTGGGCCGCGTGCGCCGGCCCGTTCGCCCCGAACGGCAGGAGGAGGATCGCCAGCAGGACCAGCAGGACCCGGCGCAGCCCCTCGGCCCGGCGTCGGGGCGGCGATCCCCCCGCCGCCGGGCCTGGGACGGTCGTTCGCAACCGCAACATGTCTCTCCAGAGGATCGGTGACATTACTGCGGCGGAACCTACGGAGCACCGGTAGACAGGCGATGGACGGCCCGGGCGGAGGCGGGGGCGGGCGCGGGTCGGCGGAGACCGGGGCGGGCCGTGACCCGGTTGTCCGGCCCCGGGTTCAGCCGAGGGTGACCGGCGGGTCGGTGGCCAGGCGGGCGTGGAGGTGCTCGTCGTTGTAGGGGCCGTCGCCGTAGCGGTAGGAGCCGCGCAGGGTGCCCTCGTACGGGAAGCCGGCCCGGGCGGCGACCCGGCAGGAGGAGTCGTTGCCGACGGCGTGGTAGAGCTCGATGCGGCGCACCCCGGCGGTGCGCACGCCCCAGTCGGTGATGGCGGTGGTGGCGAGGGTGGCCAGGCCGCGGCCGCGGGCGGCGGCGAGCAGCCAGTAGCCGACCATGGCGACACCCTCGCCCTGGTCCGTCCAGAGCAGCACGACGTTGCCGCACAGCCGGCCGTCGGCGCGGTCGGTGACGGCGAAGCAGGCGGTGCTGCCGTCGGCCCAGCGCTGGTCGGCGCGGTCGAGGTAGGCCTCGGCGCCGGCCGGGTGGGTGGCGTCGTGCAGGGGGTTCCAGCGGGCGATCTCCGCGTCGGCGGCGGCCGCCGTCACGGCGGCGACGGTGCCGCCGGGCAGGTCGAGGGCGCGGCCCCAGGGGCGCAGCTGGAAGGCGCCCAGGTCGAGGACCTCGGGCTGGAAGGGGCGCCGGTCGGTCGCCAGGTCACTGGTGGTCACCCCGCCTTCCTACCTCCCGCCGCGCCGCGCCCGCCAGTGATTAATCCGGCGGCGGCCGGTCCGGCGGCGACCGGTCCGGCCGGAGTCCGGTCAGATCCGGGCGAGGTAGCCGTTCTCCACGAGCCAGAGCACGTTCAGCTTCGCCGGGCCGCTGGGGACGAGGGCGGCGTCGAGCTGGTACTGGAGGCCCCAGCCGGGCTGGTTGAACCAGGGGGCGATCGGGCCGGCGTGCACCTTGAACGGCTTGACGACCTTGTAGTCGTGGTAGTTGCAGCCGGCCGCCGGGACGCTGTCGAGGCTCTGCGGGGGGATCGCGCGGTTGGCGTAGGGCAGGCCCTCGGGGGCGAGGAAGGAGCCGTACTCGCTGCCGTAGCGGTCGATGTTCTGGTTCGGGTACAGGGTGAGGTCGAACTCGACCGGGCTGCCGTCGGGGAGGGTGACGTAGCCGTCGGACGGCGGGTAGATCCAGCCGCCCTTGCCGCCGTTGGCGGTCGGGTCGTAGTACTTGGTCAGGAAGTCCTGCTCGCCGGCGCCGCCGGTGCGCTGGTAGCCGGCGAGTTGGCGGCCGACCGGGCCGGTGGTCGGGAGGTCCTCGGGGCCGAGGCGGGAGTCGCCGTCGAAGAACGCCGCGGAGCACTGGTCGGACGGGGTGGCCGCCCTGGTGTCGGCGGCGGCGGCGGGAATGCTCACGGCGGTCAGGGCGGCGGCCGCGGCGAGGGGCGCGACGAGCAGGCGAAGGCGCACGGTGTCTCCGTCGAACGAGGATCGGTGGGAGAGCAGCCGCGGAGGGCATTGCGCTCACCCTCCGTGGCCGGTTCGCCACCAGGCAAGCGGATTCACTGATCATTCGTCAACACGACTTGGCCGAAGACCGACCGGATTCCCCGGTTTCGGCCACGCCCGGGATGCCGGGCCGCTCACTCGGACGGAGGGGCGGCCCGGCCGCCGGCCTCACCGCCCCGGGGCGACCCGCCCGAGCAGGTGGAGCAGCCGGTCCAGGGCGTCCTTGGAATCGGGCTCGGTCAGGTTGACCATCAGCCGGAAGGCCACCTTCAACAGCGCCGGGTGGCCCAGCCCGGCGGCTCCGGCCGCACCGAGCAGCCGGGGCCGCCCGAGCAGGTCGGCGGCCAGCCGGCCCAGCGCGAAGTAGCCCGCGTAGGCGGAGCGGAGCTTCTGCGGGTAGGCGCGCAGGGCGAGTTCACGGCCGCGGTCGGTGCGGCGGGCGTGCGCCTGGACGACGGTCTCGGCGGCGTAGCGGCCGGACTCCATCGCGTAGGCGATGCCCTCCCCGGTGCCGGGGCTGACCGTGCCGCCGGCGTCGCCGATCAGCAACAGGCCGTCGGCGTAGTGGGGTTGGCGGTTGAGGCCCATCGGCAGGGCGGAGCCGCGGATCGGCTCGGTGACGGCCTCGGGGTGGTAGCCGTAGTCGGGCGGCAGGTCGGCGCACCAGCGCCGCAGCAGCTCGCGCCAGTCCAGGTCGGTCTTCGCGGTGTCGAGGACGCCGAGGCCGACGTTGGCGGTGCCGTCGCCCATGCCGAACACCCAGGCGTAGCCTGGCAGCAGCCGGTGGGCCGGGTCGTCGGGGTGGCGCAGGTCGAGCCAGGCCTCCAGGTAACGGTCCTGGTGGCGCGGGGTGGTGAAGTAGGTGCGGTAGGCCACGCCCATCGCGCGGTCGGTGCGCCGGTAGCGCTTCATCGCGACGGACAGCCGGGTGGAGTTGCCGTCGGCGGCGACCACGAGCGGGGCGCGGTACTCGACGGGCCTGCGCTCCTCGCCCACCTTGGCGCTGACGCCGGTGATCCGGCCGGACCGCTGGTCCGTCAACGGCCCGGCCACGTTGGCCCGTTCGATCAGCCGGGCACCGGCCGCGGCGGCCCGGCGGGCGAGCAGCTCGTCGAAGTCGGCCCGGCGGCGCACGAGTCCGTGGCCGGGGAAGGCGGAGAGGTCGGGCCAGTCGAACTCCAGCGAGCGGTGCCCGGAGATCAGCCGCAGGCCCTTGTTGTGCAGCCAGCCGGCCTCCTCGGAGACGTCGACGCCCATGTCGACCAGCTGTTTGACGGCGCGCGGGGTGAGGCCGTCGCCGCAGACCTTCTCGCGCGGGAAGGCGGACTTCTCCAGCAGCAGGACGTCCAGGCCGGTGCGGGCGAGGTGGTAGGCGGCGGTGGAGCCGGCCGGTCCGGCGCCGACCACGATGACGTCGGCACTGTCCTCGGTCGGAGCGGGCTGCTGCCGCTCCGCTCGCAGCTGCTGCTCTGGGCCGGGCATCGAGCACTCCCCCTGGGGTCGGATCGGCTGCTGGCTCGACCGGTGGCTGACGCGATCGGCCGCACGCGCAACGGAATCGGCGGGCTGGGCGGTTCCAGACGGACGATAGAGAACCAGGCCCACCGCCCGCCGCCATGACACGCGGACCCGGCCCGCGAACCGGCCATTACCGGCCACCCGCCACCCGTCCCGTCGTCGCCCCGCGGGCCGTCCTCGCGGCCCGGCGAGCCGGGTCCCGATCGGCACATCACCACGTCAGAGGCCTGCGCTGCACATGAATTCACCACAACCGGGTGATCGGATCGTTGTGGGGAACTAGTCGGATAAATCGCCCTCAGCGCTGCATTTCTGCCAAATCCCCCTTGCGTCACCTTTCGTCCTGCGGGAACTTTTGTGCCCCTCACGTCGTACCCAGCCGGCCCCCGCCCGGCGGGCGACCGAAGGCCCCCACCCACCGCGCGGACTCGTCCGGCCCGCCGTACCCGATGGAACACCCATGCACCTCCGCTCCACCGCCGCCCGCTCCCTGGTGGCCGTCCCCACCGCCGCCGCCCTGCTCCTGCTCGCCCCCGCCGCGCACGCCGCCGCCGGCGGCAACGGGAAGGGCGCCCCCGGCAACAACGGCACCGTGAAGATCCACAACGCCGGCACCGGTCAGGAGGACGTGCGCAACGAGCCCAAGGTCTGCACCTTCTACCTGGACTCCTTCGGCTTCGACGCGAACCAGGACGTGCTCTGGGCGATCTTCGACATGAACGGCGACATGACCGAGCCGGTCGTGTACGGCGACCTCCCGGTCGACTCCGAGGGCCACATCCGCACCGAGGACATCAAGCTCCCGGACGGCCACTACAAGCTGTTCTGGGCGGCCGTGCCGCTGGTCGACGGCGAGCTGCCGGAGAACCCGGACGTCAGCAACCCCAAGCAGAAGGTCTTCAAGGTCGACTGCGGCGGGCAGACCCCGGCCCCGACCGGCAAGCCGACCGCCGTGCCGAGCACCAGCCCGTCGCACACCCCGGCGCCCTCGCACTCGGCCACGCCGTCGCACACCCCGGAGCCCAGCCACACCCCCGCGCCCTCGCACTCGGCCACGCCGTCCACCACCCCGCTGCCGCCGGTGCCGACCACCCCCGCGCCGACCACCCCGGCCGCCGAGGTCCCGAGCGGCACCCCGACCGGCGGCCCGAGCACCGTGCCGAGCGCCGGCCCGTCCACCCCGCCGACCGCCACCGTCCCGGTGCACCCCGGGGACGGCACCAAGGTCAGCCCGAGCCGGCCGCTGGTCGTGCCGGCCAAGGTCAGCGTCCAGACCCCGATCCCGGGCGCGGCCGCCGACGGCAAGAAGCTGGCCACCACCGGTAGCGACGGCACCCTGCTGTATGCGGGCGCCGGCACCGCCCTGCTGGTCGCCGGTGCGGGCGCGGTGGTCTACACCCGCCGTCGCCGCACCTCCGCCTGAGGCACCCCGGTACGCCGGCCCCCGGGGGTCTGAGCCCTCCGGGGGCCGCGGTGCCGCGTCTGAGCCGCGGCACCGAAGCGCCCGGCCCGTCGACGTCCGTCGGCGGGCCGGGGTTCGTCCCTGATCAGGGGCGGAGACGACGGAAGCCCCTGACCGCACGGGGGGACGTGCCAGGGGCTTCCGTTCATCTCCACGGCCCCAGGGGCCTCAGTGGTTCACTCCCGTCACGGATTCACCGCCAGCACCACGAACTCCGCCAGCACCCCCAGGTGCAGCGCGCCCTGGAGCAGGGTCGCCCGGCGCGGGATGACGGTCAGGGTGCCGAGCACGACCGTCAGGGTCAGCAGCACCAGGTGCGAGGGTTCGAGGCCGAGGACGAGCGGGCCGGAGAGCCAGACCGAGGCGATCGCGACCGCCGGGATGGTCAGGCCGATGCTGGCGAGCGCCGAGCCGAGGGCCAGGTTGAGGCTGGTCTGCACCCGGTTGCGCACGGCCGAGCGGAGCGCCGCGATGGTCTCCGGCAGCAGCACCATCAGGGCGATCACCACGCCGACCACGGCGTGCGGCAGTCCGGCGCTCTCCACCGCGGACTCGATGGTCGGCGAGACGCCCTTGGCCAGGCCGACCACCGAGACCAGTGCGACGGCGAGCAGCAGCATGCTCGTCCCGGCGGCGCGGACGGTGGGCGGGGTCGCGTGGTCCTCCTCGTCCTCCTCCCGGCGGACCTTGCCCTCCGGGGTGACGGGCAGGAAGTAGTCCCGGTGCCGCAGGGTCTGGGTGGTCACGAACAGCCCGTACACCACCAGCGAGGCGATGGCCGCGTAGGTCAGCTGGGTGGTGGAGAACTGCGGGCCCGGGGTGCTGGTGGTGAAGGTCGGCAGCACCATGCTGAGCGTGGCCAGGGTGGCGATGCAGGCGAGCGCGGTGCCGGTGCCCTCGGCGTTGAAGACGGCGGTGCGGTACTTGACCGCGGCCACGATGATGGACAGGCCCATGATCCCGTTGCAGGTGATCATCACGGCGGCGAACACGGTGTCCCGGGCGAGGGTCGAGGACTTGTCCCCGCCGTCGGCCATCAGCGTCACGATCAGCGCGACCTCGATCACCGTGACGGCGACCGCGAGCACCAGCGATCCGAACGGCTCCCCGGTCCAGTGCGCGATCACCTCGGCGTGGTGCACGGCGGCCAGCACCGCCCCCACCAGGAACACGGCGACGACGCCGACCACCCAGCCGGGCAGGTCCTCGTGCCAGGTGAGGGCGAGGACGACGAACGCCGCCACCGGGACGACGACGGTCCATTGCGCGGAGGCCGCGCGGAGCTTCGTGATCATGCGCCCGAGGATCCCAGACCGGGGGCCGGTCGCCCGGGTGCCCGCGCCGGGATACGGGTGGATGTGGCACAACTCATCCCGATACGTCCGCTCACCCGCCGTAGTCGGCGAGGTACCGGAGCACCTTGTCGACGTGCGGCCGGACCCGCTCCGGGACGCCCCCGGCGGCCGTCACGGTCTTGTCGCTGGTCCGGTACGCGGCGGCGACCAGCGCGGGCAGGTCGCGGGTGAAGCCCTGCCGCTTGAGCTGCTGGTCGAGCCAGCAGACGTAGTTGCCCATCGCGGCGATCGCGTCGCCCGGGTCCAGGTAGGACTTCGGCCCGGGGTGGCTGGCGGCCTTGGCCCAGGCCTCGAAGACCGCGGGCGTCCACATCGCGATGCCGTACTCGCCGGTCTCCGGGCGGGCCGCGTTCGGGTCGAAGCCGCTCTCCGCCTTGAGCATGGCGGCCAGCAGGACGGGGGTGACCTCCGGTTCCGGGCAGCGCCGGGCGGCGTCCTCGACCATGCCCCGGTAGGCGGGCGGGACGTCGGATCCGGCCGGGATCTGCCCGGGCAGCGGTGCGGCGCGGTGACCGCCCGGCCCGGCCCGGCCGACCGGCTCGGGGCCGCCGGTGAGCGCGAGCAGGACGGCCGTGCAGGCCAGCATCCCGAGGCCGGCCCGCAGCACCCGGCGGCGGGCGGCCGGGCGGGCGCCGGCCCGGGCCACCAGGGCGGCCAGGTCGGTGCGGGCGCGCTCCTCCCGGTCCGGGGCCAGGCAGGCCGCCACCACGGGCCGCCAGCGGGCGGGCAGTGCCTGGTCCGGCCGCAGCGGGGCCGCGCCGCGCGCGTACGCCTGGGCGGCGAGCGAGCGGGCCCGGGCGGTGGCACCGAGGAAGGGGTGCAGCCCTCCGGTGAGCAGCTGGTGGGCGATCACCCCGAAGGCCCAGACGTCGGCGCTGGGGCGCACCGCGACCCCGCGCGCGCCGGTGCGCTGGGACCACCACTCGGGCGGGACGTGGTCGGGGGAGCCGAGCGGCGGGGCGTAGGCGTGGGTGCCCTCCAGCTCGGCGGTCAGGCCGAAGTCGGCGATCTTGGCGGTGCCGTCGGGCATCAGCAGGATGTTGGCCGGTTTGAGGTCCCCGTGCACCCAGCCGGCCCGGTGCATGTGGGTCAGTCCGGCGCACACCTCGGCGAGGATCCGCTCGGCGCCGGGGACGGCCCGGCCGGGGCGCGCGGTGGCGAGCAGGTCCTGGAGGCTGCGGGCGGCGCGTTCCATCACCAGCGCGACGGCGCCGTCCAGTTCGGGGCGGCCGGGGTCGTCGACGGTGACCACGGCGAGGGTGCGGATCAGGTGGGGGTGGTCGGCGCGGCGGCTGAACCGCAGTTCCCCGGCGGCCATCTGGGCCGCCGTGCGGCGCTGGCCGGGGCTGGAGCGGGCCGGTCCGAGCAGCTTGACGGCGGCCGGGGAGCCGTCCGGGCCCTCGGCGGCGTAGACGCTGCCCCAGGCGCCCGCGCCGAGGAAGGCGCCGGTGCGGTAGCCGGCCAGGAGGTAGCCCGGGGGCACCTCGAAGGGCGGCCGTGAACCGGGTGGCGGCCCCGGCGGGTCGGCCGGGGTCACGGCCGGGTGGCCGGGCGCCGGGGCGGCAGCAGCGCGAGGTGCTCCTCCCGGACGAGGTCGAAGCGCAGGGCCAGGGCGACCAGTTCCTCGCGTTTGCCCCCGGCCGGGCCCTCCTCGTACGGCTCGCGCAGCCGCAGTTTGGCGCCGACCAGGTAGTCGATGTGGTAGTTCACCGCCGAGCGGGTCAGCCCGTGGCAGGCGGGCAGGGCGCGCAGCCGGGCCAGCACCTCGGTCGCCCCGGGGACGGCGGCGGCGGAGGGCGAGCGCAGCCGGGGTTCGCAGAGCGCGAGCAGCACCAGGAAGTACTTGGCGGTCGGGTCCAGGGCGAAGGGGCTGACGGTGCGTTCGCCGTCCGCGCCGGCGGAGTGGCCGTCCAGGTAGGAGTGCTGCGGGGCGAAGACCTTGAAGGCGGCGGGCTCGCCGAGGGCGGGCAGCAGGACCCGGGAGAGTTCGAAGGGGACGGGTGCGCCGAGCCGGCCGGGGGCGACCTTGACGTGCTCCCCCGCCCCTTCGAGGTTCTCCACCACGTAGGTGGCGGTGGTGGAGAAGTTGGACAGCAGCCAGTAGTCCTCGGCGGCGACCACTTCGCCGGCCCGGCGGGAGACGCCCTGGTCGGGCAGTGGGATGGGGACGGGCCGGGCGGGCTCGCCGCGGCCGAACACCGCGGTCTCGCCGGGGCCCATCCGCAGCAGTGCGGGCGCCGTGCCGGGCGCCGACTCCGGCCTCTGGTTGGGTAGTTGCACGATGACCGTGGCCACGCCGCCACCTCCGTGGGATCGGTTCGATGGTATCCGTCCGATTCGCCCCGGAGGCAAGGCGCTTACCCGGACGGGTGAAGGAGTCCGGACGAAGGGCGGGGCGGGCCGGGGCCCGGACGATCGCTTTCGACAAAAGGGTGGTTCAAGGCCTGGTCAAACGGGCGGACCCGGAGTACGTGGAACCGGGCCCCGGGCCGCTCCGACCCTCCCCGGCCGCACGGACGGGACTCCTCCCGGCCTCCCGCCACTCCTCGCGGGACCCCGGCCGCGGGCGCGATCGGCCACGAACCCTTGCAGGTCGGGAACTTGGCGAACGCCCTGGGCGCTGCGGACCTACTGATCATCCGTCAGGCCGCGACTTGTCCGTGCGCTGAACATCCGGCGAACGATTGCAGCCAGTAGTTGAACCGTCACCATGGGTGTGACGCAACGCACACTTGCCGATCTCATGATGTGTGCAAGACTCATCTCAAGAAGTGAGATTCCCTTTATTTCCAAGGAGGTTCGTATCATGCGCACTCGGATTGCAGCCGTGATGATGACGGTGGCAGGGATCGCCGGGCTGTCGGCCGCCCCCGCCGTGGCCGCCACGGCGACGTCCGAGGCCGGCACCGCGGCCTGCGCCACGGTGCTCAACCGCCCCTGCATCACGCACCAGGCCGACGGTGAAGGCATCGTCGGCATCGCCCAGGTCAGCGCGGACCCCACCCAGTTGACGATGGTTCAGGTAGAGGTGCGCACCCAGCAGGCCTGGGGCAGCCCGTGGGAGACGGTCGCCAGTGCGACGACCGTCCGACTCGGCTCCGCCCAGGCCGTCACCCCCAAGGTCACCGCCACCGCCCCCCGCATCATCTGCGCCACCGCCGGCCCGGCGCTGGACGCCGCCAAGCAGGTGACCACCTGTACCAACCCGTTCTGATCCGGCGCGCTCCGCTCCGGTGGGCCGGACCCCGATCGGCCGCCGGAGGGGCGCCGTCCGGAAGGACACCTCCGTAAGACAGGGAAGCCCGGACCTCCGGGCACCGGGAGCCGGGGCCTTCGGGCCCCGGCTCCTCGGGCGTCCCGGCCTCCCCGGCCTCCCCCGCCTTCTCGGGCGGCCCGGGCGGCCCGGGCGGCCCGGGTGGCCCGGGCACCGGAAAGCCCTCACCAGGCAGAACATCCGGCCCGGAGACCGGCCCCGGGTGGACCTGGGGGCCCCGTTCACGGCAAACTGGTCTAGACCTCGGAGGTCTAGACCTCAGCCTCGCCTCAGAACGGTGGACCCAGTATGGAAATCGTGATCGTCCCTGACGCCCCAGCGGCCGGCGAACTCATCGCCGCGGCGATCACCGATCTGCTGACCGGCAAGCCCGAGGCCCTGCTCGGCGTCGCGACCGGCTCGACCCCGCTGCCGATCTACCAGGCCCTCGCCGAGCGGGTCCGCGACGGCCGCCTGGACGCCTCCCGGGCGCGCATCTGCCAGCTGGACGAGTACGTCGGCCTGCCGGCCGGCCACCCGGAGTCCTACCGCTCGGTGGTCTTGAAGGAGGTCGTGGAGCCGCTCGGCCTGACCGAGGAGTCCTTCCTGGGCCCGGACGGCAACGCCGCCGACATCGCCGCGGCCGCCACCGCCTACGACCGCGCGCTGGCCGAGGCCGGCGGCGTGGACCTGCAGATCCTCGGCATCGGCACGGACGGCCACATCGGCTTCAACGAGCCCTGCTCCTCGCTCTCCTCCCGGACCAGGATCAAGACCCTGACCCGGCAGACCCGGGTCGACAACGCCCGGTTCTTCGACAGCATCGACGAGGTCCCGCACCACGTCATCACCCAGGGCATCGGCACCATCCTGGAGGCCCGCCACCTGGTGCTGCTGGCCACCGGCGAGGCCAAGGCCGAGGCCGTCGCGCTGGCCGTCGAGGGCCCGCTGGCCGCCGTCGTCCCCGCCTCGGCGCTGCAGCTGCACCCGCACGCCACCGTGGTGGTGGACGAGGCCGCCGCCTCCCGCCTCAAGCTCGCCGACTACTTCCGCGACACCTACGCGGCCAAGCCGGCCTGGCAGCAGCTCTGACCCCTGCGGTCGCCTGCGGCGGGGGGGGGGGGGGGGGGCGCGCGGGGGGGCCCGCCCCCCGGGCGGCCCCCCCCCCCCCCCCCCCCCCCCCCCCCCCCCCCCCCCCCCCCCCCCCCCCACGTACGTNNGCGCCCAGGGGGGCGGGCCCCCGGCCCCCCCCCGGGGGGGCGCGGGGGGGGGGGGGCGGCCCCCCCCCCGGGGCCCCCCCCCCCCGCGCCGTGTCCACCCGGCCGCCCCCGTCCGGATGCCTCCCGCCCGCCCGCCTCCCGCCCGGGCCGTCGCCGGCGGGGCAGGACGGCTCAGCGCTTGCGCAGCCAGTCGGCGAAGGCCTCCAGCGCCGGGCCCGGGTCGCGGCGGCCGACGCCGATCCGGAAGCGGTCGGCCGGGGTGGGGGTGAGCTCGGAGCGGAACATGCTCGCGGGCATCAGCAGCACGCCGGCCTGCTCGACCAGCGCGGTGCAGAAGTCCTCCACGCCGTCCGGTCCGAGGTAGCGCGGGTAGGCCACGCAGCCGCCGTCCGGGGCGCGCCAGTCGAAGAGTTCGGGGAACTCGGCGAAGAAGGCGTCGAAGTGCGGCAGGTTCGCCGCGATGACCGCCCGGTTGCGGGCGAGGATCCCCTCCCGGGCGGTGATCGCGATCCGGGCCAGCACCTCGCTCGGGGCGGAGTTGCAGATGGTGGTGTAGTGCTTGGCCCGCTCCAGCCGGGTGCGCAGCTCGCGGTCCCGGCAGGCGATCCAGCCGATCCGCAGGCCGGGCAGGCCGAGCGACTTGGAGGTCACGTTGAGCGAGAGCGCGGTGGCCGAGAGGTCGGCGGCCTGCGGCAGGATGCGGGCCGGGTCGCGTTCCAGGCCGCGGTAGACCTCGTCGGAGAACAGCCGGATGCCGCGCTCCTCGCAGAGTCCGGCGAGCCGGGCGAGGTCGGCGGCGTCGATCAGGGTGCCGGTCGGGTTGTTGGGGAAGTTGACCGAGAGCACCTTGGTGTTCGGCCGCAGCGCCGCCTCGACCGCGTCCAGGTCGAGCGCCCAGTCCTGCCGCTCGTCCAGGGCGACGCCGGTGACCTCGCAGAGCGAGAGCGGAACGGTCTCCGCCGACTGGTAGTTGGGGGTCACCACCACCGCGTGGTCGCCCGGCTCCAGCAGCACCTGCATGGCGAGGTTGATCCCCTCCTGGGCGCCGCCGAAGCAGATCACGTCGTCCGCGTCGACCCGCTCGTACATCCCGGCGATCGCCCGCCGCAGGCCCGGGTCGCCGAAGGTCTCGGTGTAGCCGAGCGCCAGGGTGTCCCAGGCCTCGCGGTCCTCCGGGCCGGCCAGGGCGAGGAGTTCGGCCATCGTCATGGTCTGGGCGTCGGAGGCGGTGAGGTGGTGTCGGGCGGTGAACTCCCAACGGGTGAAGTAGGTTTCGAGCCGGAAGTCGGGCAGCTGGGTCATCGGGTGCTCCTCAGTTCTTCCTGGGCATGGCGGGGTGCTTGAGCTCGGCGAGCAGGGCGTAGGCGGTGGAGCGGGAGATCCGCAGCGCCACGGCCACGGCGGGGACGGCGCGGCGGACGGCGAACACCCCGGCCGCGTCCAGTTCGCGCAGCACGGCGAGCCGGTCCTCGCGGGTGAAGCGCTCCAGCGGGCGGCCCTGGGCGCGGACGTGGCCGCCGACCACCTCGTTGATCCGCTCCGTCCAGTCGCGTTCGAACAGCGGCTCGGGGCGGGGGGCGGTGGGGGCCGCGAAGTTGGCCAGCAGGGCGGCGGCCTGGTCCAGCGGGCCGCGGTCCAGGTTGACGCAGAGCACCGCCGAGGGCCGGCCGGCGTCGTCCCGCAGCACCGCGCTCACCGAGGAGAGCCGCCGGCCGTCCGGCAGCAGCTTCTCGTACGGCCCGTAGACGTCCGGGGCCGAGGGGTCCAGTTCGTCCAGCTCGCCGAGCAGGGACGGGTCGCCGGGCGCGCGCGGGGTCAGCGGGTTCCAGATGGCCAGCACCCGGTCGGTGGCGGTGTCGTGCAGGACCACCTCGGCGTACGGCCCCAGCAGCTGGGCGACCGCGCGGCAGACCGGCGACCAGGTCCGCACGCGTGGGTCGGGGGTTTCGGCAGGCATGGCTGGACTGTACGTCCGATCCGGACACATAGTCCAGGAGGAAGGGCGGGAGCGGGCACGGAGAGGCCCCGCCCGGCGGTCCGGACGGGGCCTCCGAGGGGGCGCCCAGCAACAGGTGGTCAGCTGCGGGTGATCAGCGGCAGGTGATCAGCAGGCCGAGGACGGAGGTGCAGTTGCGGGTCGCCTTGCTGGTGGCGGGCGAGGGGTCGGCGGGGGCGCCGGCGGTGCGGGCCACGGTGACGTCCCAGGAGGTGACCAGGCTCAGCGCGCCGACCCGGACGGAGAAGTGCCGGGTGGTACTGGCGCCCTTGGCGAGCGGGGCGGCCAGCGTGCAGGTGAGCTTGCCCGCCGCGACCGTGCAGTCGGCCGAGGTGCTGGTCAGCCCGGTGGGCAGGGCCGCGGCGACGGTGGCCGCCGTGATCGGGTCCGGGCCCTGGTTGGTGAGGGTGACGGTGTAGTCGACCCGGCCGGAGAGCAGGTCGGTGACCGGGGTCGCGGTGAGCGCGACGGCCAGGTGGGCGCTGGGCGCGGTGTAGCCGAAGCGGTCGGCGGCGACGGCGGCGCTGGTGCCGCCGGGCGTGGTGACCTGGACGTCGACCGGGCCGGTCACGGTGGTGGCGGGGGCGGTCGCGGTGCAGCTGGTCTTCGTGCAGCTGAACGAGGTGGCCGGGCCGGCCGCGCCGAAGGTGACGGCGGTGGCGCCGTTGAGGTCGGTGCCGGCGATGGTCACCGTGGTGCCGCCGACCCCGGAGCCGCCGTTCGGGCTGATCCCGGTCACCACGGGCACCGGCAGCGGGAAGTTCAGCACGTCGACGGCGTCGCCGGTGAAGTCGGCGAGGTAGCCGCGCCGCCCGTCGGCGCTCAGCGCCAGGGTGTACGGACTGGCACCCACCGGGACGGTCGCGGTGACGGTCCGGCTGGCCGCGTCGATGACGCTCAGCGTGTTGTCGGCGTAGTTGGAGACGTAGGCGGTGGAGCCGTCCGGAGCGAGGGCCACCGCGTAGGGGCCGTTGCCGACCGTGACGGTGCCGACCAGGGTGTTGGCGCCGGTGTCGAGCACGGCGGCCGTGGTGTCGTCCCCGTCGGCGGCCCACAGCCGGCTGCCGTCGGGGCTGAGCGCCAGGCCGAAGGCGCTGTGGCCGACCGCGACGGTGGCGCTCACCGCGTTGCTCGCGGTGTCGACCACGTTCACCGCCTTGGCGCCGGAGGCGGCGACGTACAGCCGCTTGCCGTCGGGCGAGACGGCGAGCCCGTGCGGCTCGGCCCCGACCGGGACGGTGGCGGTGACGGTGCCGCTCGCGGTGTCCAGCACGCTGACGGTGCCGGCCCCGGCGTTGCTGACGTAGGCGCGGGCGCCGTCCGGCGAGAGCGCCAGGCCCCAGGGCTGGACGCCGACCGGGACGGTCGCGGTGACGGTGCCGCTCGCGGTGTCCACGACGCTGACCGCGTTGTCCAGGTGGTGGGTCAGGTAGGCGTGCTTGCCGTCGGGCGAGACGGCGACCGCGTACGAGCCGGTGCCGGCGGTGAAGCTGCCGGTCACCGTCCGGCTCGCGGTGTCGAGCACGCTGACCGTGCCGGTGCTCTGGCTGGTCACGTAGGCCCGGGCGCCGTCCGGAGTGAGCGCCACACCGGCCGGGTAGGGCGCCACCGGCACGTGGGCCGCCACGGTCGGCGGGGGCGCGGCGGCCTCGGCGGTGGCGGGCTGGGAGAGCAGCGCGGCCGTGGCTGCGGATATCGCCGCCACGGCCGTCCAGGTGCGCCGGGGTGCGCGCGGTGATCTCACGGATTCTCCAGGGGAGGTCGAACCAGGGGGAGGTGGTGAAGGGTGGTGCCGAAGGGATCTGGCTCCGGAGCCGCTGCGAAGCGTAGATCGGGTGGTGACGGCACGTCAGGAGTTGATCGGTAATGTCGCCAACTGTTCAGATTCGACCGGGATGCGCTCGGATCGCAGTCGGGATCGCGGTCGGGATCACCGCCGGGATCGCAGTCGGGGTCGCGGTCGGGGTCACCGCCGGATCGCCTCGTGCGGGAAATTGGAGTTCTGGAGTCGTATTCGATAGCGTTTCGAACGTGAGGCTGACCAAGAGCACCGACATCGCCCTCCGCATCGCCATGCGGCTCGCCGTGATCGGCGAGGGCGAGAACCCGACCACCCGCGAGGTGGCCGAGTCGGTCGGCGTGCCGTACACCCACGCGGCCAAGGTGGTCAGCAGGCTGCAGCACCTCGGGGTGGTGGAGGCCCGGCGCGGACGCGGCGGCGGGCTGATGATCACCTTCGCCGGGCGGACCGGCTCGCTCGGCCTGCTGCTGCGCGAACTGGAGGGCGTCGGCGACGTGGTCGGCTGCGAGGACGACCCGCCGTGCCCGCTGCGGGCCGCCTGCCGGCTGCGCGGGGCGCTGCGCACCGCCCAGGAGGCGTTCTTCGCCGCGCTCGACCCGCTCAGCATCGACCAGCTGGTGGCCTCCCCCACCGGACCGGTCCTGCTCGGCCTCACCGCCCGACCCGCCGACTGACCCCGCCCCCGAGGGGTCGGCCGGCGCCCACGGCATTAAATAAGAGTCTCAGATACCAGTTCTCAGCTACCGTCAGGAGCTCCTCCGATGCTGTCCGCGAAGTCCGCCGAGGTCGTCGAGGCCACCCTGCCCGTCGTGGGCGGCGCGATCGGTGACATCACCCCGCGCTTCTACGACCGGCTGTTCGCCGCCCACCCCGAGTTGCTGCGCGACCTCTTCAACCGGGGCAACCAGGCCAACGGCACCCAGCGCGAGGCGCTGGCCGGCTCGATAGCCGCCTTCGCCTCCGCGCTGATCGGCCACCCCGACCAGCGGCCGGACGCGATGCTCGCCCGGATCGCCCACAAGCACGTCTCGGTCGGCATCGAGAGCGCCCAGTACAAGATCGTCCGCGAGCACCTGTTCGCGGCGATCGTCGAGGTGCTCGGCGAGGCCGTCACCCCGGAGGTCGCCGCCGCCTGGGACGAGGTGTACTGGCTGATGGCCAACGCGCTGACCGCGATCGAGGACCGGCTGCGCGCCGAGGCCGCGGCCGGCGGCGACCCGGCCGACCTGTGGCGCCCGTACACGGTGGTCGCCCGCCACCAGGAGACCTCGACCGTCACCAGCTACCTGGTCCGCCCGGCCGACGGCCGCCCCGCCCCCGCCTCCCGCCCCGGCCAGTACGTCTCGGTGCGCACCCGCCTCGCCGACGGCGCCCACCAGATCCGCCAGTACAGCCTGTCCGGCGGAGCCGACGGCGCCCTGCGGTTCAGCGTCAAGCGCGAGCCCGGCGGCGAGGTCTCCGGACACCTGCACGACCACCTGCACGCCGGCGACACCGTCGAACTGGCGCCCCCGCTCGGCGACATCAGCCTCGCCGACGGCGACGGCCCGGTGCTGCTCGCCTCCGCCGGCATCGGCAACACCCCGATGACGGCGATGCTCGACCACCTCGCCGCCACCGGCTCCACCCGGCGGATCGTCTCGGTGCACGGCGACCGCGACCAGCTCAGCCACGCCTTCCGCGCCGACCTGGAGCAGCTGACCGCCCGGCTCGCCGACGCCGACGCCCACGTCTTCTACGAGCAGCCGCTCGGCGACTGGCCGGCCGAGCGCACCGGCCTGGTCGACCTGTCGACCGTCGAGGTCCCGGCCGGCACCACCGCCTACCTGTGCGGACCGCTGCCCTTCCTGCGCGCCGTACGCGGCCAGCTGCTCGCGGCGGGCGTCCCGGCGGCGGACATCCACTACGAGGTGTTCGGGCCGGACCTCTGGCTGGGCGCCTGACGTCCCACGGTTCGGCGGCCCGCTCGGTACGGCCACGGGCGGGCCGCCGCCGCTTCCGGCGTCCGGGTGCGGTCAGAGCCTGAGCTCCAGGGTGCAGCACTTCGCCCCGCCGCCGCCCTTGAGCAGCTCGGAGACGTCCACCGGGATCGGCTCGTAGCCCTCCTCGGCGAGCCGGCCGGCCAGGTTCTTGGCCGTGTCCGGGAGCAGCACCCGGCGGCCGTCCGAGACCGCGTTCAGTCCGAACACCTCGGCGTCGGCCCGGTCGGCGAGGATCGCGTCCGGGTAGAGGGTGCGCAGCACGGAGCGGCTGTGGGCGTCGAAGGCCTCCGGGTAGTACATGACGTGGTCGTCGGAGAGCACGGCCAGTGCGGTGTCCAGGTGGTAGAAGCGCGGGTCGACCAGGGTCAGGCTGACCACGGGGACGCCGAACAGTTCCTCCGCCTCGGCGTGGGCGGCCCGCGAGGTGCGGAAGCCGGTACCGGCGAGCACCCGGCGCCCGACCACCAGGTGGTCTCCCTCGCCCTCGTTGACGTACCCGGCGCGGCGCACCGCGCGGTAGCCGTGCAGCCGGAACCAGGACTGGTAGGCCTCGGACTCGGCGGCCCGCTCCTGGTGGCGGAAGGTCGCCACCAGGGCCCGGCCGTCCAGGACGGTCGCCCCGTTGGCGGCGTAGACCATGTCGGGCAGGCCGGGCACCGGGTCGATCAGCTCGACGGTGTGGCCGAGGCGGCGGAAGGTGCGGTGCAGGCGCTCCCACTGGCGGACGGCGAGCGCGGTGTCGGTGGGCTGCGCCGGGTCCATCCACGGGTTGATCGCGTAGTCCACCGTGAAGTACGTCGGCCGGCACATCAGGTAGCGCCGGGGCCGCGCCGTACGTGCCGGGGTGTGCGTGGGCATTGCTCAACCGTCCTAGGATCGCGGGGAGTTCGGGTGCGGAGCTGCGGGTCGCTGCTCAGGCGGCTGCCTCGCGATCCCCGCTCGCACACCCGCGCGGGCGCCCCCGGCGGGCGCAACCCCCCGCGCACCCGGCGCGAGCCCCGGCGCACGGACCGGCGGGCCGCACCGGTCGCCGACGGCCCGGAGTCGGCTCAGCGGCGGGCCGGGCCGGATCGGTTCACCGGCGGGCCGCACCGGTCACCAGCGCACCGCGGCGAAGTCCACCGGCTCGGTCCGCAGTGCGCGGGCCCGGACGGCGAGGGCGCGCAGCCGGCGGTCCGCTTCCTCGGCGGGCATCCGGTGCTTGTCGCCGTGGCCGGGCAGCAGCCACTCGAAGCGCAGCGCGTCCAGGCTCCGCTCCAGCGAGGCCGCCTGCTCCTCGATCGAGTACCAGGTCACCGCCTCCTGCACCTCGATGTCCCGGTTGGTGCGGGACCAGTACAGGCTGTCGCCGGTGAAGCAGTACCGCTCGTCGGCGACGTACAGCACGCTGCCGCGGGTGTGGCCGGGGAAGGGGTGGGCGACCAGGCCGGGCGAGACCTCCACCGGGGCGGTGCCGCGCAGCACCCGGTCGGCGTCCGGGGCGGCGGCGAGGTCGCCCTCGTGGATCCAGAGCCGGGCGCCCAGCCGGTCGGCGTAGGCGCGGCCGTGCGCCGCGTGGTCGCGGTGGGTGAGCAGGACGTCGGTGACCGGGCCGAGCGCCTCGTAGCGGGCCGCGAGGGCCTCGCTCCAGCGGGGCGTGTCGATCATCGCCCAGCCGTGGGGGCGGCGGCAGAGGTAGGCGGTGGCCCCCGCGGTCCGCCGGGAGTTGTGGCCCAGCAGCAGCACCTCGCCGGCCTCGTCGAGGGCCAGCGGGAAGGGGTCGGTGGCCCGGTCGAGCGGGCCGTTGCCGGGGCGGATGGAACGGGTCGGGCAGGCGTGGGCGGCGGCGAGCAGTTGGCGGCGCTCGGCCTCGTCGCGCGGCTGGCGGACCAGTTCGGACTTGCGGTCGCGCTCCCGGATCAGGTCGGGCGCGAGCTGCCGGGCGACGTCGCAGTTGGTGCAGCGGTCGTCGACGGTCCAGTGCTCGGAGCTGTTCATGGCCGGTGCTCCCCCAGGGAAGGTACGGCGGCCGGAGCGGCGCGCCGTCCTTCGAGCATCGTCCGGGCGCGCCGGAAAGCGGAAGGGGGAGCGGACCTTGTGCTTTGCCGGAGCGGCCGCTCTGCCGCCCGGGCGGGGCCGTAGAGCGTACGTGGCCCATCTCACGTTCCGCCAGGCTCACCTACGGTGGCGTAGGTCACTTGAATGGGTGAACTATCTCTTTCATGCCGAACCTCCAGGAGACCCTTGACCTCAGTTCGTACGCCGCCCTCGGGGACAGCTTCACCGAGGGCCTGAACGACCCCGGTGCCGACGGCGCGTTCGCCGGCTGGGCCGACCGCCTGGCCGGGCTGCTCTCCGACGGGCGGCCGCCGGGCGGGTTCCGCTACGCCAACCTGGCGGTGCGGGGGCGGCTGTTGGACCAGATCGTGGCCGAGCAGGTGCCGCAGGTCCGCCGGCTCCAGCCCGACCTGGTCACCTTCTGCGCCGGCGGCAACGACATCCTCCGGCCCGGCAGCGACCCGGACGAGGTGGCCGTCCGCTTCGAGGCCGCCGTCGCCCAACTCGCCGAGAACGCCGGGACGGTGCTGATCTGCACCGGCTTCGACACCCGCGAGGTGCCGCTGATCAAGCACCTGCGCGGCAAGATCGCCACCTACAACGGCCACATGCGGGCCGTCGCCGACCGCTACGACTGCAAGGTCGCCGACCTGTGGTCGCTGCGCGCGGTGCAGGACCGCCGGGCCTGGAGCGAGGACCGGCTGCACCTCTCCCCCGAGGGCCACCAGCGGGTCGCCCTGCTGGCCGCCCGCTCGCTCGGCCTGCGCACCCAGGACGACCCGGAGGCCCCGTGGCCGACCGCCCGCGCGCTCACCCCGGCCGACCAGCGGCGGGAGAACCTCCAGTGGGCGCGGGAGTTCCTGATCCCCTGGGTCGGCCGGCGCCTGCGCGGGGAGTCCTCGGGCGACCACGTGGAGGCCAAGCGGCCCGATCTGCTGCCGCTCTGACCGCTCGTCAGGAATGACGGACCGTCAATACTGATGCCCTGTCAGGCGTCGGGGGGGGGGGGGCGGGCCGGGCGGGCCCGCCCCCCCCCCCCCGGCGGCGGGGGGGCGGGCCCCGCGGGGGCGCGCCCCCCGGGCCAGGGCCAAGACCAGGAAAG